>JANNWV010000062.1:0-33000 GCA_031408815.1 Gammaproteobacteria bacterium
GTTTTCCGCGCGCAAGCTTTCCCGAGGGCGCACGAACTTGTCGTTGCAGCGCGTGACCAAGGTATCCACGAGGGCGGCGTGATCATGTCCGGCAGCCATTGCCCGGGGTCCGCGCGCGGCTATCCCACGGGCGAGGGCGCGACCGGCTTCAGGGCTATCGGCAAGGTCGTCGAGCTCCTTGAACAGGGACAGTGCGATCATTTCTTCATTGCCGCCACGGACATTTTCGAGTTGCCGGCGCAGCTGGGCCAGATGGTTGGCCACCAGGTCCTGGGTGCGCAATCCGGCCAGCATCCAATGCGCCTTTGCATGGGATGGCTGCAGGGACAGGCAGGTCTCGAGGTCCTGCTCGGCGGCTTCCACCAGTCCGAATTGTTTCCTGGCCATCGCCCGATTGAAATGCATCGATGCCTGGCCGGGCGCCAGGGCGATTGCCTGGTCGAATAGTTCAAGGGCGAGCGACTGTTCGTCGAGACGGGTCATGACCACGCCCAGCGAGTCGAGCACGACAGGATTGTCGCGCGGCATCGCCAGGGCCTGGGTTGCGCGGGTGCGTGCGCGTTCGGGTTGGCCTGCACCCTGATGGCAGCGGGCGAGGTGGGCCAGGGTTTCGACCCGTTCGGGGTCGATCTCAAGTGCCTTGAGCGCGTAGTCGAGCGCAGAGGTGTAGCGGCCGCGGCGCGCCTCGGTCATGGAAAGCCGGAAATGGCCCGGCCCCGATCCCGGCTCGCGGGCCAGAAACGCTTCAAAATTGGCTTTCGCGGCTTCCATGTTCCCCTGACGGAAGTGGACCATGCCGCGTTGCCAGAGCTTTTCGGCCCGGGTGTCCATGCCCTGAGTCTAGCGTCTGCCCGCGGCGGTGAAGTTCGGCTGGCGCACAGATTCGCCTCGACGCCGCGCGGTACAGGCCGGTGCGGGTAAAATGGGCGGATGTCATTGATCGTATTCCAGAACGTCGACTTCAGCGTCGGCGGCCCGCTCCTGCTGCAGCAGGTCAACCTCAGCATCGAACCCAACGAACGCGTCTGCATCGTCGGTCGCAATGGCGCGGGCAAGTCCACGCTGATGCGCCTGATGTCCGGCGAGATCCACGCCGACGACGGCGAAGTGCGCAGCTTCGGCAGCCGCATCGCCGGGCTTTCGCAAGAGGTGCCGAAGCTGCTCGAAGGCACCGTGTTCGACGTGGTCGCGATGGGCCTGGGCGAGCTGGGTTCGCACCTGGCCCGTTACCACCACTTGCTGCACGACGGCGACGACATGGACATGGACGAGCTCGGTCGCGTGCAGGCGCTGATCGACGAAGGCCAGGGCTGGCAGCTGGAACAACGCGTCGAAGAAGTGATCAGCAAGCTGGACCTGCCCGAGGACACGGAATTTTCGGCCCTGTCGGGCGGCATGAAGCGCCGCGTGTTGCTGGCGCAGGCGCTGGTCGCCGCGCCGGACCTGCTGTTGCTCGATGAGCCGACCAACCACCTGGACATCGAATCGATTGCCTGGCTGGAGGAGTTCCTGAAGAACTTCGCAGGCAGCGTGGTTTTCGTGACGCATGACCGCGCGTTCTTGCGCAACCTCGCGACGCGAATCATTGAAATCGACCGTGGGCAAGTGACGAGCTGGCCCGGCGATTATGAAAATTACCTGCGTCGGCGCGAAGAACGCCTGCACGCGGAAAGCCAGGCCAACATCCTGTTCGACAAGAAGCTGGCCCAGGAAGAAGTCTGGATCCGCCAGGGCATCAAGGCCCGGCGCACCCGCAACGAAGGGCGCGTCACCGCATTGAAGGCGATGCGCCGCGAACGAAGCGAGCGTCGCGAGCAGGCAGGCAACGTCAACCTGGCCGCGGCCTCCGCCGCCAAGTCCGGCAAGAAGATCTTCGAGGCCAAGCACGTCAATTTCGCCTTCGGCGACCGCGTACTCGTGCGGGATTTCAGCACGGTCATCCAGCGCGGCGACAAGATCGGGCTGATCGGACCCAATGGCTCCGGCAAGACCACGCTGCTGAAGTTGTTGCTGGGCGACCTGCAGCCGCAGTCGGGCGAGATCATGCGCGGCAGCAACCTGGAGATCGCCTTCTTCGACCAATTGCGCGGCGCGCTCAGGGAAGACTGGAACGCACTGGACAATGTCTCGGAAGGCCGCGAGTTCATCGACATCAATGGCGGCCGCAAGCACGTGATGGGATACCTGCAGGACTTCCTGTTCAGCCCGGATCGCGCACTCGCACCCATCACCAAACTGTCCGGCGGTGAACGAAATCGCCTGTTGCTTGCGAAACTGTTTGCCCGTCCGTCCAACCTGCTGGTGATGGATGAGCCGACCAACGACCTGGACGTGGAAACGCTCGAGTTGCTGGAAGAACTGCTGATCGATTACCCCGGCACGCTGATCCTGGTTTCGCACGATCGCGCTTTCCTCGACAACGTGGTGACCAGCTCGCTGGTGATGGAAGGCAATGGTCGCGTGGGCGACTACGTGGGTGGTTACAGCGACTGGCAACGCCAGCGTCCCGTACCGGTTGTTGCCGGCGTGGCGCCGAAGCTGACCCCGCAGGTACCGCGCCAGGCGCCTGCCGAGCCACCACCGCCGGTGCTGGTCAAGCGCAAGCTCGGCTTCAAGGAGCAACGCGAGCTCGAACAATTGCCGGCGCTGATCGAAACACTGGAGTCGCAAGTGGCTGCCGAAACGGCGAGGGTGAGCTCGCCCGAGTTGTACCGCGAGGGAAGCGCGGCGGTACAGGCGGCCAATCGGCAGTTGTTCGAGCTGCAGTCCCGGCTCGAGTCTGCCTACGCACGCTGGAGCGAGCTCGATTGAGCCCGCAAGAACGATAATTCCGGGAGCTTCACCGATGGCAAGCATCAAGCAGGACGATTTCATCACCAGCGTGGCCGATGCGTTGCAGTACATCAGCTACTACCACCCGGTGGACTACATCCGGAACCTAGCGGCGGCGTACGAGCGCGAGCAATCGCCGGCCGCGCGCGATGCCATCGCCCAGATCCTGATCAACTCGCGCATGTGCGCCGAGGGCCATCGGCCGATCTGCCAGGACACCGGCATCGTGACCGTGTTCCTGAAGATCGGCATGGATGTGCGTTGGGACGATGCGACGATGGGTGTCGAGCAGATGGTGAATGAGGGCGTACGTCGCGCCTACAACCATCCCGACAATCGCCTGCGCGCCTCGGTGCTCGCCGATCCTGCGGGCAAGCGCAGCAACACGAAGGACAACACGCCGGCCGTGGTCAACATGACCGTGGTGCCGGGCGGCAACGTGGATGTGATCGTGGCGGCCAAGGGCGGCGGTTCGGAAGCGAAATCGAAGTTCGCAATGCTCAATCCGTCCGACTCCATCGTGGACTGGGTGTTGAAGACCGTGCCGACCATGGGCGCCGGCTGGTGCCCGCCGGGCATGCTGGGCATCGGCATCGGCGGCACGGCTGAAAAAGCCATGCTGCTGGCGAAGGAAGCGCTGATGGAACCGATCGACATCACCGACCTGATCGCCCGCGGCCCATCCAATCGCGCCGAAGAATTGCGCCTGGAGTTGTACGAGAAGGTAAACGCGTTGGGCATTGGCGCGCAGGGTCTCGGTGGCTTGACCACCGTGCTCGATGTGAAAGTGCTCGACTACCCCACCCATGCCGCAAACCTGCCGGTGGCGATGATTCCCAATTGCGCGGCGACGCGGCATGCACATTTCGTGCTCGACGGCTCCGGGCCGGTCGCGCTCGAGCCGCCGTCACTGGATGACTGGCCGAAGCTGACCTACGACTCGTCGAAGGGTCGTCGTGTGGATCTGGACACCATCAAGCCCGAAGACGTGACCCAGTGGCAGCCTGGCGAAACCATCCTGCTCAATGGAAAATTACTGACCGGGCGCGATGCGGCGCACAAGCGCATCGTCGAGATGCTCGATCGTGGCGAACCACTGCCAGTCGACCTGCGCGGCCGTTTTATCTACTACGTGGGTCCGGTGGATGCGGTCCGCGATGAAGTGATCGGCCCGGCCGGCCCGACGACGGCTACGCGCATGGACAAGTTCACCGAGCAGGTGCTGGCGCAGACCGGCCTGCTGGGAATGGTCGGCAAAGCCGAGCGCGGCCCGACCGCCATCGAATCCATTCGCAAGCACCAATCGGTTTACCTGATGGCGGTAGGCGGTGCGGCGTACCTGGTGTCGAAGGCCATCAAGTCGTCGCGCGTGGTCGGTTTCGCCGACCTGGGCATGGAGGCGATCTACGAATTCGAGGTCAAGGACATGCCGGTGACGGTGGCCGTGGATTCGCGCGGCGAGTCCGTGCACCAGACCGGGCCGAAGGCATGGGCGGCGCGAATCGCCAAGATTGCGGTCGTCGTCGAGTAAGCTTTCCAACAGCGACGGCGATGCCGTCATCCAATTGCGGGGAACCGATGCACACACTCTACTACTCGCCCGGCGCGGCAAGCCTGGTCATCCACTGGTTGCTGATCGAACTGAACCTGCCGTACGAATTGAAGCTGCTCGATTTCGAATCGAAGCAGCACAAGTCGCCGGACTATCTCAAGCTCAATCCCAGTGGCGTGGTGCCGACGCTGGTCATTGATGGCGAGGTCCTGACCGAGTCGGTGGCGCTGCTGATGCACTTGGCCGATTCGCATTCGTCCAAGGGTTTCGCGCCGCCGGTGGGGAGTCTCGAGCGGGCGCGCTATTACCAGTGGCTGCTGTACCTGGCCAACGTGGTGCAGCCGCTGTTCCGCAACTGGTATTACCCGGCCGAAGTCGCCGGCGAGGCCAACGTGGATGCCGTGAAGGACAGCGCACGCAAGCGCATCGAGGCCTGCTGGCAGACCGTTGACGACCACCTGGCGAAGAATGGGCCATGGCTGCTCGGCGACAAGCTGTCGGCTGCGGATTTCCACCTGACCATGCTGATGCGCTGGTCGCGCAACCTGCCCAAGCAGGCCATTGAATGGCCGAACCTGGCGCGGATGGCGACGGCGATGAAGGCGCGTCCCTCGTTCAAGCGCCTCTATGCAGAAGAACAACTGAGCGAATGGGCGTGACCGATCGCAACGTGTTGCTGGCAGGCGCCTCGGGCATGGTCGGCGGCCTGGTGCTGCGGGAATTGTTGCGCGGTTCCAGCTTTCAGGGCCGCGTTATCGCGCCGACGCGCCGTGGCCTGCCCATCAAGGATTCGCGCCTGCAGGCGCCGGTCGTTGATTTCGAATCGCCGGAATCCGATCAGCTGATCCAGCAAGCCATCAACCAGTTCGCGGGTGGAAGGATCGATGCCTATGTGTGCTGCCTGGGCAGCACCCTCAAGGCAGCGGGGTCACGCGAGGCATTCATCGCGGTGGATCGCGAACTGGTGCTGAAGCTTGCGCAGCTCGCCCATGTCGCCGGTGCGAAGCAGGCGATCCTGGTCAGCTCCGCAGGTGCCAGCCGACAGTCTGGAAATTTCTACCTTCGTGTGAAGGGCGAAGTGGAAGACGCGATGGAAAAGAAGGGATTCCAGCGGCTGGACTTGCTCCAACCTGGGCTGCTGCTGGGCCCTCGTGAGCAGCGCAGGACCGCCGAGGCCTTGTTCCAGAGACTGGCGCCCATGGCCAATGTACTGATGGCGGGACGGCTCCGGGCCTATCGTGCCATTCCTGCCGATTCGCTTGCGCGCGCCATCGTCCAGCTACTCTCGTCGGACGACGAGGGCCTGTTCACCCACACCTACGACGCGATCCGCAGTCTCGATCCGGCCGCCTGATCGGGCTCCGGATTATTTGAGCAGGGGCAGCAGCGCCGGCCAGACGTGATCGCGCAGTCGTGGTTGCGCGGCGGCGACCGGATGCATATTGTCGGCCTGGAAGTTTTTTCGCTCGGCGGCGATGGGCGCGAGCAAGAAGGGCAGCAAGGCCGTCTTGTACTTCTTCGATAGATCGACGTAGGTCTTCTCGAAGCCTTGTGTGTAAATTGGTCCGAAGTTGGGCGGCATGCGCATGCCCACCAGCAGCACACGCGCGCCCGAGCGCGTGGATGCCGCCACGATCTGGTCGAGGTTGGCCCGCGTCTGCGGCAGCGACAGGCCGCGCAGGCCGTCGTTGGCGCCAAGTTCGACCACCACCACCGTCGGCCGGCTGCGCTTGAGTTCCGCGGCGATCCGCGCCGCGCCGCCCGCCGTGGTTTCGCCGCTGATGCTGGCATTGACCACGCGCCAATTCGGATGGGTCACCCGCATCTTCTGCGCCGTCAGCGCCACCCAGCCCTGGCTTGCAGCCAGTCCATAGGCAGCGGAAAGCGAATCGCCGAGCACCAGCACGGTCCGCGCGGGCGCCGCCATGGCTGCGCCGGACAATGCAAGTGTCGTGAGTAAGACCATGACGCCCCGTTGAACCCGGGCCTGCCATGCTCCATATAGATTATTCATACCCTGGGCTCCTCGATCATGATCGATTCAATTGCGGCATCGCCGACGCTTTCAAGCCCCGGCGAACTGTCCGCCAGCGGGCTGGGCAAGCGGGTACGGCTGCCTGACCATGAACTGACCATTCTGGCAGACGTGAGTTTCCGCATCGCCGCTGGCGAGGCTGTGGCAGTGGTCGGGGCTTCAGGTTCGGGCAAGAGCACGCTGTTGTCATTGCTTGCCGGCCTGGACACGCCAAGCACGGGGTCGGTCAGCCTGGACGGCATCGTGCTTTCCTCGCTCGATGAAGATGGACGCGCGAAGGTTCGCGGCGAACGGGTCGGCTTCGTATTCCAGAGCTTCCAGTTGTTGCCGGCGCTCACCGCGCTGGAAAACGTGATGCTGCCACTGGAGTTGCGTGGCGACCGTGAAACCCTTCAGCCCGCGCGACGCATCCTGGAGCGGGTCGGCCTGGGCGAGCGGCTGGAACATTATCCCCGGCAGCTGTCGGGTGGCGAGCAACAGCGTGTGGCGCTGGCCAGGGCTTTTGTCACCGGGCCTTCGCTTCTGTTTGCCGATGAGCCCACGGGAAACCTCGACACTGACACTGGCCGTGCCGTCATCGACCTGCTGTTCGAACTCAATGCCACCACGGGCACCACGCTGGTGCTGGTGACCCACGACGAACGACTGGCCGAGCGATGCGGTCGCATCCTGCGCCTGTCGGGCGGCCGGCTGGTTTCCGCGTGAAGATACTGATGCTCGCCTGGCGCCAGATGCGCCGCGACCTGGCTGCTGGCGAAGTCCGCATCCTGCTTGCCGCCATCATCCTTGCGGTGATGTCGGTGACGGCAGTCGGCTTCCTGACTGATCGCGCCGAGCGCGCCTTGTCCATGGAAGCAAATCGATTGCTCGGCGGCGACGCTGTGTTGCGCGCCGACGAGCCGATTCCCGCCTCGATGCTGGCCAATGCCGACATCCCGGGCCTGCGCCAGACGCAGACGCGCGCCTTCCCCAGCATGGTGGGCGCCGGCGATGCGTTGAAGATGGGAGAAATTCGCGCGCTGGGTGAAGGCTTTCCCCTGCGCGGTACGTTTCGGATCGTCGATTCGCAAAGTGGCAAGGATTACGTGGCACCCGCGGTTCCGCGGCCGGGCACGGTCTGGCTGTCGCGATCGGGCGCGCAGTCAATCGCAGCAAAGATCGGCGACCCGATTCGAATAGGCGGCTCGAGTTTGCGCCTGGCGGCGCTGGTCGTGCAGGAGCCCGAGGCATCGCTCAATTATTTCAGCACCGGCCCGAAAGTATTCCTCAACCTGGCAGACCTGCCGGCAACCGGTCTGGTGCAACCAGGTAGCCGGATCATCCATAGGCTGGTGGTCGCGGGTGAACCGGCGGCGGTGGAAGAATTCCTTGCGCGCACCCAGGCATCCCTCGGCCGCGGACAACGCCTGGAAACCGCTTCGGACGCTCGCCCGGAAATTCGCGCGGCGATGGACCGCGCAGGGCGATTCCTCGGCCTCGCCGCGCTGATATCGGTGGTGCTGGCGGCGGTGGCCGTGGCGATGGCGGCTCGCAGGCACAGCGCCCGCCATCTTGCCGGCAGCGCGGTCATGCGCTGCCTCGGCGCCAGCCAGCGCACGCTGGTCGGCATCCATGTCGGCGAACTGCTGCTGCTGGGTTTGGCCGGTTGCATGGTCGGCGTGCTGCTCGCGCTGGGCCTGCAGTCCATCGTCGGCAACTGGCTGGCGGATGCCCTGCGCGTAGCGATTCCCTCCGCAGGTTGGCGTCCGGTGCTGGAAGGGTTCGGCGTCGGACTGACGGTGCTGCTCGCCTTCGGCGTGCCACCGGTCCTCGCACTGCGTCGCGTGCCCGCACTGCGCGTCCTGCGCAAGGACGTGGACGTGGCCGAGCCCAGCGCCTGGGTGGCGGCATTGGTCGGCTTGTCCGGCCTGGCCTTGCTGCTCTGGTGGAAGGCGGGTTCGGCAACCCTGGGCACGGCGATGCTGCTGGGTATTTCCGGCACGCTCGCGGTGCTGGGACTGCTCGCCTATGGATTGATCGTGCTGGTGCGCAGGCTGCGCGGCCGCCTGCAGGGCCCGTGGCGCTATGGCCTGGCCAATGTAAGCCGCCGTCCAGCAGCCAGCGTTGCCCAGATCGCATCGCTCGGCCTCGGCCTGATGGTGCTGTTGTTGTTGACCTTCGTGCGCGGTGACCTGCTGGAACGCTGGCAACAAGCGCTGCCGGCGGATGCGCCCAATCGCTTCATCATCAACGTGCAACCCGAACAGGTGCAGCCCGTTATCGACTATCTCGCGCAAGTAGGCGTGAGCAAGCCGGTATTGTTCCCAATGGTTCGCGGCCGCCTGGTCAGCATGAATGGCGCGCCGGTGACGGGCGCGAGTTTCGCGGCGCGTGGTGATCGCGCGAAGCGAATGGCCGAGCGCGAATTCAACCTCAGCTTTACCGACAGTTTGCGTAGCGACAACCAGGAGACCGCCGGCACGTTCTGGCCCGTCGCCGGGCCCGCGCAGCCCGAGTTGTCGGTCGAAACGGAACTGGCCAAGGACCTCGGTTGGAAGATTGGCGACAAGGTGGGTTTCGATATTGCAGGCCAAAACTATGAAGCCACGATAACCAGCCTGCGGAAAGTGGATTGGGAAAGTTTCCAGCCCAACTTCTTCGTCATCGCCTCGCCGGCGTCGATGGACGGATTTCCCGCCAGCTATATCGGCGGCGTGCATGCGCCGCCTGCCGCCGCCGCAACGCTGAGCAACGGCCTGGTGTCGCGATTCCCCAATCTGTCGGTGATCGATATCGACGCGGTGCTCGACCAGGTGCGCAGCACGGTTGACCAGGTCTCGGCGGTAGTCGAGGCGGTGTTCTATTTCTCGCTCGCCGCCGGCATCCTGGTGCTGCTGGCTTCGGTGACGGCGTCGCAGGACGAGCGCTTGCTGGAAGGCGCGGTGATGCGCGTGTTGGGCGGCAGCCGTCGCCAACTGCTGCTGGCGCAGGCGACCGAGTTTGCGGTGATCGGATTGCTGACCGGCCTGACGGCGGCGATCGCCGCGACGGCGTTGGCGGGCGTCGTTGCGAAACAGGTCTTCGAATTGCCGTGGACGGCTGACTGGCAGTTGGTGATTACCAGCAGTGCGCTGGGCGTGGTGGCGGCGATCGCCGCGGGCATGCTGGCTACGCGACGCGTGCTGTCCGCGCCGCCGTCTGTCACGTTGCGCGAGTTGCAGGACTGAGGCGAGGACCGATCAGGGCCAGAACAGCGCGAACGCGAAGATCCCGAGCATGGCGAAGGCCAGCGCGAGTTTCAGTGCGGTGCCGATGGCGAGGCCGATCCAGGTGCCGGCGCCGACACGCGAGGCGTGCTGCCAAGGTTTGCCATGCAACATTTCACCGGCAACGGCGCCGATGAAGGGGCCGAGGATCAATCCTGGCAGGCTGAAGACGATACCGCCGACCAAGGTACCCACCGCAGCGCCCACCATCGCCAAGCCGCTTGCGCCCACGCGCTTGGCGCCCATGGCGGTGGCGAAGACATCCACCGCAATCGACACCAGCGTCAGCACGAGCAGAACGGCTAGCGTCCAGGGCCCGATCAGGGCAAATTTCCCGGCCCATGCGGCCAGCAACATGCCCGCGAACATCAGTGGCAGGCCGGGCAGGGCGGGCAGGATGGTGCCGGCGAGGCCCGCGAGAATCAGCAGCGCTGCGAGGGCATAGAACAGGTTTTGGGTATCCATGCGCCGAGCATAGGTCATCCGCCGGCAACGCCCAAAGACAGTCGAAAAAAAAGCCCGCCGAAGCGGGCTTTTTCCTGAGGCGCGAGTCTTAGTTCTGGAACGGGGTGTTTTCTGCAAAGTACTCGTGGCTGTCGGCGTTCTGGATCGCCCGGTCCGGGTTCGAGATGGCGAGGCTCTTGGCGCCGGTCTGGCCATACACCACGTCGTCCGTGGCGGCGACAACGTTGAAATGGCTCATTTCGTGGATCAGGGTGCCGGCCTTGGAGTCGGTGCCCGTGGTGCTGGCAGTCCAGAAAGCCCGGCAGACGAAGATCTCGTAAGGCCTGGTCGGATAGACATAGGCATAGGCGCTCTGGCTGCAGCCGCAGTTGATCTTGATCTGGCCGCCGGACTGGTCCATGGCCGAATCGATCTTCACGAAGTTGCCGGTGACGGTGTTGTAGCGGGTGCTGACGTAGGCGCCCATCCAGGTCGTGTAGCGCGGACCCTGGTTGTTGCCGTTCAAGTAGCCCTTGGCATTTTCGGTATACAAACGAGCCTGCGTCACGCCTGCACCCGCGCCGCTGATCTGCGTCGAGCTGCAACCAACATAGGTCACGCCGCCGACCACGGTGCCGCCGCCACCAGGCTTGGCCTGCGCGCGGACATCGCCTTTCAGGGCCTTCAGCGAATTGTCGGCATCGACCCACAACTTCAGCGTGGCCGACTTCAGGCTGGCCATGCGGCCATTGCCGTCGGTTACGTTCTGGCCCTTGCCCGTCTTTGCGCCGTTGAGCATGGACGCGAAGCTGACGGTGTATTCACCGGTCTCGCCCAGGTCGTAGCTCTTGCTCAGGTCCACCGAGAACACCTTGGTCTCGTAGGGCTGGAATACGACGAAGTCCGATTCGGTCGGGGCGGCACGCTTGATCATCGGCCCGAGATAGGTGGCGACCTTGCCATTGCGATAGACCTGGAACAGCTTGCTTTCCTCGCTGGCGCCCGGCAATTGCCAGTAGGGAACCTTGAGGACGTTGCTGCTGTTGTTGCTGATCTTGAAATCGACCTGGCCCATGAAGGCCTGTGCGCTGCTGCTGTCAGCAAGCATGCTGATCGCGAGCGGGTTGCGGACGATGGGCTCCGCGCCGCCCTGGCGGGCGGCAAAGGCAGTGCCGGTAGCAGCGACCAGCGCGGTGGCCAATACGATGTTTCGGACGATACGGGTCATGCAGACTCCCCAGAAGGTGGCAAGAAGGCCCGCTGTTGCGCGGACCTTCCGACCATAGCCAATTGCGAGCCAATCCGCATGTTGCGCTGCGGCACGACGAGCCCCGGTGCCGGGGTCCGGTTACCGCCTCGGGGGCCTAGCCCTTGTAATCGCGATGGCAGCTGTCGCAGCTCTTCTTCAGGTTCGACAAGGCTGCCGTCGCCGCCGCGCAGCTGGCAGGCGGGGTCATCAGGGCGGCATCGGATGCAGCGCGCAGGTCGGCCGCGTAACGGCCGAACTGCACTTCGTCCTTCATGTCGGCGAAGGCGGGCTCGATGTCGTTGGCCACGAAGCGCAGGGTCTGCAGGCGCGGTGTGAGGTCCGTGGATGCGCACCGGCTTTGCTTGATGCTCTTGTCGATGGCCTTCATCTGCTGGCCCATCATGGCCATGACGGCGTTGGGGTAGGACGTGCCCCGGTTCAGGGCATTGACCGCAATCAGTGTGCAAAGCGCGCCGACCAACAGGCCGACCAGCAACAGGACCAATGAACGCATTCGGGATGCTCCGGATTTTCCGTGGAGGTTAGCACGGGGCGAAAATGCAGCCCCGTGCCGGTGATCAGCGCAGCAGCAAGACGCGCGAGCCTTCAACCCTCACCCGCGAGCCGACTTTCAAGTTCGGGGAAATCATCTTTTGGGTGACCAGCAGTTGCCGGCCGCCGTCGAGGCGGATGGTCAGGCGGTAGCTCTTCGTGCTGCCGCCCGCGGCACCGCCCGGGTTGTTCGCCGGTCGAGTCAGTACGCCACCGACTACGCCGCCCAGTACGGCCCTGTCCTTGGGCGCGGCGGCGGAAGTGACCACGTCGATCCTTTCAACACGTCCGCAACTCGTGCAGGGTTTGACGGGGGTCGAAGGAAGCGCCGGACGCGGAGTAGGCTCGGTCGGCGTGACCGGGCGAACTTGGCTCGGGCCGGCGCAAGCCGAAAGCACGGCGCAAGCCAACACGCCGGCGTAGAGGGCAACTCGCATGATGATTTCCCTGTTCTGTCACAGGAAGTTAACCGGCGATGGCTGAATGGCGGCCACCTGCCGGCCCGCGCCGGGGCCGCCGTACAATAGGACATGCAAAAAATCCTGCGGGACCGGTTCTCCGGAATCGATCGGCTTTACGGCGTCGGCAGCGCAGAGCGCCTGGCAGGCAAGCACGTCTGCGTGGTGGGACTGGGCGGCGTGGGATCGTGGGCCGTGGAATCCCTGGTCCGCAGCGGTGTAGGCAAGCTCACGCTGATCGATGCCGATGAGGTATGCCTGTCCAATACCAATCGGCAGTTGCATGCACTGGACGGCCAGTTCGGGCGGAACAAGGCCGAGGTGCTGGCGGAACGCTGCCGCGCCATCAATCCGCTGGTGGAAGTGGATGCGGTGGCGAAATTCCTGCTGCCAACCAATCTTTCCGAACTGCTTGGCAGGGACTACGACCTGGTACTGGATGCCTGCGACAGTTTCCGCAGCAAGGTAGAACTCATTGCCTGGTGCCGCCGCCGCAAGCAGCCACTGGTGGTGGTCGGTTCGGCCGGGGGTCGAACCGATGCGACCCAGGTGCGCGTGCGCGACCTGTCGCGTACCGAGCACGATGCGCTGCTGGCGCTGGTGAGGAAGAAATTGCGTTCCGATTTCAACTTCCCGAAAAGCAAGGATCGTTACTTCAGCGTGCCTGCCGTTTATTCGCTTGAAAACGTGCGCTATCCGCAGTCGGACGGTACGGTTTGCGGCACGCGGCCCGCGCTCGGGCCAGATGCCGCCATGAAGCTCGATTGCGGCGCGGGACTCGGCGCGGCCACGCACGTGACGGGAAGTTTTGCATTCGCCGCGGTGGGCAAGGCGATTGAAATCCTGCTTCGCCCGACGACGGCCCCCGCAAAGAACTAGAGGCGCAGCAGGCGCCGGGTGTTGGCGGAGGTTGCGCTGGCGATTTGATCGGGATCCGAATTTCGCAAGCGGGCCACGGTCTCGAGCACGAACTGCAGGTTCGCCGGTTCGTTCCGCTGCCCGCGATGCAAGGCATCGGGCTGGTCGGGCGAATCCGTTTCCAGTAGCAGGAACTCCAGCGGCATGGCCGCGACCAGCCGATGCAGCCGCTTGGCGCGGTCATAGGTCAGCGGCCCACCGATGCCAATCATGAAACCCAGGCCGAACAATTGCCGGGCCTGTTCCTCGCTGCCCGAGTAGCTGTGGATCACGCCGCGCAGCCCGCCGATGCTTCGCAACAAGGCGGTGACCTCCTCGACGGCGCGACGGGCATGCAATACGACGGGCAGGTCGAATTCGCGGGCGAGTTCCAGTTGCCCGCGCAAGTAATGCCTTTGCAGATCGGCATCGAGCCCGTCCACGAAGAAGTCCAGCCCACATTCGCCAATGGCCCGGGGGCGCTCCCGCTCGATCCATTCGCGCAATGCAGGCAGGTGCTCGGGCCGATGCCGGTCCAGGTACATCGGATGCAGGCCGTAGGCCGGGTAGAGACCGGGGCCGACGGAGCAGACCTCGCGCAGTTTTGGCCAGGAATCATGGTCGACCGCGGGCACAAGCTGCTCTGCGACGCCCACGGTGCGGGCACGCTGCAACACGGCGGCACGGTCGCCGTCGAATTCCTCGGCGTCGAGGTGGCTGTGGCTGTCGAAAAGTGCCTGCGACATCGGCATTACTCGCTTGCCGGCGGCTCGTCGCTTCGGCGCCCGCCTTTCCAGGACGACAGGATCAGGGTGGCCAGCCCCAGAAGGATCTCGTCCACGAAGGGCACGAAGTCCGGGATCACCACATCGAACAGGAACAAGCCTGCCGTGACAAGGAACAAGGTCGGAAAGCGCAGGCGGCCCGCGAAAGCGAGTAGCGGACCGAGCAGGGGACTGGACATGGGCAGGACTCCTTGACCTCAAAACTATCATGCAGGATGAACGACTTCACCGCGCAACAGGCTGTTGTTCAGGCCGCCGGAGCCATCATTCCCCCGCTGGACGGTTCGGCCGTCCAATAGGAGAACAAGCATGAACAACAAACTAGTCGTGGCGCTCGTCGCCATCCTGGGTACCGGTGCCGCGATCGGCGCCTACCGCACCGGGCTGATCGGTCCGCAGTATGCGCAGGTAGTGCGGGCAACCCCCATCACCATCACGGAACCGATTTACGCGGATGTGACCGATGTCGTGCCGATCACGCAGACGACCGACGTGCCGCAGCAGGTTTGCAACAACCAGTCCGTGCAGGTCCGCCAGCCGGAACGCTTCGGCAACAAGGACGGCACGATTGCCGGCGCGCTGATCGGTGGCCTGGTGGGTAACCAGGTCGGCGGTGGTGACGGGCGCAAGCTCGCCACGGTGGCGGGCGTAGTGGGTGGCGCCTATGCCGGTCGCGAGATCGATCGTCGCCACCAGGGCGGCCGGGTGACGACCGAGTCGCAACGGGTCTGCCACACCGAAACTCGCCAGAAATCCACCACCGTCGGGTATGAGGTGCAGTACCAGATGGACGGCCGTGTGCTGAGCAAGCGCGTCAGCAAGAATCCAGGCGACCAGATCTGGCTGGGCGAGCGCGACCGGGTCGTTGGCTATGACGTCGACTGGCAGTATCGCGACCGTACCGGCACCCTGCGAATGGACACAAAGCCAGCTGCAAAGCTGCTCATGAAGGACGGCGCTATCGTCGTAACCGACTCGGCAGCAGGCACCAAGCGGGGCTGAAACCGGTTACCACGACGGGGTTGATCACGGCGCGTGCATGCGCCGACAGGGCCACTCGGGCTAAAATAGCGGTTTAACCAAACCGTTAGGCAACCCCGATGGCCCTGAACCCGACTGACTTGTTCGATGTCCGCTCCCTGCTTACCGACGAGGAGCGCATGATCCAGGACTCGGTTGCGCGCTTCACCGATGAGCGGGTGATACCGATCATCGGCGACTGCTTCGACCAGGGACGGTTTCCGTCCGAGCTGGTCCCGGAAATCGCGGCGCTGGGTTTGTTCGGTTCCTCGCTGCCGGAAAAGTACGGTTGCGCCGGCTTGAACTCGGTCAGCTACGGCCTTATCTGCCAGGAGCTCGAACGCGGCGATTCGGGAATCCGAAGCTTCGTGTCCGTGCAGAGCTCGCTTTGCATGTATCCCATCTACGCTTTTGGTTCGGAAGAGCAGCGCGACCGTTACTTGGCGCGCATGGCGCGTGGCGAAGTGATCGGTTGCTTTGGTCTGACCGAACCCCAGGGCGGATCCGATCCGGCCAACATGAAGACCAACGCACGCCGTGATGGCGACGACTGGATCATCAACGGCGCCAAGATGTGGATCACCAACGGCAACCTGGCCGATGTCGCCATCGTGTGGGCGCAGACGGACGAAGGCATCCAGGGCTTCCTGATCGACAAGGGCACGCCGGGTTTCGCCGCGCAGGAAGTGCACAAGAAGATGAGCCTGCGCGCGTCGGTCACCTCGGCGCTGTTCTTCGACAACGTGCGGGTGCCCGACAGCCAGCGCCTGCCCAACGTGAAAGGCCTCAAGGGTCCGCTGGGCTGCCTGACGCAGGCACGCTACGGCATTACCTGGGGCCCGATCGGCGCCGCGATCTCCAGCTACCAGTGTGCGCTCGAGTATTCCAAGTCGCGCATCCTGTTCAACCGACCGATCGCGGCCACGCAGGCCGTGCAGCTCAAGCTCGCCGACATGGCGCGGCGCATCACGCTGGCGCAGCTGCTGTCGCTGCAATTGGGTCGCTTGAAGGACGCGGGTGCGATGCAGCCGGCGCAGGTATCGCTGGCCAAGTGGAACAACGTGCGCATGGCCCTGGATATTTCGCGCGAGGCGCGCGACATCCTCGGTGGTGCTGGCATCACTACCGAATATCCGCCGATCCGCCACGCGCTGAACCTCGAGTCCGTCATCACCTACGAGGGCACCGAGACCGTGCACCAACTGGTGATCGGCCGGGAAGTAACGGGCATCAGCGCGTTCTGAATCGCGCTGGGGCCGGGGAGGGCTGCATCATGTTCGAAGGACCCGTGCTGGAAACCGAACGCCTGATCCTGCGCGTTCCCCAGGCGTCGGACTTCGACGCGTTCGCGGCGATGAACACCGATGATGACAACATGCGCTTCATCGGTGGGACGCTGCAGCGCGCCGCGGCGTGGCGCAAGTTCCTGCAGATGCCGGGGGCCTGGTTGCTGCAGGGCTTCGCGATGTTTTCGATCATCGAAAAATCCAGCGGGCGCTGGCTCGGCCAGTTGGGACCTTGGCAACCAGAAGGCTGGCCCGGCACCGAAGTGGGTTGGGCGCTGGACCGTTCCGCGCAGGGCAAGGGCTACGCAACGGAGGCCGGGCTGGCGGCCGTGGACTGGGCCTTCGAAAGCCTGGGCTGGACCACCGTCATCCACTCCATCCATCCCGACAACATCGCTTCGCAGGCACTCGCCCGACGCCTCGGCGCAAGCAACAGCGGCCCGGGCAGATTGCCGGCGCCCTTCGAGAACGAACCGATCGATATTTGGTCACAAACGCGCGAGCACTGGCAGGCGCGTCGCGCCGGGGTAACGAGGTGATGGACGCGGTGACGGTTTACGGCATGAAGGCCTCGGGCAATTGCTTCAAGGTGCAGTTGGTCCTCGAGCAGACCGGCCGCCCCTATCGTTGGGTCGAGGTCAATAGCGCGGCGGGTGAAACACGCACGCCCGAATACCTGGCAAAGAACCCGAACGGCAAAGTGCCGATGCTCGAATTGGCCGATGGCCGCGTGCTCGCCGAGTCCAATGCCATCCTGTGTTTCCTGGCCGAGGGGTCGCCCCTGTGGCCGTCGGACTCGTGGCAGCGAGCGAAGGCCTTGCAGTGGATGTGCTTCGAACAATACAGCCACGAGCCCTACCTCGCCGTCGCGCGTTTCATCATGGGCTGGTTGCCGGAAGACAGCACGCGCCGCACAGAACTTCCGCGCCTGCGCGAGCGTGGCTACCAGGCGCTGGACGTGATGGAAAAGCAACTGGCCGGGCAGGATTTCTTCGTCGACTCGGGTTACTGCGTGGCCGATATCGCGCTTTACGCCTACACGCACGAGGCGCATCGGGGTGGTTTCGATCTCGCTGCGTACCCGGCAATCCGTGCCTGGCTGGCGCGGGTCGAGGCCACGCCCGGCTTTGCGCAACACCGCTACTGACCCGTCCGCTGGCCTTACTTTCAATCAATCAAGCCTTCCTGGAATCCACCATGTCCGCCCCCGTATCCGTCATCCCCGCGCGCCAGAAGAACGTCAACCGGGCGCAGGTGTGCGATGAAAACTTCCAGGAATTCGTGCGTGGCTGGAGCGGCCGGCCGGCACGCAAGCCCGCGCCTGATGCGCCAGTAGTTCCAGGCAGCGAATGCAGCGCGGCCGATTTCCTGGAACTTTTCGAGTCGCAGTTGGTGTCGCGCCATCTGGATCTGATGGCGCGAGTATTGCGCGTGCAACAGAAGGTCTTCTACACGATCGGTTCGTCCGGGCACGAGGGCAATGCGATGGTGGCGCGCCTTGCGCGACATACCGACCCCGCCTTCCTGCACTACCGTTCAGGCGGCTTCATGGCCGAGCGTTTCCGCAAGTTGCCCGGCATGGATCCGATCATGGATTCGGCGCTGAGCTTCGCGGCCAGCAAGGAAGACCCGATTTCCGGCGGACGGCACAAGGTGTGGGGCAGCAAGCCCCTGTGGGTGTTGCCGCAGACGTCCACCATCGCATCGCACCTGCCCAAGGCGCTGGGCACGGCGGTAGCCATCGAACAAGCGCGCCGCATCGGCCACCGCTTGCCGATTCCCGCCGATTCGATCGCCATTTGTTCCTTTGGCGACGCGTCCAGCAACCATGCCACCGCGCAGACGGCCTTCAACGCCGCGGCCTGGACCGCGTACCAGCAACTTCCTGCACCGGTGCTCTACGTGTGCGAAGACAATGGCATCGGCATTTCGGTGAAGACGCCCGAAGGCTGGGTCGCCAGCAACTTCCGGCAACGCCCGGGCCTGGATTATTTTTTTGCCGATGGCCTTGACATTGCCACCGGCTACGGCCAGGTCGCCCGTGCGGTCGAACACTGTCGCAAGACGCGTCGGCCCACCTTCCTGCACCTGCGCACCACGCGCGTCATGGGACATGCCGGCACCGACTTCGAGATCGAGTGGCGCAGCTTCGAGGAACTGATGGCGGTGGAGGCGGGTGATCCGCTGTTGCGATCCGCCGCGATCGCGCTGGAGTCCGGCCTGATGACGGCCGACGACGTGCTGGGCCTGTACGAGTTTACGCGGGTCAAGTGTTTTGCCGCCGCCGAGGAAGCCGACCGTCGTCCCAAACTCGACAGCCTGGCGGACATCATCAAGCCCCTGGCGCCGAGCACGCCCGCTGCCGTGGCCGCCGAGGCGGCAAGGTCCGATTACGCGGAACGTCGCCTGGCAGTATTCGGCAGCGAGGCGAAACTGCCTGAGAACCAGCCGCCACGGCACCTGGCCGTGCTGATCAACAACACGCTGCATGACTTGTTCTGCAAGTATCCCGAGGCCTTGCTGTTCGGCGAAGACGTCGCCCAGAAGGGCGGCGTGTACACCGTCACCAAGGGCTTGAACAAGGCCTTCAAGGGCGCCCGCGTCTTCAACACGCTGCTGGACGAGACGATGATCCTCGGCCTGGCCCAGGGCTTCGCCAACATGGGCATGTTGCCGTTCCCGGAAATCCAGTATCTCGCGTATTTCCACAATGCCTGCGACCAGATCCGCGGCGAGGCTTGCTCGTTGCAGTTCTTCTCCAACGACCAGTACCGCAACCCGATGGTGATGCGCATTGCCTCGCTGGGTTACCAGAAGGGCTTTGGCGGTCATTTCCACAATGACAACTCGATCACCGCGCTGCGCGACATTCCCGGCCTTGTCGTCGGCTGCCCGAGCCGCGGCGACGACGCGGCCATGATGCTGCGTACGATGAGCGCGATGGCGAAGGTGGATGGCCGGGTCTGCGCCTTCCTCGAGCCGATTGCCCTGTACATGACCAAGGACCTCTACGAGCCGGGGGATGGCTTGTGGCAGGCCACGTATCCCGCGCCCGACCAGGCCCTGCTGCCCGGCGAAGAGCGCGTGTACGGGATCGAGGCCGAGGACCTGGTCATCTTCACGTTCGGCAATGGCGTGCCGATGAGCCTTCGAGCCGCTCGGGAAATCGAAAAGCGCCAGGGCTGGAAAGTGAGGGTGGTGGACCTGCGCTGGCTGTTGCCCTTGAACGACGCGGCCATCGGCAGGCATGCCGCTGCCTGCAAGCGCATCCTGGTCGTTGACGAAGGCCGGCGCAGCGCGGGCGTGGGCGAAGGCATCATCACGGCGGTCGTGGAGTCGGGACAAGGCGCCAAGCCCCTGCGACGGGTCGTGGGCGTCGACACCTTCACACCCTTGGCGGGCGCGGCCTTGCTGGTCCTGCCCGGCGAGGCCGACATCGTCGCGATGGCCGGGAATCTGGCCTGAAGCCGTTACCCTCTGAGGCGAAGACCGACGCGCCTGCTTGACCTATACTGAACGCATGAGCCAGACCCGGCCCCAGACCATCCTGTTTGCAGACGTCAGCGGAAGCACCCGCCTCTTCGAAACGAAGGGCGATGTTGAAGCGCGTCGACTCATCGCCGCAGTGCTCGATGCACTGAGCATCGTCTGCGTGGGCCACGGCGGCCGCGTGATCAAGACCATTGGCGACGAGATCATGTGCACCCTGCCGACGGCGATGTCGGGATTGCTCGCTGCCTGCGACATGCAACGGAAGATGTCGCGTGACATCAATTTCGTGCGGGAAAACCTCGCAGTGCGCATCGGCTTCCATCACGGCAACGCGCTCGATGAAAACGACGATGTGTTCGGCGATGCGGTGAATGTCGCCGCGCGGATGACCTCGTTGGCCAAGCGCGAGCAGATCGTCAGCACGGCAGCCACGGTGAATGGATTGACGGGGACCCGCCTGCCGGAAACACGAAGCCTGGGCCGTGCCCGGGTCAGCGGCAAGCTGTTGCCGATCGAAATCGTGGACGTCGTGTGGCAGGAAGACACGTCCGGCATGACCATGGTGCAAAGCGCCATCCGGATGGGAGACGCTGCACCTGCGGGCGCCAAGCTGACCCTGCGTCACCGCGGCAAGCTGATCGAACTCACCGAGAATTCCGAGCCCTTCATGATGGGCCGCGAAGTCAGCAACAACCTGGTGGTCGAGGCCGACTGGGTCAGCCGCACCCACGCGCAAATCGAATACAAGCGCGGCCACTTCATGATTACCGACCGATCCACCAACGCCACCTATGTGTGCATCGGGCAGGATCCGGAACTGCGGCTGCATCGCGACGAGGTGCACTTGCGCACTTCAGGAAGCATCAGCATGGGCCAGGCCGCGGTGGCAAACACCCACGACCTGATCCACTTCAACGCCGAATGAGGCAATACCGAAAAAGCGACGCGGAGATCAGCCTCCGCGATCGGCCTTGATCGAAATCCCCTGCGGTGCCGGCTGCGTACCGGGCGCTGCCGAGTTCGTGCCCGGACGCGATGGCAGCGGCTGGTAGCCGAACACGCCGCGCAATAGTCGTTCGCTTCCCGCGTAATCGGCTGCCGATGTCCGCACGAACTGGGTTGCGCCCAGTTCGTTGATCACGTCGTACAGGGTCTGGTCCTTGTGCAGGCGCAACAGGGCGTCGGCAACTTTCTTGCGCACGTCCATCGGCACTTTAGGGCTCGCCGAGAAGGCACGGCCAATGAAGTCGCGCGACGTCGCCACGGGAACCAGGTTGGGATAGGTCTGGGCTATGTAGCCCGGCACCATGGCCGCTTCCGTCTCGCCGGCAAACACCATTTCAACGCCATCCTTCCAACTGGCGGCGACGGACTGGATTTCCGGCTGGGCGATCGGATTCTTGTACAACTCGCCCAATAGCAGGTAACCCAGGCTCGGCGCCGACATGCTCGCGATGCGTCGACCGATCAGGCCATTGGCGCCGGCATCGGCGTTCGATGAATCGACCAGCAAGGTGAACTTGGTCGGATCGAGGACGCGGACCAGCGGCGTGAAGCGCTGGCGATTGGCGCGATAGTCGGTGAAGTGGGCTTCTTCGAACGCGAAGTCGGTGGCGGCGCCACCGCGCATGTCGCGCCAGTAGACGTGATAGTTGCCAGATGTCTTCAGGATGAAGCGGTGACCCGTGGCCTTCGACAGATAGGCGAGCAGGGGACGATAGACGTCCTGTGCCTGGGCAGGTGGATAGTTCGGTTCGACGGTGACCGTGAAATCAGCCGCCTGCGCCGCCACCGAGGTGAACAGCGACAGGACGAGGCCGAGCGCTAAATTTTTTCTGTTATTCATGATTGAGTTACCCCCAATCCCGGGTATAGCAGACTAATCAGGGTTCGCCAATGCAAGTTTGCTTGCGTCGTGCGTCGTGTCACACAGGACGTTGCAGTCCTTTCAAAAGTGTTAGTGCAGTCACAGCTTTTTCACCAGCACGAATCAACTGGTCGGCATGGTCGAGTTGCACTACGGCGAGGGCCTGGGTTCGATCATGCGTCACGCAGATCAGTTGTCCGAGTTGTTCATTGTTCGCATTCGACAACACCAGGCCCGGGTCCAGATCGACGCCCTCGAACCGCGCCAAACCCCTGCGCGCCTTACCCAGGTAATGAGTTCTCGCGACGATTTCCTGGCCGGGGTAACAGCCCTTTTTCAAACTGAATGCCCCAAGCCGGTCCAGCGAAAGCATCTGCGGCGTCCAGGCTTCCACCTGGTCCTGGCCAAGGCGAGGCAGGCCGTGCGCGAGGTCCATGGCAGTCCATCGCGCCTGCGAGTCGCCATCGGGCGCCGCCAGGGACACGTGGTCGGACGGAAGCACGAACAATTTCCGCGCGCTTTCATCGCCACTCATGTCGAGTTGCCAACCTGCCTCTTGATCGCCAATCGCCACGTCGCGTGAATTCGCGACGGGCACGTCGGTCGGGAATGCCGACGCGCAGGAAAATTCTTCCGCGTGGCGAAGCGAGACTTTACTGCGGAACACATACCGCTGCAGTCGATCGCGCAATTCAGGCGCCGCGAAATCCGGAAGCAGCGCCAGGTACAGGCCAGGCTCGGCATGAAGGAGCGCAAATAGGGCGATCACGCGGCCTTTTGCACTCAGCCATCCGTTCCAGTGCCACGAACCCGGTGCAAGCGCGCTGACGTCATTCATCGTCTGCGCTTGCAGGAATGCGGCCGAATCGGGGCCCTTGACGGCCAGTATCGAGGTTCCGGGCAGCCGCGGAAGCGAGTTCGGGCTTCGATTTGCCTTGAACGTCACGGGGGCGGGACTTAACATGTGCGTATGGTTTCCACAACGCAGATCATAGGGCAAAGCCCTGCATCAGCCGAGCCTGGGGCCGCGGTCGCGAGCCAGGACCCGGTTGCGGTTCAGGCAGGAAAGGACGCAGCCGGAGCCGCATCAGTGGCGAAGCCCGATCGCCCTGCGTTGGACCCGACCCGTTATGGTGACTGGGAAAAGAACGGACGCTGCATCGATTTCTGACCCGGCATTCCTGGCCGGCATCTCCCATCATTCGAAGAGCCCAAGCGCATGGCTGCTCAGCAACGACCCCTGTCTCCGCATCTGCAAGTCTATCGACAGGGAATCACCGGCACCCTTTCAATCGTGCATCGCGCCACCGGCGTGTTCCTCGGGTTCGCGGCGTTTGCCGTGGTCGTGTGGCTGTTCGCCGTTGCCGGCGATGGCGAAGGCATGGCCCGTTTCAACGCGTTTGCCGCATCACCGTTGGGCGTTGCTTTCTTGTTGGCGACCACGGCTTCGCTCGCGTATCACCTGCTCAATGGCATCCGCCACCTGCTGTGGGACATCGGCTGGGGCTTCGAGCTGCCGAAGGCTGTTGCCAGTGGCTGGACGGTCGTCGCGTTGGCGATCGTGCTGACCGCGGTCGTCGCCTACCTGGGCTTCACTGCCGGGGGCGCACCATGAGCCTGCGTCATCCACTTGCGATTGCCCGGGGCCTGGGCTCGGCCAAGGACGGCGTAGGCCACTGGTGGGTGCAGCGACTGACGGCGATGGCGCTGCTGCTGCTCGCACCCTGGTTCGCCTGGTTGGTGCTGGGCCTGATTGGCGCCGACCACTCCACGGTGCGCCAGACCCTGGCACAGCCACTCAACGCCTCCCTGTTGCTCGCCTTCGTGCTGTCCTTGTTCTGGCATGCGCAACTGGGCCTGCAAGTGGTGGTCGAGGACTACGTGCACGGCTGGCTGGAAATCACCCTGCAAATCGCCGTCAAGTTCGCCTGCGCCTTCGGCGCGCTGGCTTCCGTCATCGCCATCGGCCGCATCGCCTTCACCGCCTGAGCCCCCAATGACATCTGCCTACAAGATCACCGAACACCAGTACGACATGATCGTCGTCGGCGCCGGCGGCGCGGGCCTTCGCGCCACGCTTGGCCTCGCTGCCAAGGGCTTGCGCACGGCTTGCCTCACCAAGGTATTCCCGACCCGCTCGCATACGGTTGCGGCGCAAGGCGGAATTTCCGCAGCGCTGGGCAACATGGGTGAAGACGATTGGCGCTATCACTTCTTCGACACGGTGAAGGGCAGCGACTGGCTGGGCGACCAGGACGCGATCGAATACATGTGCCGCGAGGCGATTCCGGCCATCATCGAACTCGAGCACTACGGCGTACCTTTCTCGCGCACCGACGAGGGCAAGATCTACCAGCGCCCGTTCGGTGGCATGACCACGCGCTATGGCGAAGGTCCGCCGGCGCAACGCACCTGCGCGGCCGCCGACCGTACTGGTCACGCGATCCTGCATACGCTGTACCAGCAGTCGCTGAAGCACGACGCGCAATTCTTCATCGAATATTTCGCGCTAGACCTGATCATGGATTCGGAAGGCGCCTGCCGCGGTGTGCTCGCGCTGGACATGAGTGACGGCACGCTGCACCTGTTCCGCGCGCATGGCACCGTGCTTGCAACGGGCGGATACGGTCGCGCCTATTTCTCGGCAACGTCCGCGCACACCTGCACGGGTGATGGCGGCGGCATGGCGCTGCGCGCCGGCCTGCCGCTGCAGGACATGGAATTCGTGCAGTTCCACCCGACCGGCATCTACGGCGCTGGCTGCCTGATCACCGAAGGCGTGCGCGGCGAAGGCGGCATCCTGCGCAATTCCAGCGGCGAGCGCTTCATGGAACGCTATGCGCCCAGCGTGAAGGACCTGGCACCGCGCGACATGGTCAGCCGCTCGATGACGATTGAAATCCGCGAAGGCCGTGGCGTGGGCCCGAAGAAGGATCACATCCATCTCGACCTGACCCACCTGGATCCCGCGATCATCCACGAGAAGCTGCCGGGCATCGCCGAGACCGCCAAGATATTCGCCGGCGTCGATGTCACCCGCCAGCCGATCCCGGTGCTGCCGACCGTTCACTACAACATGGGCGGATTGCAGACCAACTACCACGGCGAGGTGGTCACCCTGAAGGACGGCGATCCCAATACCGTCGTGCCGGGCCTGTATTCGATCGGCGAGGCTGCCTGCGTGTCGGTGCACGGCGCCAATCGCTTGGGCTCCAATTCCTTGCTGGACCTGGTGGTGTTTGGCCGCGCCGTGGCCAATCGCTGCGGCGAGACCATCAAGCCGGGCGCCTCGCACAAGTCGCTGCCGGCGTCGGCCTGTGACAAGTCGCTGGCCAACCTTGACCTGCTGCGCCACGCCAATGGGGGCACGCCCACTGCCGTCATTCGCGACAACATGCAACACATCATGCAGAACGACGCGGCGGTATTCCGCACCGGCGAAACGCTGCAGCAGGGCGTGGCGAAGATAACCGAGGCATTCCGCTCGTTTGAAGACGTGAAGGTCAGTGATCGCTCGCTCGTCTGGAATTCGGACCTGATCGAAACCATGGAACTGCAGAACCTGCTGGGCCAGGCCGTGGCCACCATGGTATCTGCCGAAAATCGCAAGGAGTCACGCGGCGCGCATGCGCGCGAGGATTTCGGCAGCCGCGACGACGTGAACTGGATGAAGCACACGCTGTGCTGGGTGGACGAGCAGGGCGGCACCAAGATCGACTATCGCCCGGTGCACCTGAGCGTGCTCAGCAGCGACGTCAACGTGATTCCACCGAAAGAACGCAAGTACTGAGACTCGATACGATGGCTGAGTTCACCCTTCCCAAGAATTCCAAGATCAACAAAGGCAAGCACTTCCCCGCGCCGGCCGGCGCGAAGAATGTGCGCAGCTTCAAGATCTATCGCTGGAATCCGGACGATGCGGAGAACCCGCGCACCGATACCTATGACGTGGACCTGGACACCTGCGGCCCGATGGTGCTGGACGCGCTGATCAAGATAAAGAACGAAGTGGACCCGACGCTGACCTTCCGGCGTTCCTGCCGCGAGGGCATCTGCGGTTCCTGCGCGATGAACATCGATGGTGGCAACACGCTGGCCTGCACCAAGGGCATCGACGAATGCGGCAAGAAGGAAGTGCCGATCTACCCGCTGCCGCACATGCCGGTGGTGAAGGACCTGGTGCCGGACCTGACCCAGTTCTACGCGCAGTACGCCTCCATCAAGCCCTGGCTGCGCAGCCAGAGCGCGCCACCGGCATCCGAGCGCCTGCAATCGAAGGAAGACCGGGCCAAGCTCGATGGCCTGTACGAGTGCATCCTTTGCGCCTGCTGCAGCACATCTTGTCCGAGCTACTGGTGGAATGGCGATCGTTACCTCGGCCCTGCCGTTTTGCTGCAGGCCTATCGCTGGATCATCGACTCGCGCGATGAAGACACCGGCGTGCGCCTGGATGACCTGGAAGATCCGTTCAAGCTTTACCGCTGCCACACCATCATGAATTGCACGCGCACCTGCCCGAAGGGATTGAACCCGGCCAAGGCGATCGGCGAGATCAAGCAACTGATGCTGCGTCGGCGCGGTGCCTGACGGGCGTTGCCCGTCGGATCCCTTCGTGATCGACGACGCTGAAATCCGCAGGCTTCGCTGGCGCTGCCGGCGCGGCATGCGCGAGTTGGACCAGTTGATGCTGCGCTACCTCGACCGGCGATGGCCCGAGGCGGACGATGCCGAAAGAGGGCGTTTCCTACGCCTGCTCGATTGCGAGGACGATAAGCTCTGGCAATGGTGCATGGGTCGCGAACGGCCCGCCGATCCGGAGTTGCAATCCATTGTCCAGGTCATCGTCGAGCTTCCTCATTGACTGGCGCCCCTCGCGATTGCTGTGCGCAGCCCACGGCTTGCTCGCGGTTCTCGCCAGCCTGTCCCTGTTCCTGAGCGCCCTGCCACGGGTCGCCTGCTGGCTGGGCGCCCTGGTCATTCTTGGTTCTGCGTGGACCGCCATCCGGCGGCTGGCGACCCGGCCGGCGCATGTCCTGCGCATCGCCGGGGATGGCAGCTGGGTGGTCCTGCTGTGCGTCGGCCGGCCGCCTCGGCTGTTCTCCCGGGCTCGGTTGGCCCTGCGCGGCCCCATGGCTTCGTTGCAGGCCAGGGACGCAGAAGGCCGTGCATTCCAGTGGAATTGGTGGCCCGACACCCTGCCTGCGGCCTCCCGCAGGCAACTTCGGCTGGCATCAGGCAGTCCAATCGGCAATTCCGGCCCCGCTCTTGCGACAATGTCGGGCTGAGCCACCAAGGATGTCCATGTTCCAACCCCTGTCCTTCTCCATCGGTCTGCGCTACCTGCGTGCCAAGCGCCGCAATGGATTCATCTCCTTCATCTCGCTGGCATCCATCCTCGGCATCATGATCGGGGTGATGGCGCTGATCACCACCATGTCGGTGATGAACGGTTTCCAGGAAGTGTTGCGCGAACGAATCCTCGGCATGGTCTCGCACGCCACCATCGACGGGCTGGACGGGCCGCTGGTCAACTGGCAACAAGCCATCGAGGTCAGCAAGAAGGACCCGCGGGTGCTGGGCGCTGCGCCCTACGTGCAGACCGAAACCTTGCTGCAGGGATCGCGTCGCCAGGGTGCGTTGATCCGCGGTGTCCTGCCGGCCTACGAGCCGGCGGTGTCGATTCTCGGCGAAAAAATGAAGCAGGGCAGGCTCGATGACCTGCAGCCGGGCAAGTACCGCATCATCCTGGGCAAGGAACTCGCGCAGATGCTGGGCGTCGGCGTCGGCGACTCGGTCAACGTATTCGTGTCCGAGGCCACCGTCACGCCCATCGGCCCGATCCCACGGGCCCGGCGCTTCGAGGTGTCCGGCATCTTCGAGGTCGGCGCGCAGGAATATGATTTTGGTCTTGCAGTCATCCACCTGCAGGACGCGCAACGACTGATGCGCATGGGTGATGGCGTGACCGGTGTGCGACTCAAGCTCGACGATATCTGGGATGCCTGGAACGTGGCGCGCAGCCTTGCCAACCAGATGGATGGCATGTATCGCGTGCGGGACTGGACCCGCGACCACGAAAATTTCTTTCGTTCGCTGAAGATGGAAAAGACGATCATGTTCGTGCTGCTGTCGCTGGTCATCGCGATCGCCGCATTCAACCTGGTGTCGTCGCTGGTGATGCTGGTGCAGGACAAGCAGGCCGACATCGCCATCCTGCGTACGCTTGGCCTGTCTCCCGGCGCGGTGATGCGCGTATTCATGGTGCAGGGCACGGTCATCGGCATCGTCGGCGTTGCGCTGGGCGTGGTCAGCGGCGTTCTGCTTTCGCAGAACCTGTCCATCATCGTCAAGTTCATCGAGGGACTCACCGGAAGCGAGCTGATGCCCTCGGACGTTTACTACATCAGCGGCGTACCGACTTCGGTCGAACCCTACGACGTGGCGCTGGTCGCGGTGATCGCGCTCGTCATGTGCTTGCTGGCAACCGTTTATCCCGCCTGGCGTGCGGCGCGCACCGACCCGGCATCGGCGCTGCGTTATGAGTGAGGCCACCGGCATGGACAGCGTCATTCGTTGCACCCAATTGGGCAAGACCTATCGCGAGGGCGACCTCGTGACACCCGTTTTCGAGGGACTCGAACTCGCCGTTGCGCGCGGCGAGACCGTTGCGATCGTCGGTGCTTCGGGTGCAGGCAAGAGCACCTTGCTGCACCTGCTGGGCGGACTCGACAGCGCGACGTCGGGCGAGGTCATCGTCGATGGCCAGACCATCTCCGCGCTGCCCGAAAAAGCGCGCGGCCTGTTGCGTAACCGCGCGCTCGGCTTCATCTACCAGTTCCACCACCTGCTGCCGGAATTCACTGCGCTGGAAAACGTGATGATGCCGCTGCTGATCCGCGGCGGAAGCGTTTCTGCTTGCCGCCCGGAGGCTCGCGCATTGCTGGAACGCGTGGGCCTTGGCCATCGCCTGGGCCACAAGCCGGGCGAACTGTCGGGCGGTGAACGCCAACGCGCCGCCGTCGCGCGTGCGCTGGTCACGCGCCCGGCTTGCGTGCTGGGCGACGAACCCACCGGCAACCTCGACGAAAAGACTGCCGCGTCTGTTTTCGACCTGCTGCTGGAACTCAATCGCGAAATCGGCACGGCGCTGGTCATGGTCACCCATGATCGCCGCCTCGCGCGAAAGCTCGACCGCACCCTGGAACTGACCCAGGGAAAATTGCAGACGCTCGGCCCGAACGACTAGCCCGATGAACTGGCGAACGCCGCTCCCGCCCCTCGGAATGACGGTGGCGGTGGCGGTACTCGCCGGGGTGTCGGTCGTGCAGGTCTTTCCGTGGTTGCCGCCGCTGTGGGCGAGCGCCGCGCTACTTGCCGCAGCCGCCATCCTGTTCCGGCAATCCGATGCTTGTCGGATCCTTGGCGCCTTGTTGTTTGGCGTGGCCTGGGCCTGCCTGGTGGGTCAGTCGGTGATGGAGTCGCGACTGCCAATCTCGCTTTCGCGCGAGGACTTCCAGATCGAGGGGCGCGTGATCGGCCTCCCGCAGCGCGAAGACGAGTCGATCCGTTTCGATCTGCGCATCGAGGCCGGAAGCGACGGCGCGCCAGTCGGTGAACGCGTGAGGCTGGGTTGGTATGGACAGACATTGCCAAACATCGAGCCGGGCAGCCGCTGGCAATTCAATGTGCGCCTCAAACGGCCGATGGGTGTCCTGAATCCCGGAGGTCGCGACTTCGAGCGCAGCGCACTCGCCATGCGCATCGCTGCCACCGGTTGCGTTCGCGAGCCTCGGCTGGCTCGGCAACTGCAATCAGGCCGGGGCGTCGACCGCTTGCGCGATCTGATTTCCGCACGCATCGCAAGGGCCTTGCCCGAGGGGCAGGGTCGGTTCGTGCAGGCGCTGGCCGTCGGCGACACCCGAAACATCCAGGCCGGCGATTGGGAAATATTGCGCGCCACGGGACTGACGCATCAGATCGCAATATCGGGTTTCCACGTCGGCATGGTCGGCGGCCTGGGCGCGTTGCTGATGGCAGGATTGTTTCGCCTTATTCCAGATTGGGGCAGGCGCTTGCCCCGACCGCAGGCAGTCGCCCTGGCTGCGATGGTGTTCGCCTTCGGATATACCGCGCTTGCGGGTTTCGCGCTACCCACGGTTCGCACCTGGCTCATGATTGCCGTCGTGCTTTCGGCACGCCTGTTGCGGCGGCCGCAGTCGGGACGGGAGTCGTACGCGCTCGCCTTGCTCGCCGTGCTCGTGTTCGATCCGCTCAGCGTGCTTGCACCGGGATTCTGGCTGAGTTTTGTCGGCGTGGGCTGGCTGATCTGGTGCCTGCCGCAATCGCGTGACAGCGGACACATACGCAATTTCCTGCAAGCGCAAGGCGTGGCGGTGCTCGGCCTGCTGCCGCTCACGATCTGGTTCTTCGGACAGGCGTCGATTCCCGGCCCCGTCGCCAACCTGGTCGGTGTGCCGGTCATCAGTCTGTGCGTCGTGCCGTTGGCTCTGCTGGGTCTGTTGCTTTCGACAATTTCTGCAAGCGCCGCAGATTTTTTCTGGCAGGCGTCTGCTCAGGTGATGGATTGGCTGTGGCGCTTGCTAGAGGCCATGGCGCACTGGCCTGGCGCCATGATGTGGCTGGCCGAACCCGGGTTCGTTGCACTGGCATTGGCCTGTCTTGCTGCCTTCTGGCTGCTGCTGCCCCGCGGCACGCCGGGTCGCGCTTTGGCCTGCGTCCTGTTCCTGCCGATGTTGTGGCCCGACTTGCATCCTCCCGCGCCCGGCCAGGTGGATATCCGGGTCATCGACGTGGGACAGGGTTTGTCGGTGCTGGTGCAGACGGCGTCGCACAGCTTGCTTTTCGACGCGGCGGCGGCGAGTCCGCGCGGCCTGGACATGGGCGAGGCCGCGGTCGTGCCGACCCTGCATGCGTTGGGCGTTTCGCGGCTTGATACGCTGCTGATCAGCCATGGTGACAACGACCACAGCGGTGGAATGCAGGCCGTGGTCCGATCCTATCCCGGTGTTCGCGTCTTGGGTGTCGAGGGCTGGGCGCGACCAGGCATGGGGTTGTGCCAGTCGACGCAGGCCTGGCAGTGGGACGGGGTCAATTTCGCAGTCCTGCATCCACCACCGCTGTTCCCCTACCTGCGCAACGACAGTTCGTGCGTGTTGCGCATCGAAGCCGGTGGAAGGGTTGCCCTGTTGCCGGGTGACATCGGCGAGCACGTGGAGGCACGGCTGCTGAACGCGCATCCGGGCGGACTGCAGGCCGATCTGTTGCTGGTACCGCATCACGGCAGCCTTACATCATCCAGTACCGCCTTCGTCCACGCGCTTGCGCCACGCTGGGCCGTGGTCAGTGCGGGCGCGGAGAATCGCTTCAACCTGCCTCGCGCCGAGGTGCTGGATCGCTATTCCCGGGCCGGCTCGACGGTCCTCAACACGGCCAGCGCGGGCGCCATCGCGTTCAGGCTGGATGCGTCGGGAACGCGGCTCGTTGCCGAGCGCCGGCGTGATCGGCCACGCTACTGGCGGGAACCGGCCAACCCCGGCTCAGGCTATGCTATCGGCAATCAAGCAAGTGACAGGTGAGGCGTGCTGGAACTGATCAAGGCGGGTGGCCTGGTAATGGTGCCGATCCTGCTGCTCGGGGTGTTGGCGTTGGCCATCATCATCGAGCGGTTCTGGAGCCTGCGCAGCAAGGAAGTGTTGCCGCCGGGCCTGGGCGCCGAGGTTCGGGAGTGGGCTCGTGGTCGCCAGCTCGACCCCCAGCACATCGACGTGCTGCGCCGGAATTCTCCCTTGGGCGAGGTGCTTGCCGCTGCCCTGGACGTTCGCTACCGTCCGCGCGAATTGATCAAGGAGCGGGTCGAGGACGTAGGGCGCCATGTCGCGCACCACATGGAGCGCTTCCTCAACACGCTTGGCACCATCGCCAGCGTATCGCCCTTGCTCGGCCTGTTGGGCACCGTGTTCGGCATGATCCAGATGTTCCTCAAGATCCTCACCACCGGCGTCGGCGACGTTAACCAGTTGGCCGGCGGCATCGGCCAGGCCTTGATCAGCACCGCCGGCGGACTTTGCGTGGCGATTCCGGCCGTGATGTTCCACCGCTATTTCCGTGGTCGTATCGCCGAATACGTCATCGAGATGGAGAAGTCGGCCATTGCGCTGCTCGACACCATCGACGAGGGCATCCTTCCCGCCGCGAAACCATCGCGCCGGCGGAGCGATGCGTGAAACTGGGTAACGCATCTAGCACCGACGAGCCGGAAATCAACCTGATTTCGCTGATCGATGTTTTGTTCTGCCTGATCCTGTTCCTGGTGCTGACCACCAGCTTCAACCAGCGCGCGGCCTTGAAGGTGCAGTTGCCGCAGGCGCAGGCGGGCGTCGTGCCCGACGAAGGCACGCCGTTGATCGTGCTGGTGGACATGGAGGGTAAGTTTTTCGTCGGTAACAACGAAGTCGCCAAGACCGACGTCGTTTCATTGAAGGAAGCGATAGTGCGCGCGGCCGGCGACGACCGCGGCCAGCCCGTGATCCTGCGCGCCGACGGCCGCACGCCACACCAGGCCGTGGTGACGGCGATGGATGCTTTGGGCCAGCTAGGCTTCCAGAAACTGTCCATCGCCACGACGCCTGAGCAACGCAAGCCGTGAGCCTCCTGCCGCCGACTGCCTGGCAGACCTATCGGCGGCTGCTGACGTATGCCAAGCCGTACCGGATATTCCTTGCCGCCGCTTTCGTGGGCATGGTGATCGAAGCGAGCTCCGCGGGCTTGTTCGCCAAGCTGATGGAGCCGATGGTCAACGAGACCTTCGTTGCCCGCGACCCCGGCGTGCGCTGGACCTTGCCGCTGATGATCGTTGGCCTGTTCCTGATGCGCGGGGTCGCGACCTTCGTCACTGACTACGGTATGGCGCGTGCCGGCCGCAGCGTCGTGCGTGATTTGCGCAGTGCGCTGCTGTCGAAATTCCTGCGCCTGCCCAGTTCGCGTTTTGATCGGGAGCCCGTGGCCGCCATGGTGTCGCGCCTGAACTACGACACCGAGCAGGTAACTCAGGCCACCAGCGAAGCCCTGAAGGTAATGGTGACCGATACCCTGACCATCTTCGCGTTGCTGGGCGTGATGTTTTACCAGAGCGTGCGCGTGACGCTGGCGATGCTGGTGATAGCACCCCTGATCGCTGTTATCTCCGGCTACGTCGGCGCGCGCTACCGACGCATCAATCGCGGCATACAGACCGGCGTGGCTGGCATGGCGCAGGCGGCGGAAGAA
>JANNWV010000063.1:0-4407 GCA_031408815.1 Gammaproteobacteria bacterium
ATCCTCGGCCTCGACCACGACGGCAAGCCGGTGCGACTCAAGGACCTGTGGCCGAGCGATGCGGAAATCGACGCGATCGTGAAGTCAGCGGTGAAGCCCGAACAATTCCGCCAGGTGTACGAGCCGATGTTCCGCATCGCCGTCGAATCCGGCGCGCGCGTCAGCCCGCTGTACGACTGGCGTCCGATGAGCACCTACATCCGTCGTCCGCCGTATTGGGAAGGCGCGCTTGCTGCGCCGCGCACGCTCACCGGCATGCGGCCGCTGGCCGTGCTGGGCGACAACATCACCACCGACCACCTGTCGCCGTCGAACGCGATCATGGCCAACAGCGCGGCCGGCGAATACCTGGCAAAAATGGGCGTGCCGGAAGAAGACTTCAATTCCTACGCGACCCATCGCGGCGACCACCTGACCGCGCTGCGCGCGACTTTCGCCAATCCCACGCTGACCAATGAAATGGCCGTGGTCGATGGCGCGGTGAAAAAAGGATCGCTGGCGCGCGTTGAACCGGAAGGCCAGGTGATGCGCATGTGGGAAGCGATCGAAACCTATCTTCGTCGCGGCCAGCCGCTGATCATCGTCGCCGGTGCCGACTACGGCCAGGGCAGTTCGCGCGACTGGGCTGCCAAGGGCGTGCGACTCGCCGGCGTGGAGGCCATCGCGGCTGAAGGCTTCGAGCGCATCCACCGCACCAACCTGATCGGCATGGGCGTGCTGCCGCTGGAGTTCCTGCCCGGCACCACGCGCAAGACCCTCGGTCTGGACGGCACGGAAACCTACAGCGTGATCGGCGATCGCACGCCGCGCGCGGCAGTGACCCTGGTGGTGGAACGTCGCAATGGCGAGCGTCTGGACGTGCCGGTGAAATGCCGGCTCGACACCGCTGAAGAAGCGTCCATATACGAAGCCGGCGGCGTGTTGCAGCGTTTCGCGCAGGACTTCCTCGCTTCCACGAAGGCGGCCTGAGCCATGGCGCATCTTCCCCAGATGAGGATTCCCGCCACGTACATGCGCGGTGGCACGTCGAAGGGCGTGTTCTTCCGCCTGCAGGATCTTCCGGCGGCGGCGCAGGTTCCCGGCGCGGCGCGCGATGCGTTGATGCTGCGCGTGATCGGTTCACCCGATCCCTACGGCAAGCATACCGACGGCATGGGCGGCGCCACCTCCAGCACCAGCAAGTGCGTGATCATTTCCGCCAGCACGCAGCCGGGCCACGACGTGGACTATCTGTACGGCCAGGTCTCGATCGATACGGCGTTCGTGGACTGGAGCGGCAACTGCGGCAACCTCAGCACCGCGGTCGGACCTTTTGCCATCGCCAATGGTTTCATCGATGCATCGCGCCTGCCGAAAGACGGCGTGTTCCCCGTGCGCGTGTGGCAGGCGAATATCGGCAAGACGATTATTGTCCACGTGCCGATTTCCGACGGCCAGGTGCAGGAGACCGGTGATTTCGAACTGGATGGGGTGACTTTTCCGGCGGCCGAAATCGTGCTCGAGTTCATCGACCCGGCCGACGAAGGCGAGGGCGAATCCGGCGGCGCGATCTTTCCCACCGGGCAATTGGTCGACACGCTTGACGTGCCGGGCGTCGGCGAGTTGCAGGTAACGATGATCAACGCCGGCATTCCGACCATCTTCGTGAACGCGAAAGACATCGGCTACACCGGTGCCGAACTTCAGGGCGACATCAACGGCGACGCCAAGGCGCTGGCGATGTTCGAGGCCATTCGTGCCTACGGCGCGGTGCGCATGGGCCTGATCCGGGATGTCAGCGAGGCAGCCACCCGCCAGCACACACCCAAGGTGGCATTCGTCGCGCCACCGGCCGACTACGTGTCCAGCGGCGGAAAGGCGATTGCCGCCGCCGACATCGACCTGCTCGCGCGGGCCCTGTCGATGGGCAAGCTGCACCACGCCATGATGGGCACCGCAGCGGTGGCAATTGGCACGGCGGCATCGATTCCCGGCACGCTGGTCAACCTGGCCGCAGGTGGCGGTGATCGCGCGGCGGTGCGCTTCGGCCACCCCAGTGGCACGCTGCGCGTGGGCGCCGAAGCGACCCAAGTGGACGGCCGCTGGCAAGTCCGCAAGGCGGTGATGAGCCGTAGCGCGCGGGTATTGATGGAAGGCCTGGTGCGCGTGCCGGGCTGATTTTTCGGCTATCGTTCGCGCATGCATGCACAGCCCGGCCCGAGCCTCCACGACGAAGATGAAACCGGACAGGCCGAACTGCAGGCCGTGCTGTTGCGCATCGCCTCCCGCGATGAGCAGGCCCTGGGCCTTTTCTACGACCTGACCCTGTCGCGCATCTACGGCCTGATCCTGCGCGTGGTGCGCAATCCGGCGGATGCGGAAGAGGTGGTGGGGGACGTTTACCTGCAGGTGTGGGAAAAAGCCTGCGACTTCCGCGCCGAGCGGGGCTGCGTGCTGGCCTGGCTGAAGACCCTGGCCTGGAGCCGGGCCGTGGACCGCCAGCGCCGGGGCCGGAAATACGCCATGGAAGTCGAACTGCATCCAGAGGGCACCGAAACTGCGTATACGGAATGTGAAGGCCAGACCGCCGAAGCCGCGCTGATGGCCTGGTCGTCGGCCGACGCGGTCGCCAAAGCCTTCCACGTCCTGTCGGACGTCCAAAGACAAATCCTTACCCTGGCCTTCCAGCAAGACATGAGCCACCAAGATATCGCCCAACAGACCGGCCTGCCCCTGGGCACGGTCAAGTCACATGCGCGCCGCGGCCTGGCTGCGCTGCGCACGGCGCTGGGCGGCAGGAGCATCGACGATGTCTGACCAGGACGACGCCCTGTTGCTGGCCGCTCTGGCGGGCCTGGTGCCGGACGCCGAGCCGGGCGCCGACGCGCGTGGCCGCATGCGCGCTGCGCTAATGGCGAAAGTGTCAAAGCCCGCGCCGACCACGCATGTGCTGCGCGCCGACCAAGGCGAATGGAAGCCGCTGCTGCCGGGCATCCACATCAAGACCCTGCGCATCGACCGCGAGAAGGGCACGCAAACCACCCTGTGGCGCCTCGATCCGGGCGCCCGCGTGCCGCCGCATCCGCACACGTACGAAGAGGAATGCCTGGTGATCGAGGGTTCGATCATCCAGAACGGCATCGAATATCTGCCGGGCGATTACCTGCTGGCCGACACCGGCGAGAATCACGCGCCCTTCGATTCCCCGCGCGGCGCGCTGTTCCTCATTCGGGGCGAGTTGGTGCCCGACGTGTCCGTGCTTAAAGGGCTCGGCTAGCGCTGTCTAGTCGGCAAGCCGTCGCCAGCGAGGCCAGGTCATCCATCTCCGGTGGTTGCAGGCCGCTGTCCACCGCCGATTGCAGCGCTCTTGCTGATCCGCGGCGAGCAGCCAGCTGACGCCGATTGATCGATAGATCGCTAGATCGCTAGACCGCTAGATCGAGCCTATCCGCCGAGTCGGCGAAACAGCCAGTACGAAGCCAGCAACCCGATCAGCACCGAGATCAGGCCCATCACCAGGCGCGGATACCAGGGCCGCCTGCGCAGCCCGAACAACAAAGGCAGCAACAGCAGCACCACGGCCAGCTGGCCCAGTTCGACGCCGACGTTGAAGCCCAGCAATGCCGCCAGTCGCGCGCCCGTCGGCAGGCCCAACTCGAGCAGGGCGCCGGCAAAACCGAAACCATGGACCAGGCCGAAGCCGAAGGCGACCAGCCACAGGCGGCGCCTGACCAAGGGCCACAGATTGTTCAGGGCGGCTAGCAGCACGCTCGCGGCGATCGCCACTTCGATCCAGCGCGAGGCCGGTCGCACCCAGCCCAAGGCTGCCAGGCTCAGGGTGATGGAATGCGCCACGGTGAATGCGGTGACGATGCCGAACACATGCATGATGCTCGCGCGAAAATCCGGCGAAGGCTGCCAGTGCCGGTCGCGCCGAAGCAAGACGGCTGGAAGCAGGAGCGACACGAGGAAGGCCAGATGGTCGTAGCCGGACAGAATGTGCCGAAGACCCTCGCCCAGGAAGTCAAGGAACGGACTGCCACCGGCGATCGGCAGCGACAGCCGGGTCGCGTCGGCGCGGGCGATGGCACTGAACACGGAGCCGCTGCGGCGGACCGTCACCAGCGCCCGGTGCTGCGGGTCTTGAGCGAAGAACAGGTGGTAGTCCAGTTGCAACGCCCCGGCTGCAGGGCAATGCGCATCAAACCGCAGGTTGGCGTATGCGCCGTCGTCATAGCGACGGGTGGCTAGCCCGCGCAGCGTCATTTGGCAGGGGCCGCCGTTGCTCGACAGCGTCAGCCCGGATCCCACCAGGTTTTCAAGGGATTCGCGCTGGGCCAGCAATTCGCCCCAGCTGACCTTGTCGTCGCGGTTGGCGTCCAACGGCAGGCTCAACGCGATATCGCGCAAGGCCAGGTCGACCTCGAT
>JANNWV010000064.1:0-5998 GCA_031408815.1 Gammaproteobacteria bacterium
CAGCCTTCATGCTTGTGCACGAACTCGATCGGATCCTCGATGGTGATGATGTGGCCCGAGGAATTCATGTTGCGGTAGCCGATCATCGCCGCCAGCGAGGTCGACTTGCCGGTGCCGGTGGCGCCGACGAACAGGATCAGGCCACGCTTGGTCATCGCCAGCGTCTTGATCACCGCCGGCAGGTTCAACTCCTCGACGGTGGGGATGCGCGTCTCGATGCGACGCAGCACCATGCCGACCTGGTTGCGCTGGTAGAAGCAGCTGACACGGAAGCGGCCGACGCCGGACACGCCGATGGCGAAGTTGCACTCGTGGGTCTTTTCAAACTCTTCGCGCTGCGACGGGCTCATCACGTTCAGCACCAGGTCGCGCGCCTGCTGCGGCGACAGCGGGCTCTGGGTGATCGGCGACAGCTTGCCGTTGACCTTCATTGTTGGCGGCACGCCCGAGGTGATGAACAAGTCGGAGGCCTTCTTGTGTGCCATCAGCTTGAGGAACGAGGTGAAGTCGATGCTGCTCATGGCGATACTCCAAAACAAAAACTGGGGGGTGCTTCGGGTCGGTCAATCAAACAGCCGCTTGTCCTTGGCGTACTCGCGCGCCTGCGGCTTGGTCACCAGGCCGCGCTTGGTCAGGTCCTGCAGGCACTGGTCGAGCGTCTGCATGCCGACGTTCTGCCCGGTCTGGATGGACGAATACATCTGCGCGACCTTGTCTTCGCGGATCAGGTTGCGGATCGCCGGGATGCCGACCATGATCTCGTGCGCCGCAATGCGGCCACCGCCGACCTTCTTCATCAGCGACTGCGAGATGACCGCGCGCAGCGACTCGGACAACATGGAACGCACCATCGGTTTTTCACCGGCGGGGAACACGTCGATGATGCGGTCGATGGTCTTGGCCGCAGACGAGGTATGCACCGTCGCGAACACCAAATGCCCCGTCTCCGCCGCGGTCAGCGCCAGGCGGATGGTCTCGAGGTCGCGCAACTCGCCGACCAGGATGTAGTCGGGGTCTTCACGCAGCGCCGAGCGCAGGGCTTCATTGAAGCCGTGCGTGTCGCGATGCACTTCGCGCTGGTTGATCAGGCACTTCTGCGAGGTGTGCACGAACTCGATCGGATCTTCCACCGACAGGATGTGGCCAAATTCGCTCTTGTTGATGAAGTCGATCATCGCCGCCAGCGTGGTCGACTTGCCCGAGCCGGTCGGGCCGGTCACCAGGATCAGGCCCTGCGGCTGGCTGATCAGCTCCGAGAACACGCGCGGACAGCCCAATTCCTCAAGCGAAAGGATCTGGCTGGGAATGGTACGGAACACGGCGCCGGCGCCGCGGTTCTGGTTGAAGGCGTTGACCCGGAAGCGGGCCAGGCCGGGAATCTCGAAGCTGAAGTCGACCTCGAGGAATTCCTCGTAGTCGCGGCGCTGCTTGTCGGACATGATGTCGTAGACCAGCGAGTGGACCTGCTTGTGGTCCAGGGCCGGGATATTGATGCGACGGACATCGCCGTCCACCCGGATCATCGGCGGCAGGCCGGCCGACAGGTGCAGGTCGGATGCCTTGTTCTTGACCGAGAATGCCAACAGTTCAGCGATATCCATGAAGCTCTCCTCGTGATGCGGGATTTGACTAGGCCCGCACAGCCTCTCAGGGCAGTATAGCGCTCCCCTTCCTGCCAACAATGCCAGCCATGCGCCCCGAAGCCCAAGCCTTGCAACAGGTATTACAGACTCTTGAGAACGTGGCCGCCGCCTGCGAACGGCCAGTCTCGAAGCTGTTGGCGGTGTCCAAGACCAAGCCGCCCGAGGCCATTCGTGCCCTGGCCGACGCCGGCCAGCGGGCCTTCGGCGAAAACTACGTCCAGGAGGCGGTCGAAAAAATCCGGCTGCTCAAACCACTCGGACTGGAATGGCACCTGATCGGCCACCTGCAATCGAACAAGTGCCGGGACGTGGCCGAGCACTTCGACTGGGTGGAATCGCTGGATCGGGCGCGCCTGGTCGAGCCGCTGAACCGATTCCGTGAGGGCCACAACCGGCCGCTGGACGTGCTGATCCAGGTCAATCCCGACGGCGAAGCCGGCAAGTCCGGTTGCGATCCGGCACAGATCGAGACGCTCGCCGCGCTGGTCGCGCAATCATCCAACCTGCGCCTGCGCGGGCTGATGGCCATCCCGGAACCGAGCGATGACCGCGAAGTCCGGCGGCAGACGTTTCGTCGCTTGCGCGGCTGGTTCGACCAGTTGCGTGCCAACTATCCGCAGGCCGATACCCTGTCCATGGGCATGAGCGACGACTACGACCTGGCCGCCAGCGAAGGCGCCACCGAAGTGCGGGTCGGTTCGGCGCTGTTCGGCGCCCGCCACTGAGCCCGGGCTCGATCGCGCGGCTGCTATCCTGCGATGGACACGCCGTGGACACCCGAATGACTCAGCCCCGACAAATACAAATCAGTTTCATTGGCGGCGGCAACATGGCCCGCAGCCTGGTCGGCGGCCTGCTCGCCCGCGGCAGCGCGCCCGCGTCCATCCATGTCGCCGAGCCGTATGCCCCGGTGCGCGAAGCACTGGCGCGGGATTTTTCCGTTGACGTGCATGCTGGCAACGAAGACGCGGCCAAGGCGGGCGCGGTGTGGGTATTCGCGACCAAGCCGCAGGTGTTGCGCAGCGTGGCCGAAGCGCTGGCGCCAATCGCGCAACAGGCGCGGCCGCTGGTCATCTCCATCGCGGCCGGCATCAGCAGCACGCAACTCGAGCGCTGGCTCGGCGGCAACCTGGCCGTGGTGCGCACCATGCCGAACACACCGGCGCTGCTGGGCGCCGGTGCGACCGGACTGTTTGCCAATCCGCGGGTAGCTCCAGAGCAGCATGCGCTCGCCGAATCACTGATGGCCGCCACCGGACTCACCGCATGGATCCCCGACGAGACGCAGATGGATGCGGTGACCGGCCTATCCGGCAGCGGACCGGCGTATGTCTTCCTGCTGGCCGAAGCAATGCAAGCGGCCGGTGAAGCCCAGGGGCTGGACCGGGAAACATCGCGCACGCTCGCCCTGCAGACCATCCTCGGCGCCGCACGCATGCTCACTGAATCAGGCGAGCCTGCCGCCGTGCTGCGGCAGCGCGTCACTTCACCGGGGGGCACGACGCAGGCGGCGCTCGACGCCTTTGAAGCTGGCGGCTTCCGCGAACTCGTGGCGTCGGCGATTGCCGCCGCCACCCGCCGCGGCGCCGAACTGTCTGCCGCGAACGAAGCCTCCGACCCATGAGCCTGCTGCTCGTCCGCCACGGCCAGGCCAGCGCCGGCAGCGCCGACTACGACCAGTTGTCCGACCGCGGCCGCGAACAATGCCTGCGCCTCGGCCAGTGGCTGGCCAGCACCGGCCACGAGTTCGATGCCATCGTCACCGGCAACATGCGCCGCCATCGGCAAAGCCTGGAGGCCATCCAGTCCGTCTACGCACAGGCCGAACTCCCCTTGCCCGAGCCCGAAGTGGACCTCGGCCTGGACGAATTCGACCATCACGCCGTGTTCGACGGTTTCGCGCAGAAGCATCCCAGCCATCCGGCCGTGCTCGGCCGGCAAACGGGTGGATTGATGGCGCTGGGCGCGATGATCCATGCCGCGCTCAGCGCGTGGTCGGAAGATTCCATCGAAGGCGTGCCCGAACGCTGGAGCGAATTCGGCTCGCGCGTCGTCGGCGCCGGTGAAAGGCTGGCCGCGCGCAAGACCGGCAACGTGCTGGTGCTGACCTCCGGCGGCGTCATTTCCCGAATGGCGCAAGCCTCGCTCGGCTCGCCCGACCGCAGCGCGGTCGACCTCAACCTGTCGCTGCGCAACAGCGGCCTGTGCGAATTCCACGCCCGCCCCTACGGCCTCGCGCTGGGCAGTTGGAACGCCCTGCCGCACCTGCACGACCGCCGCGACCTGTGGACTTACTATTGAAGGCCAGACCATGAGCACCCTGTTCCCGATGTCGCCCCGCACCCAGGTACTGGACGCGAAACTCGCCGCCTTCATGGCCGAGCACGTGATGCCCGCCGAGGCCGTGTTTGCGCAATGGGATGAAGACCCCGCGCATCGCTGGCAGATTCCGCCGCTGCTGGAAACGCTGAAGGCGAAGGCACGCGAGGCGGGCTTGTGGAATCTATTCCTGCCCGATCCGAAACATGGTCACGGCCTGTCCAACCTCGAATACGCGCGCCTGGCCGAACGCATGGGCCGATCACTGATCGCTTCGGAAATCTTCAACTGCTCGGCGCCCGATACCGGCAACATGGAAGTGCTGCACAACTTCGCCTCCGCGCAGCAACAGGCGCAGTGGCTGACGCCGCTGTTGGCCGGCGATATCCGTTCCGCCTTCGCCATGACCGAGCCCGATGTCGCTTCATCGGATGCCACCAACATCGGCCTGCCGATCACCCGCGACGGCGATGAGTTCGTGCTCAACGGGCGCAAGTGGTGGACCACCGGCGCTGGCGACCCGCGCTGCAAGATCCTGATCGTGATGGGCGTCACCAGCCCCGACGCCGCCGCGCATCGCCGGCAATCGATGGTGCTGGTGCCGATGGATACCCCCGGGGTATCGGTCGTGCGTGCGCTGCGCGTGTTCGGTTACGACGATGCGCCGCACGGCCATGTGGAAATGGCCTTCGACAACGTGCGTGTGCCGGTCGCCAACCTCATCCACGAAGAAGGCAGTGGCTTTGAAATCGCCCAGGCGCGGCTCGGACCGGGACGCATCCACCACTGCATGCGCCTGATCGGCCTGGCCGAACGCGCGCTGGAAATGATGGTGGCGCGGGCACGCAGCCGCATCGCCTTCGGCGTGCCGATCGGCAAGCACGGCATGGCGCAGGAAGCGATCGCCCTGTCACGCTGCGAAATCGAACAGGCGCGACTGCTTACCTTGCAGGCGGCCGCCGCGCTGGACGCACTCGGCAACAAGGGCGCCAAGGACCTGGTCGGCATGATCAAGATCGTGGCCCCGCGCATGGCCTGCGCCGTCATCGACCGGGCGATGCAGGTGCATGGCGGCGGCGGTTTGTCGCAGGACCATTTCCTGGCCCAGGCCTATGCCGGCGCGCGATCCCTGCGCCTGGCCGATGGGCCGGACGAGGTCCATATCGCGGCCTTGGCCAGGTCCATGCTGAAGGCCTGATCCGATGAGCTCGCTCGACCTGCCTGACGCGGCACTGGCCGCCTACCTCGAAACCCATGTCCCGGATTTTCGTGGGCCGCTGGCTTCGACCAAGTTCAAGGGCGGGCAATCCAATCCCACCTATCGTATCGATGCCGCCAGCGGCACCTATGTGTTGCGACGCAAACCGCCGGGGCAGTTGCTCGCCTCCGCGCACGCGGTGGACCGTGAGTTTCGCGTGCTGAGCGCCTTGCATGGCAGCGCCGTTCCGGTGGCACGTCCGCTACACCTTTGCACCGATGAATCTGTCATCGGATCCATGTTCTACCTGATGGAATTCATGGATGGCCGGATTTTCTGGGATCCGTCGCTGCCGGAACTCGCCGCCAACGAGCGCGCCGCGTACTTCGATGCGCTGATCAGCACGCTGGCCGCGCTGCATCGCGTGGACGTGGGCGCCGTCGGCCTGGCCGACTACGGCAAGCCCGGCAACTATTTCGCGCGGCAGATTTCGCGCTGGTCCGAACAGTATCGCGCCAGCCAGACGCGCAAGATTCCGGCGATGGACGCGCTGATCGACAAGCTCGATGCGCGTTGTCCGGCCGATGACGGCATCATATCGCTGACGCACGGCGACTACCGCATCGACAACCTGATGTTCCACCCGACCGAGCCACGCGTGATTGCGGTGGTGGACTGGGAACTGTCCACCCTGGGCCATCCGCTGGCCGACCTAGGCTATTTCTGCATGGCGTTGAGACTGCCGCGCAATCCCGCGTTGCCCGGATTGGCCGGCCTGGACCGCGCCGAACTCGGCATTCCCGACGAGGCATCGATGCTCGCCCGTTACAGCGAACTG
>JANNWV010000065.1:0-1584 GCA_031408815.1 Gammaproteobacteria bacterium
CCGCAGAGCTCGGTTGAAAAATCGCCCATGCGCAGCACGCGCACGCGCTCACCGTATTTTTCACCGAACAGCGCCATGGCGCCGAACTCGATGGCTTCGGCCATGCCCATGTTGTGGACTTCGGCGACCGGATTGCGGCGAATTTCCGCATTCACCATCGCCTCGATCGTGGCGAGGTCCTTCGTACCGATCGGCTGGAAGTGCGAGAAATCGAAACGCAGGCGATCGGGCGCCACCAGCGATCCCTTCTGCGTGACGTGTTCGCCCAGAACCTTGCGCAACGCGGCGTGCAACAAGTGAGTCGCTGAGTGGTTGAGCACGATGGCCTGGCGGCGTTCGCCGTCCACCTGTGCGGAAACCTGTTGGCCGACGCTGAGACGACCTGCCGCAAGACGCCCGGCGTGGCCGTGAAAAATACCGGACAGCTTGATGGTGTCGCGGACATCGAAGCGAAGCGAATCAGCACCCGACAAGGTGCCGGTATCGCCGACCTGTCCGCCGGATTCCGCGTAGAAGGGCGTGGCATCGAGGATGACGACGGCGTCCTGTCCCGCCTCGACCGCCGCTACCGGCTTGCCGTCACGCAACAGCGCGACGATGCGCAGATTGTCCTGCCCCAGATTGTCATAACCGCGGAATTCCGTCGGTGGCAACGAGGCAACCAGTTCGGCAGGCAGTCCGACGCTGCCGGCGAATTTGCTCGCGCCGCGGGCACGGTCGCGTTGCTGCTCCATCAGGGATTCGTATTGATCGACGGCGCCAGCGGCCGGCGACAAGCCTCGCTCGCGCAGGATGTCGAGGATGAGGTCCGGCGGGCAACCATAGGTGTCGTGGAACTGGAACAACTGTTCGCCGTCAATCGTGCCACCGCTGGCGGCGAGTGAATTCTCAAGGCGATTCATGCCGGCATCGAGGGTCTGCGCGAACGCGGCTTCTTCTGCACGCAGCGCCTGCTCGATCAGCGATGACTTGCTGCGCAGTTCCGGATAGGCATCGCCCATCATTTCGGCGAGCGGCTTCAGCATGCGCCAGAACTGGCCATCGGCCTGCAAGGGGCCAAGCTTCCAGAAGTAGCGGATGGCGCGACGGATGATCCGCCGCAACACATAACCACGACCTTCGTTGGACGGCATCACGCCATCGGTGATCAGGAAGGAACAGGCGCGGATATGGTCGGCGATGACCCGCAACGCCTTGTTGTCCAAATCGGTCGTGTTGGTCAGCTGCGCAGCGGCCTTGATCAGGTGCTGGAACAGGTCGATCTCGTAATTGCTGTGCACGTGCTGCAGCACGGCGGCGACGCGCTCCAGGCCCATGCCGGTGTCCACGCAGGGCGCAGGCAGCGGCAACAAGGTGCCGTCCGGCTGGCGGTCGAACTGCATGAACACGTTGTTCCAGATTTCGATGAAGCGGTCGCCGTCTTCATCCGGCGATCCGGGTGGGCCGCCGGGAATATGCGCGCCATGGTCGTAGAAGATTTCGGTGCACGGTCCGCACGGACCGGTATCGGCCATCTGCCAGAAATTGTCGGAAGCAAACGGCGCGCCCTTGTTGTCGCCGATGCGGATGATGCGATCCACCGGC
>JANNWV010000066.1:0-5341 GCA_031408815.1 Gammaproteobacteria bacterium
CGCACCACCGCCGCCCTCGCCCCTACCCCGCATGATTTCGAATTTCCCGGCGCCGGTGGCCAACACGGAGAACTACGAAGAACACGCCGACAACCCGATCCAGCTCGTCTCCGACAATCCGGTCAGCACGTTTTCCATCGACGTGGACACTGGCAGCTACAGCAATGTTCGCCGCATGCTGCTGGCCGGCCAGCGCCCACCCGCCGACGCGGTGCGCGCCGAAGAGATGATCAACTACTTCGACTACGGCTACCCGATGCCGGTGGATCGTTCGGTCCCCTTCAAGGTCAGCACCGAGGTCGCGCCGGCGCCGTGGAACCCACGCCATCAACTGCTTCAGGTCGGCATCCAGGGCTATCGTGTGGCGCCGTCTGAAATCCCCGCGGCCAACCTGGTGTTCCTGATCGACACCTCCGGTTCGATGCAGGACGAGGACAAGTTGCCGCTGCTGAAGAAGAGCTTCGCAGAACTCGCGCGGCAGATGCGCCCACAGGATCGCGTGTCCATCGTCGTCTACGCCGGCAGCGCAGGGCTGGTCTTGTCCCCGACAGCCGGTGACCGGCAGGACGTGATCCTCGGCGCGCTGGACCGCCTGTCCGCCGGCGGATCGACCAATGGTGGCGAAGGCCTGCAGTTGGCCTACGCGATGGCGCGCAGCGCCTTCCTCGCCGAGGGCGTGAACCGCGTGATCCTCGCGACCGACGGCGACTTCAATGTCGGCACCGTGGACCAGCAGGCGCTGGAGACGATGGTCGCCGACCAGCGCAAGTCGGGCATCGCCCTGACCACCCTGGGTTTTGGCACCGGCAACTACAACGATGCCATGGCCGAACAACTGGCCGACATCGGCGATGGCAACCATGCCTATATCGATTCGATCAACGAAGGCCGGAAGGTGCTGGTCGAGGAATTGTCATCGACCATGCTGACGATTGCGCAGGATGTGAAGATCCAGGTCGAGTTCAATCCGTCGGTGGTCGCCGAATATCGCCTGATCGGCTATGAAAACCGCGCGCTGCGGCGCGAGGACTTCAACAACGACAAGGTGGACGCCGGCGAAATCGGTGCAGGGCATGACGTGACCGCCCTGTACGAAATCACCCTGGTTGGTTCCGGTGGTGCCAGCGTGGATCCGCTTCGTTACGGCAAGCGCGTCGAGGCCAGCAACAAGGGCGACGAGATTGCCCTGCTCCGGCTGCGCTACAAGAAGCCGGGCAATGACAAGAGCGTGCTGATCGAAACGCCGATGCGCCTGGCCGATATCCGCACCCAGCCCAGCGAGCGTCTGCGCTGGTCGGCAGCGGTGGCGGCGTACGCGGACCTGCTGCGCGGTGGAAAGAACGTGGGCGCCTTCAACTGGGATGGCGTGCGCAACCTCGCCGCCAAGGCCGGCGGCAAGGACCCTTGGGGCTACCGCGCCGAGTTCCTCGACCTGGTCGATCGCGCCCGTCGCCTGACGGGCGACGGGGCACCGGTTGCGGTCAGCGAATGACCGGGAATGCCAACCGGCTATCCGGGGGCCGCAAAACTTCGTACGCTCCGTCTCATGCAGGCGGAGCTTACGGACGAAGAATTGATGCTGGCCTACGGCGCCGGCGAGGCGAGCGCGTTCGAGACTCTGTACTCGCGGCACCGTGGGCCGCTGTTCCGCTTCATGCTGCACCAGGTCCGTGACCACGGCACCGCAGAGGAGCTCTACCAGGACGTCTGGCAGCGCGTCATTACGGCCAGGGCGCGCTACCAGGCCGATGCGCGGTTCAGCACCTGGTTGTTCCAGATCGCGCACAATCGCCTCACCGACCACTGGCGCGCCCTGCAGCACCGCCCGCCGGCCCCGGCCGACGCCGAGGAGCGCACGATCCGCGAGGCCGACCCGGAAACACCGGAACGGCAACTGTCCGCCTTTGAAGAACGCCGTCGCCTGCAGTTGGCTTTGGAGGAATTGCCCGCAGATCAGCGGGAAGTCGTGCTGCTTCGGCTGGAACAGGAACTTTCGCTCGAACAGATCGGCCAGATCACCGGAGTGGGCCGCGAAACCGTCAAATCGCGGCTGCGTTACGCCATCGACAAGTTGCGCCTGAGACTCAAGCCATGACCGCGCCAAGACCGCCCACCGAAGCCCACGACGATCAGGAACGCGAACTCGCGCGGATCCTGCGTGCGCTGCCGGCGGGTGAACCATCGCCGGAACTGGACGCACGCATCCTGCGTGCCGCCGCCAATGCGGCCGCCAGTTCGCGCAAGCCGCATGTTCGCTGGCTCGCCTCGGCCGGCGGGCTGTGGGGCATTGGCGCCGCGGCCGCGGCGGTGCTGGCGCTTGGCGTCAGCTGGCAGATGCTTGACCCTTCGCGCAGCGTTGGCGAACGCACCTCACCGGTGTCGGTCGCGCAAGAATCGGACAGCGCGGTAGTCGTTGAACTGGGTGAAACCCGCCACGATGCGCCGCAGCCGATGCCCGGCCCGCCACCGGCGAGCGCCCCGGCGCCTGCGCACATCCAGGACAATCGCGTCCCGGCGGCGAAAATGGTGGCCGCACCGCCCAGGCCAGCCCCAACTTCCGTGGCGCCTGCGCGCACTTCCGAACCCCTGTCCTTCCCGCATGACGGCCTGGACGAAGGCGCGGCTGCGCGGTCGGAGGCAGCACCGCGGATTTCCGCCATCGACGCGGCATCGATGGAATCCACCACCATCCTCACCGCCGAACAGATCGGCAAGGTCGACGCGCGGCAACGCAAGGCCGCCGATGCGAACCTGGCCGCGCGCGATGCGGCGGGCAGCGCGCGCGAACAATCGATCGGCGTCGCCGGATCGGCCGCGCCTGCCACGTCCGCATCCGGCCCCATGAAGCCCGCAACCTGGCTCGCCCACGTGCGCCAACTGCTTGCCTTCAATCGCACCGAAGAAGCACGCGCCAGTCTCAAGCTTTTCCACAAACGCTATCCCAACTTCGTGGTGCCTGCCGATCTCGCGCCGCTATTGCGCGAATGATCCTCGATACGCTGGCGGCGCCGGCGAGCTTCTTGCTGGAAGTGAAGAAGAGCCGCTTCCGCGCCAACGCCAGCGCCGCGCGCAGCACCAGCGAGGCGATGGCCTGGTTGCGCGAAGTTTCCGTCGTCGATGCCACGCACAATTGCTGGGCCTGGCGCATCGGCGCGGACTACCGGTCGTCCGACGACGCCGAGCCGGGCGGCACCGCCGGACGACCGATCCTGGCCGCCATCGACCAGCAAGGTTTCGGCCAGGTGATGGTGGTGGTCACCCGGTGGTACGGCGGCGTCAACCTCGGCGCCGGCGGACTGGCTCGCGCCTACGGCGGCTGCGCGGCCGAATGCCTGCGTACCGCGCAACGCCTGCCGCTGCTGGATTTGGCGGAGGCCGAGATCGCCTGTGATTTCGCCCTGTCGGGCACGGTGCATTCGCTGCTGCCCGCGTTCCAGGCCGAGAAGACCGGGGAAAGCTTCGACGAGAATGGCCTGCGCTTGCGTTTGCGCCTGCCCGCCTCCATGTTCGAAGGCCTGGCTCAGCGCCTGCGCGACCTCAGCCGCGGCGCCGCCACCTTGACGATCCACGAGGCCGACGGCGCATGAGCACCCCGATGGAATCCCCCAAGCAGCGCCTGATGTCGCTGCGCGGCCTGCTTCCATTCTTGCGTCCGCACCGGGTCATGCTGGCCGGCTGGCTGGCGGCGCTGGCCCTGTCCTCCAGCGCCACGCTGGTCTTCCCGGTCGCGTTCAAGCACATGATCGACCAAGGGTTCGCCAAGGGCACGTCGGTGGACCGCTGGTTCATCCTGTTGTTCGTGGTTGCCGTGGTGTTGGCGCTGGCGACGGCAGCGCGCTTTTACTTCGTGTCCCTGCTCGGGGAGCGCGTCATCGCCGACCTTCGCCAGAAGCTCTATGGCCACCTGCTGTCGCTGGACCAGGACTTCTTCGAGAGAACCCGCAGCGGCGAGTTGCTGTCGCGCCTGTCGGCCGATGCCGAATTGTTGCGCAGCGTCGTCGGTTCAAGCATGTCGATCGCTTTGCGCAGCGCGATCACCGTCACCGGCAGCGCGGTGATGCTGGCGATCACCAGCCCGCGCCTGGCCGGACTGGCGCTGATCGGCATTCCGTTGATCGTGTTGCCTATCGCCCTGTCGGGACGCCGCGTGCGTGGCGCAGCCAAGGACAGCCAGGATCGCGTCGCCGATGCCAACGCCCGCGCTGGCGAAACCTTCAACGCCATGCACACCGTACAGAGTTACGCGCGTGAACCGTTCGAACGCGATCGATTCTCGGCAGCGGTGAAACTGTCGCTGGGCGCGGCGCGCAAGCGCATCCGGATGCAGAGTATCCTCACCGCCAGCGTCATCGTGCTGGTATTCGGCGCGATCGTCTCGGTGCTGTGGGTTGGCGCGCAGGACGTGATCGCTGGCGAAATGAGCGCAGGCACGCTGGCGCAATTTGTGATCTACGCGATGATTGGCGCCGGTTCGGTAGGTGCGCTGACCGAAGTCTGGAGCGAGGTGCAGCGCGCCAGCGGTGGCATGGAACGCATCAACCAGTTGCTACAGGAAGTGTCGGGACTCAGTCCGCCGTTGTCGCCAACGTCGATTCCACGTCCACTGCGTGGAGACCTCAAGCTCGAGAATGTCCGCTTCCACTACTCGAGTCGACCCGATGCCGCCGCGCTGGAAGATTTCAGCCTGCACGTCGCGCCCGGCGAAACCGTGGCCTTGGTCGGCCCGTCCGGCGCGGGCAAGAGCACGGTGTTCCAGTTGTTGCTGCGCTTCCATGACCCACAATCGGGCAACGTGCGGCTTGACGACATCGACGTTCGCCAACTGGATACGGGCGAGCTGCGGTCGGCGATCGCGCTGGTGCCGCAGGATCCAGTGATCTTCGGCACCACCGCGCGAGAAAACCTGCGCTACGGAAAGCTCGATGCCAGCGACGAACAGATCGAAGCTGCAGCACGCAGCGCTGAAGCCCACGAATTCCTGTCCGTATTGCCGCAGGGCTACGACAGCGAGCTGGGCGAGCGAGGCGCGCGGCTGTCAGGCGGCCAGCAGCAACGCCTCGCCATCGCCCGCGCCCTGTTGAAAGATGCACCCATCCTGCTGCTGGACGAAGCCACCTCCGCCCTCGACGCTCAAAGCGAACGCGCTGTGCAACAGGCACTCGAGCGACTGATGCAGGGCCGGACCACGCTGGTCATCGCCCATCGCCTGGCGACGGTGCTGAAGGCGGATCGAATCGTGGTGATGGACCAGGGCCGCGTCGTCGCGCAAGGCACGCATGCGCAGTTGATGGAACAGAACGGCTTGTATGCGGAGTTGGCGCGCCTGCAGTTCGACCACTGA
>JANNWV010000067.1:0-4160 GCA_031408815.1 Gammaproteobacteria bacterium
CGGGCGCCGTGCCTCGCGCACCTGCTGCAGGCGCACCGGATTGATGGTGAGGGCATAAAGCTTGCGCCGATGCGCGCGCAGGCGCTTCGGCAGCTCGCGCCCTTCGAGGTCTTCCTCGGTCAGCGGATAATTCGCCGCGCGCACGCCGAAGTGCAGTGCCAGATACAGGCACGTCGGCGTCTTGCCCGAGCGCGACACGCCGACCAGGATCAGGTCGGCCTCGTGGTAGTCAAGGTCGATGCCGTCGTCATGCGTGAGCGCGTAATTGGTGGCATTGATGCGTGCCTCGTACGCGGCGAAATCCACCATGCCGTGCGCCTTGCCCATCCGCGGCTGGCGCTTCGTGCCCAGTTCCTGTTCCAGCGGCTGGATGAACGGCGCAAAAATATCCAGCATCAGCGCACCGCTCTCCACCAGGATCGCGCTCAGGTCCTGGTCCACGGCTGAATTGACGACGATGGGACGTACGCCTGCCTGCTCGCCGGCGAGCCGAATTTCGTTCGCCGCGGCCAGTGCCTTGTCGCGCGTATCCACGAACGGGATGCGCAGGGTGCGGAAATCGGTTCCAGAGAACTGGGTAAGCAGGCTGTGGCCGATGGTTTCGGCGGTGATTCCGGTGCCGTCAGAGATGAAGAACACGGGTCTGGGCTGGTTCATGGGCTTCCGCCTGCGTGCCAGCCCATATTGTGCCCCAGCCGCCCGGTGCAGGGTTTGCTTGTCGCTGGGTTGCCCGGGGCGAGATAATGGCGGTCTTGGTTCTTCGCCCCGTCTTTTGGAGTCCGCCTTGAGCGCCCACGTCCTTTGGCTGCACCAGCTGCGCATGTCCGACCTGGCCCAGGTCGGCGGCAAGAATTCCTCGCTGGGCGAGATGATCGGGCATCTGGGTGAACTCGGCGTCAGCGTGCCGGGCGGCTTTGCAACAACGGCGGATGCGTTCATCGAGTTCGTCGAATTCAACAACCTCTACCAGCGCATCGTCGACCGACTCGCCTCGCTCGACATCGAGGACGTGGACGCGCTGGTGCAGGCGGGCAAGGAAATCCGCAGCTGGATCATCGCGGCGCCGCTGCAGCCTGCGCTGGAATCGGCCGTGCGCGAAGCCTATACGAAGCTTTGCGCGGAAGCCGGCAGCGCGGACATCGCCGTTGCCGTGCGTTCTTCGGCCACGGCCGAAGACCTGCCCGACGCCAGCTTCGCCGGGCAGCAGGAGACCTATCTCAATGTCACCGGCATCGAGGAAGTGTTGCTGAAGATTCGCGAAGTGTTCGCGTCTCTCTACAACGATCGCGCCATCGCCTACCGCGTGCACCATGGCTTCAAGCACGAAGAGGTGCATGTCTCGGCCGGTGTGCAGTTGATGGTGCGCTCGGATGTCGGTGCATCGGGCGTGCTGTTCACGCTGGACACGGAATCGGGTTTCCGCGATGTCGTCTTCATCACCTCGAGCTACGGCCTGGGCGAGATGGTCGTGCAAGGCGCGGTCAATCCCGATGAGTTCTACGTGTACAAACCAACCCTGCGCGAAGGCCGTCACGCCGTCTTGCGCCGCACCCTGGGCAGCAAGCTGATCCGGATGGTCTATTCCGAAGTCGACGGCGAGCGCGTGCGCACCGAGGAAACGCCAGCAGCGCTGCGTTCGACGTTCTCGATCAACGATGCCGACGTCGAGGAACTCGCGCGGCAGTCGCTGGTGATCGAACAACACTATGGCCGTCCGATGGACATCGAGTGGGCGAAGGACGGCCACACGGGCAAGCTCTACATCGTGCAGGCGCGACCGGAGACAGTGAAGTCACGCGGCAAGGTCACGCAGATCGAGCGCTACCACCTGTCCGGCCGTGGACCGGTGCTCGTCGAGGGTCGTTCCATCGGCCACCGTATCGGCGCCGGCAAGGCGCGCGTGGTTCGCGGCATCGACCAGATGAACCAGTTCCAGGCCGGCGACGTGCTGGTGGCGGACATGACCGACCCCGACTGGGAACCGATCATGAAACGCGCCTCGGCCATCGTTACCAATCGCGGCGGCCGCACCTGCCATGCCGCCATCATCGCCCGCGAGCTGGGCGTGCCCGCGGTCGTCGGTTGCGGCGACGCCACCGATCGCATCGCCGACGGCGCGGAAGTCACTATCAGCTGCGCCGAAGGCGATACCGGCTTCATCTACGAGGGTTTGCTGGCCTTCGAGAAGATCACCACCGACCTCGACAACATGCCGCCAGCCCCGCTGAAGATCATGATGAACGTCGGCAACCCAGAGCGCGCATTCGACTTCGCGCAGTTGCCCAACCAGGGCATCGGCCTGGCCCGACTGGAGTTCATCATCGCGCGCCAGATCGGCGTGCATCCCAAGGCCCTGATCGAGTACGACAAGCAACCGGCTGCGCTGAAGCAGCAGATCGATACGCTGATTGCAGGCTATGCCAGCCCCGTTGATTTCTACGTCGAGCGGCTGGTCGAAGGCATCGCGACGCTTTCGGCGGCGTTCGCGCCGCAAACCGTCATCGTCCGCCTGTCCGACTTCAAGTCCAATGAATACGCCGGACTGGTCGGCGGCGCGCAGTACGAACCGCACGAAGAAAACCCGATGATCGGTTTCCGAGGCGCATCGCGTTATGTCGACCCGAGTTTCGCCGACTGCTTCGCCCTGGAATGCCAGGCAGTGAAGAAGGTTCGGGACCAGATGGGCCTGACCAATTGCTGGATCATGATTCCGTTCGTGCGCACGCTCGATGAAGGCCGCAAGGTCATCGACATCCTCGCAAAGAACGGCCTGAAGCGCGGCGAGAACGGCCTGAAGATCATCATGATGTGCGAGGTGCCGTCCAACGCCCTGCTCGCCGACGAGTTCCTCGACATTTTCGACGGCTTCTCGATCGGCTCCAACGACCTGACCCAGCTGACTCTGGGCCTGGACCGCGATTCCGCCGTGGTCGCGCACCTGTTCGACGAGCGCGACGCAGCGGTCAAGAAACTGTTGTCCATGGCCATCCAGGCGGCACGGGCCAAGGGCAAGTACATCGGCATCTGCGGCCAGGGTCCGTCCGACCATCCAGACCTCGCCGACTGGCTGATGGCGCAAGGCATCGAGTCGGTGTCACTGAACCCCGACACCGTCGTGGACACTTGGCTGCGCCTGGCCAAGATCAAGGCTGGCTGACCGGCATGATGGACAGAACCACCCGCCTGTTCGAAAGCTGGATGAGCAGCGCGCTCGAGCATGATTGGGTCTGGCGCATCCTGGTGGCCATCGGCATGGCCGTGGTCGGCCTGTGGCTGGCACGCTGGTTGGCGCGCCTGCTCGATCGCCTGATGGTCCGTTTCGCGGTCGAGGACATCATGCGCAATTTCCTGCGCAATCTCGCCTATGCCATCGCGTTGGTCATCGTCTTCATCGCGGCACTGGATTTTGCCGGTGTACCGACCACCTCGCTGCTGGCGGTCGTTGGTGCGGCTGGCCTCGCCATCGGCCTGGCGCTGAAGGACTCCCTGTCCAACATAGCTTCGGGCGTGATGCTGATTGCGCTGCGGCCGTTCCGCGCGGGCGACAGCGTCCAGATTGCGGGCCTCGAGGGCGTAGTGGAAAGCGTTCGGATCTTCCAGACGCGCATGCACACCTCCGACAACCGCGAGATCATCCTGCCCAACAGCCAGATCACCGCGGCGCCCATCATCAACTTCACCGGGCGCGGCGAACGCCGCGTGGACGTGACTTTGCCCATGGCCTTCGGCGATGACCTGTCGGCGCTACGCACGAGCCTGCTGGCGATCGCGCGCGCCAATCCACGCGTTCACGAAACGCCTGCGCCGGAAGTGCTGGTCAGCGCGCTGGGCGAAGGCACGGTATCCGTGCAGTTGCGCGCCTGGACCGGGTCGCGGGATCACGGCATCACGCAAGCCGAGTTGATGGAAGCGGTCCTGGCCGATTACACGCGACGCGGCACTCGCGCACCCCTGCCCCGTCGCGAAGTGCACGTGTTCCACCATGGTGGGCCGGCCGAACCGGGTGCAGCGGCTGACGAAGCGCTCAAGCCCGTCTTGTAGGTTCGCCGCAATCCGCGCGGCGATGCCTCAGGACGTCTGTCCGCCCAGCTTGCCCATGAACTGGCGGTAGTAAGCGAGCTCATTCACCGATTCGCGGATGTCGGCCATCGCCGTGTGGC
>JANNWV010000068.1:0-8992 GCA_031408815.1 Gammaproteobacteria bacterium
TCGCTGCTGCTGTTTTCTTCCGTTGTCGCGGCGACGGGTGTCGCCAACCACGCGGCCATCGCGGCCGCGAAAGGCGGGATCGAGTCGCTGACACGTTCGCTGGCTGCCGACTTTTCCGGCATCGGCCTGCGCGTGAATTGCATCGCACCCGGGCTGATGCGCACGCCGATGACGACGCGCATGCTCGCCAACGACGCGTCGGTGAAACAGGTTTCCGCACAGTATCCGCTCGGCCGTCATGGTGAAGTCGCCGATGCGGCGGCGCTTGCCGCCTTCCTCTTGTCCGATGCCGCGGGCTGGATCACCGGCCAGGTGATCGGCCTCGATGGCGGATTCTCGGCGGTACGCCCGTACGTAAAGGCGATCTGATGTCGCAGGCCATCGTCTGGTTCCGCCGCGACCTGCGGCTGGCCGACAATCCTGCGCTGCAGGCCGCGCTGGACGCCGGCCATGCGCCGATTCCACTGTACGTGCACGCACCGGGCGAAGACGCACCCTGGCAGCCCGGTGGTGCGTCCTGCGCGTGGCTTGCCCGCTCGCTGCGGTCGCTCGACGCCGACCTGCGCAAACTCGGATCCCGGCTGGTGGTCCGAACCGGAAACAGCCTCGCCGAGATTGAAAAAGTCATCGAACAAACCGATGCCGAGGCCGTCTACTGGAACCGACTCTACGAACCCGCGCCCATCGCGCGCGACACCCGGGTGAAGGACGCGCTGAAGGCGCGCGGCCTGCACGTGGAAAGCAGCAATGCCGCCTTGCTGGTGGAACCGTGGACGATCGCGACCCTCGGTGGCGAACCGTATCGTGTGTTCACCCCCTTCTGGAAAAATGCCAGCGCGCGCGTCGCCGGTCAGCAGCTGACACCGCGACCCGCGTCCCTGCCGCGGGTTCCCGAGTCACTGGAAAGCCTGACGGTAGATGCCCTCGGACTCGAACCGGAAATCCCATGGGACAAAGCATTCTGGACCGACTGGCAGCCGGGTGAAGCCGGGGCCGCGGAGTTGCTCGAAGCCTTCGTCGAGGGCGCATCGCACGGCTACAAGGAACAGCGGAATTTCCCTGACCGTATCGGCACGTCCCGCTTGTCGCCGCACCTGCATTTCGGCGAGATTTCGCCACGGCAGATCGCGCGTCATGTACTCGATGCGCGCAAGCCGGTGATTCCGGAAATCGACTTGGGCCACTACCTGAGCGAACTGGGCTGGCGCGAGTTTTCCCATCACTTGTTGTTCCACTATCCGCACACGACCGAGCAGGATCTCAGCCCGAAGTTCGCGCGCTTCCGCTGGGCGGAAACCAATCCCGAACTGTTGCAGCGCTGGCAGCAGGGCCGTACCGGCGTGCCGCTGGTGGACGCGGGCATGCGCGAACTGTGGCAGACCGGCTGGATGCATAACCGCGTGCGCATGGTGGTGGCCAGTTTCCTGACCAAGAACCTGCGCTATCACTGGAGCCATGGCGCGCGCTGGTTCTGGGACACGCTGGTGGATGCGGACCTCGCGCAGAACACGCAAGGCTGGCAGTGGTCGGCGGGAACCGGCGCCGACGCTGCGCCGTATTTCCGCATCTTCAGCCCGACCGCGCAATCGGAGCGTTTCGACATCAAGGGCAACTATACCCGGCGCTGGGTTCCCGAACTCGCGGCGCTGCCGCTGCCCGCTCTCTACGAACCCTGGAACCACGCCGTCCTGGCCGCGAAGCTTGCGCCGGACTATCCGGCCACGCCCATCATCGACATGCGCGCGTCGCGCGAAGCCGCACTCGCCGCCTTCCAGCAGTCGAAATAGGCCCGAAGGCCTGGTTCAATCGGGCAGGGGAATGAACTCCGTTTCACCGGGCACGGCTTCGAAGCCTCCGGATCTCCAGCGCAGTTTTGCCGCCTCGATCTTTTCGTGCGAGGTCGAGACAAAATTCCACCAGACCAAGCGCGGTCCATCGAGGGCCTTGCCGCCCAGCAACATCACGCGCGCCGCGCCGCCTGCGGTAAGAATGGGTTCGCTGCCTGCATCGAGCACCACCAGCGTATTCAGGGGCAGGGGTTCGCCATCGAGGTACAACTCGCCGCTGACCGGGAACAGGGCGCGTTCTTCATGCTCGGCTGGCAATCGCAGGCTGGCGTCGGTGATGAAATCCAGCGAGACGTACAGGGTCGGCGTCAGCACCTTGACCGGCGACTGCAGGCCGAAGGCGTTGCCCGCGACCACGGTCATCTTCACGCCATCGCGCTCGAGTACCGGCAGCGTCGATCGCGGATGGTGCGCGAAGGACGGCTCGTCGTCCTCGTGCGGGGCAGGCAGGGCCACCCAGGTCTGCAGGCCATGAAATGCATGGTCCACGCCACGCAGGCGGGGCGGCGTGCGCTCGGAATGCACGATGCCGCGGCCGGCGGTCATCCAGTTGACGTCGCCCGGTTGGATTTCCTGCACCGAGCCCAGGCTGTCGCGATGCATCATCGCCCCTTGCCACAAGTAGGTGACGGTGGCCAGCCCGATATGCGGGTGCGGGCGCACGGCAACCGGCTGTTCGCCAGACAACACGGCCGGCCCGATGTGGTCGAAGAAGACAAAGGGTCCGACGCTGCGACGATTCGCGCTGGGCAGCACGCGGCCGACGGTGAAGCCACCCAGGTCGTGCATTCGCGGGCTGTGGAATTCGGGCATGGCGGTGGTCTGGGCGGGAAAGTGAAAATAATGCCATGGCCGCGGTCCGTCCAGCCGTCACATGGCCTCTATATCTTGGGAGTACGCTTCGTACTCGGGCAGGGTGAGGGCAGGACATGTCTGGATCGGCGACACGCAGCACCTACCGGCATCGGCTGCCGGTGCGCATCATGCATTGGATCAACGTGGCCTGCCTGTTCATCCTGCTGATGAGCGGGCTGCAGGTATTCAATGCCCATCCGGCCCTTTACTGGGGCAACATCTCCACCTTCGACAAGCCAGCGCTTTCGCTGACTGCCAAGACCGGGGCAGATGGAAAGCTGCGTGGGCAAACACAAGTCGGTGGCTTGCGGTTCGATACCACGGGCGTGCTGGGCGTGTCGAAGAACATGGCCGGCGAAGACAGCCGTCGCGGCTTTCCGATGTGGGCAACGATTCCCGGTCCGCGCAATCTCGCTGAAGGACGGCGCTGGCATTTCTTCTTCGCCTGGGTGTTCGTGATCAATGGCCTGGCCTACTTGTTGTGGTCGTGGCGCGCCCGCCACCTGCGCGATGACCTCGCGCCCACCCGATCGGACTGGCGTGGCATCGGCCGATCCATCCGCGATCACCTGCGATTCAAGCATCCGACCGGTGCCGAAGCCACGCGCTACAACGTGTTGCAGAAGCTTGCCTACCTCGCGGTCATCTTCGTCTTCGTGCCGGGCATCGTGCTGATGGGCCTGGCCATGTCGCCGCATCTGAATTCCGTGCTCGGCTGGATGGTGGACCTGGTTGGCGGCAGGCAATCCGCTCGCACCTGGCACTTTGTCATCGCCGTTGCGTTCGTCGCCTTCATCGCAGTGCATGTCTTCATGGTGCTGGTGAGCGGACCGGTCAACCAGATCCGTTCGATGATTACCGGCCACTACCGGATACCCGAAGAACCGGCGCCGCCGGAAGGAGCCGACCATGTCGGAAAATGAGCGTCGCCGATTCCTCCGGCGCATGGCCATGGCCTCGGGCGCCGTGTTGCTGGGCGGCTGTGACCGCCTGGCCGAAAGCGAAAGTTTCAAATCCCTGCTGGCCAAGGCCGACGCGCCGACCGACGCCGCCCTGCATGCGCTGACGCCGGAGAACGCCCTGGCCCAGGAATTCACGGCGGCCGACCTGTCGCCGGTGTTCAAGGCCAATGGCTCGATCAACCCGCAGACGCCGGAATACCTGGCGATGGTGGCGAATGGTTTTGCCGACTACCGGCTGCAGGTGGGCGGACTGGTGGACAAGCCGGTCAGCCTGAGCCTGGCCGATCTTCGGGCGATGCCCTCGCGCACCCAGATCACCCGACACGATTGCGTCGAGGGCTGGAGCTGCATCGGCAAATGGAAGGGCACGCCGCTGGGCAAGGTGCTCGACCTGGCGGGACCCCGGCCCGATGCCCGGTTCGTGGTGTTCCATTGCGCTGACAGCCTGGAAAAGGATGACAGCCGCTATTACGAAAGCATCTATGTGTCCGAGGCCTATCACCCGCAGTCCATCCTGGCCTACGACATGAATGACGCCGTGCTCGGCATCCCGCATGGGGCGCCGTTGCGGGTGCGGCTGGAGCGCAAGCTGGGGTACAAGATGGCCAAGTACATCGTCGGCCTGCAACTGGTGGCCAGCCTCGACGGCCTGGGTGGTGGCAACGGGGGCTATTGGGAAGACCGCGGCTACCAGTGGCACGGCGGCATCTGACCCGTTCCGTTCGCAAGCTTGCCCTCGGCGGCGCAGCCATGCACCATCAGTGCTGACCGAGGGAAGCACCATGGCTGATAAAAAAACGCCCAAGCTCCGACGCGAACCCATGTCGCGCGTGGACACGGCGTGGCTGCGCATGGAGCGCGCGACCAACCTGATGATGATCACCAGCGTGATGATGTTCGAGGAGTCGATGGACATCGACCGCCTCAAGCGCGTCGTGAAGAACCGCTTCCTCGCCTATCCGCGATTCCGGCAGAAGGCTGTGGACTCGCCCGCAGGCGCGACGTGGGAAGACGACGCCGATTTCGACCTCGACTGGCATGTGCGGCTTTCAGCCTTGCCCGGTCGCGGTGGCAAGCGCGAACTCGAACGCTTCGTCAGTCAGCAGGCCTCCACGCCGCTCGACAAGACCAAACCGCTATGGCAATTCCACCTGGTTGAAAAATACGGCGGCGGTTCAGCCTTGGTGACGCGCATCCACCACTGTTATGCCGATGGCATGGCGCTGGTGCAGGTGATGTTGTCCATGACCGACACCTCGCGCGAGGCGAAGAAGGGCAGCGACCTGGCCAAGGCCTGGCTCAATGGCGACGGCAAGCAGGTGGCGGAGCGGGTCGGCGCGATCGACCGCTACATGAAGCTGGGCGGCCAGATGTTGGAGAAGGGCCTCGATTTCTATCGGGACCCCGGCCTGGCTACCGTCGTTGCGAAAGAAGGCGGCGAAATCGCGCGCGAACTCGCGGTTGCGCTGTCGCTGTCCGACGATCCCGACACGATCCTGCGCGGCCGCCTCGGTGTCAGCAAGCGCGTGGCCTGGGCGGAACCGCTCGACCTCGAGGAAGTGAAGGCCATCGGCCGCGCTTTCGATTGCACCGTCAACGACGTGCTGATGGCCTCCGCAGCCGGTGCCTTGCGCAGCTACATGATCGACCGCGGCGAGATGGTGGACGGCCTGACCATTCGCGCCACCGTGCCGGTGAACCTGCGGCCGCTCGAACATGCCAAGAAACTCGGCAACCACTTCGGCCTGGTCTTCCTCGAATTGCCCGTCGGCGAAGACAACCCCGTGCGCCGGCTCGAGCGCGTGGCCGACTGCATGTGCAAGCTGAAAACGTCGCGCCAGGCCATCGTCAGCTATGGACTGCTCGCCGCACTCGGCATGGCACCCGCGGCCCTGCAGCGCACCTTCCTGGAATTGTTCAGCCGCAAGGCCACCGCCGTCGCGACCAATGTCCCGGGTCCGCACATGCCGCTGTACCTGGCCGGCTGCACGGTGCGCGACATGATGTTCTGGGTGCCGCAGACCGGTTCCATCGGCCTGGGTATTTCCATCCTGAGCTACAACGGCAAGGTGCACTTCGGCCTGATCGGCGACGCCAAACTGGTGCCGGACCCGGACGCCATCATCCAGCGCTTCCGTCCGGAATTCGAAAAACTCCTGTATCTGGCCTTGATGGGCAACTGGGACGACACCATCTATTCCGGTGACGCCGAGGCGATGATGGTGGAGTGAGCCATGAATACCTGTGATATCCCTGGCCTGGGCCTGCGCGTTTCGCCAGACCAGGTGCCCAATCCGCTGCTCGACGTGCCCGCCAGCGATGATCGCGGTGAGGCCATTCTGGCGGGTGGCTGCTTCTGGTGCACGGAAGCGGTGTTCCGCCGCCTGCAGGGCGTCACCGAAGTGCAGCCCGGCTATGCAGGCGGCGCGGCCGATGCCGCCAACTACAAGGCCGTGTGCAGCGGCAGCACAGGCCATGCCGAAGTCATCCGCATCCTGTACCAACCTTCTGTCATCAGCTTCGGCCAATTGCTGAAGGTGTTCTTCGCCGTCGCGCACAATCCGACCCAGATCGATCGCCAGGGCAACGACGTCGGCACGCAGTACCGGTCGGCGATTTTTCCACTGGACGATGCGCAGTCCGCGGTTGCGGCGAACTACATCCGGCAACTCGAGGCAGCGCAGTCCTTCGCATCACCGATCGTGACCACCATCGAACCGCTGGAAGCCTTCTTCGTTGCCGAGAGCTACCACCACAACTACGCCGAGTTGAATCCGGGCCAGGGCTACATCCAGTTCGTGTCGATGCCCAAGGTCGGCAAGCTCGAGAGTTACTTTGCCGACAAGCTGAAAGACTGACCCGTCAGTCGCGTGGTGGCATCCGGCTGACCATTGCGCATAGCAATTCCTGCGCGATGGAGGCCGCAGCCAGCGAGGTCAGTTCGCTGACGTCGAAGGGCGGTGATACTTCCACGACGTCGGCGCCGACGATGTTCAATCCGGCCAGGCCGCGCACCAGGCGCAATGCCGTATTCGTGTCGAAGCCGCCAACCACCGGCGTGCCCGTGCCGGGCGCGCAGGATGGATCAAGGAAGTCGATGTCGAAGCTGACGTAACACGGGCTTTCACCAACGCGCTCGCGAATTTCCTCGATGCAGGCATCCGCACCATGCGAATGCAGCCAGCGCGCATCGAGCACCTGGTAGCCATGCGACTCGTCGTTGTGCGTGCGCATGCCGACCTGGATCGATCGCGATGGATCCACGAAGCCGCGCCGCGCGGCGTGGTAGAACATCGTGCCGTGGTCGATCCGGCCTTCGTTGTCGCGCCAGGTATCGCAGTGCGCGTCGAAGTGGATCAGCGAAAGCGGGCCGTGCTTTTCCTGCAGCGCCTCGATGATCGGATAGCTGATGAAGTGGTCGCCACCCAGGGTCAGCGGCATGACGCCTGCGGCCATGAAGGCCCGGTACGCATCGCAGATGACCTCGGGCACTTTCGCGGGCTGTCCCGAATCGAAGAACACATCACCCCAGTCCACCACGTGGGCGCGATCGAACGGATCGAAATCCCACGCATACGGCCGGCACCAGGCGAGCGACGCCGACGCCGCGCGAATGCCGCGTGGTCCCAGTCGGGTGCCGGGACGATTGGTCGTGGCCAGGTCGAAAGGCACGCCAATCACGGCAACGTCGACGCCTGCCAGATTCTTGTCGTAGCGCCGCCGAAGGAAACTCAGCGCGCCGGAATAAGTCGGCTCGGCAGAGGTGCCGTACGGTGACTCGCGGGTGAACGCCAGGTCCACGTGGCTGGCCGTGGCGGCGGATTTTTCGGACGGACTCATGTGTTCACTTCATCGTCGGCATGCTGAATTCGGCGCCCGCGCGAATGCCGGTCGGCCAGCGTGCGGTGATGGTCTTCATGCGGGTGTAGAAACGCACGCCGTCGGGGCCATGCATGTGCAAGGGGCCGAACAAGGATCGTTTCCAGCCGCCGAAACTGTGGAAGGCCATCGGCACCGGGATCGGCACGTTGATGCCGACCATGCCCACCTGCACCTGGTGCGCATACTGCCGCGCGCAATCGCCGTCGCGGGTGAAGATGGCCGTGCCGTTGCCGTATTCGTGCTGGTTGACCAACTCGAGCGCTCGCCCAAAATCAGCCGCCCGGACGATACAAACCACCGGACCGAAAATCTCCTCCCGGTAAATGCGCATCGCGTCGGTCACTTGATCAAACAGACTGCCGCCCAGATAGAAACCAGCCTCGTGCCCGGGCACCTTCAAGCCACGCCCATCAACCACCAGTTTCGCGCCTTCCTCGACACCGATGTCAATGAAGCCCTGCACCTTGTCGCGATGCTGGCAGGTCACCAGCGGACCCATGTCCGGGTCGCCATGGTGTCCCGGGCCAATACGCAGGTCCTGCACCATCGGCTTGAGTTTCGCGATCAAGGCGTCCGCCGTGGCATCGCCCACGCACACGGCCACCGAAATCGCCATGCAGCGTTCGCCCGCCGAACCGTAGCCTGCGCCGAGCAAGGCGTTCGCCGCCTGGTCCATGTCCGCGTCGGGCATCACCACCATGTGGTTCTTGGCGCCGCCCAGCGCCTGCACGCGCTTGCCATTGGCCGAGCCGCGCGAATAGATGTATTCGGCTATCGGCGTGGAGCCGACGAAGCTGATCGCCTGCACGCGCGGATCATCGAGCAGCGTGTCCACGGCTTCCTTGTCGCCATTGACGACATTCAGCACGCCATCGGGCAGGCCGGCCTGCTTCAGCAGTCGCGCCAGCATCAGGGTCGGCGTCGGGTCGCGTTCGGAGGGCTTGAGGATGAAGCTATTGCCGCATGCCAGCGCGATCGGAAACATCCACATCGGCACCATGCACGGGAAATTGAAGGGCGTGATGCCGGCGACCACGCCCAGCGGCGAAAATTCGCTGTAGCTGTCGACGCCAGTGCCGACGTTCATGGAATGCTCGCCCTTGAGCAGGTGCGGGATGCCGCAGGCAAATTCCACCACCTCGATGCCGCGGGTCAGTTCGCCGCGCGCATCCGACAATACTTTTCCGTGCTCGCTGGTGATGGCCATGGCGATGTCGTCGGCATTGGCTTCGAGCAGCTGCTTGAACTTGAACAGCACGCGGGCGCGATTGAGCGGCGTCGTTGCCGCCCATCCCGGGAAGGCCGCCTGCGCCGAGGCGATGGCGGCTTCCACTTCCTGCTTCGACGCCAGCGGCACGCGGCCGGTGACGTTGCCGGTGGCGGGATTGAACACGTCGCCGAAGCGACCGCTGCTGCCGGCCACGTCCTCGCCGTTGATGAAGTGGG
>JANNWV010000069.1:0-22905 GCA_031408815.1 Gammaproteobacteria bacterium
CAAGCTATCGCTCGGCGTCGACGCGCAAGTCGCGGCGCGCGCCTCGATCGATCCCGAGGCCTATGACCAATACCTGCGGGGACGTGCGCTGCTGCGCTCGCGCAAGAACCTTGCAACCGCCATCGGGCACTTCAAGGCGGCGGTTGCCAAGGCGCCTGGCTTCGCAGCTGGCTGGTCTTCGCTGTCGCTGGCCTGCGAAGTCAGCTTTTGGTACGCGTGGATGTCCCCGGTCGAGCAGGCGGAAATGCTCGCCTGCGAAGCCGACGCCGGCGAGCGCGCCGCTGCGCTCGATCCCGCTTCCGCGTCCTCTGAACATGCGCTTGCCAACGTCTTTCGATCACGCTTCCGCTTTGCCGACGCCGAGCGCCACTACCTGCGCGCGATGCAGATCGATCCCGGTTATCCCGATGTGCTCGAGGACTACGCCGAAATGCTGTACGAGGTTGGCCGACTCCAGGACTTGGCGAACGCATCGCGGAAGTTGGTCAAGCTCGATCCCTATTTCATCGTCGGGTGGACTCGCCTGAGAGATGCGGCGGTTGCCCTCGATGATCGTGCTGAAGTCGAAGAGGCGGCGCGGCAGGCGATCGCCATCATGCCCGACAGCCGATTCGCCTGGCTCGTTCCGCTCGAGTATCCGCTGGCCTACGGCCGCAACGACGAGGCGCGCGCCGCGCTGGCTAACATCAAGGCGAATGGTCCGAAGAGCCTTGATTTCACGCAGATACTGCTGCCCTGGGCACTGGGCGACGAGGTTGTCGAGCCCGCCAGGCTGAGTCGGGCGATTGCCGAAGCACCGCCCAGTGCGGCAAGTCCGTACATCGTCGCGCGGCGGGATGTAGCCCGCTACAACGAGTACCTAGAGCAAGCCGGCGCGATCCCCCAGGGCTATTACTTCGCAAACCTGTACAGAAGCAAGCCTGCAGGCCAGGCGATGCTGCGCGACCCGCGGGTGAAGGCCAAGCTTCTGGAGTACGGCTTCGTTGCCTACTGGCGCGAAAAGGGTTGGCCCGCCGGATGCAGGCCATTGGGCGACACCGATTTCGAATGCGGCATCGACGCCGCGGCGGTGCCATGACATGACCCTGCTCGCTGAACTCAAGCGCCGCAATGTCATCCGGATTGGCGGTCTGTATCTGGTCGGTGCCTGGTTGATCACCCAGGTGGGCGCAACACTGCTGCCGGTATTCGATTCGCCGGCGTGGGCGATGAAGGCTTTGCTCGCGTTGCTCGCCATCGGCTTCCCATTGGCAATGGTGTTCGCCTGGGTCTTCGAGTTGACGCCGGACGGGCTGAAGCGCGATTCGGACTTGCCGACGTCGCATTCCATCGCTCCGCAGACTGCGCATCGGCTAAACCGCGCCATCACCGTCCTCTTGTTGCTCGCGCTGGGCTACTTCGCCTTTGACAAATTCGTGCTGTCGCCGCAGCGCGAGGCCGCAAGCGTTGCCGCGGCAACGAAAGCAGTCGCGGAAAAGCCGGCGGCGGCCGACGAAAAATCCATTGCCGTGCTCCCGTTCGATGATCTCAGCCCCACGCACGACCAGGCTTACTTCTCCGACGGCATCGCCGAGGAGCTGCTGAACGCGCTGGCACGGGTTCAGGGTTTGAAAGTGGCCGGGCGCGCGTCGTCGTCCTATTACAAAAGTCGCAACCTTCCACTGGCAGACATCGGCAAGGCGCTGGGTGTCGCGACGGTGTTGGAAGGCTCCGTGCGCAAGCAGGGCGAGCGGGTGCGGATCAGTGCACGCCTGACCCGCGTTCGCGACAACCAGCAACTTTGGGCCGACAGCTACGACGGTGACCTTAAGGATGTGTTCGCACTTCAGGAAAACATTGCTCGCAGCATCACCGAGCGCCTGAGCCTGTTGCTCAACAAGCGCCAGAACGCGCAACTGGTCGATACCGGCACCGCCAACCCCGAGGCCTACCAGTTGTACCTGCAGGCCAGTTCGATCTTCAATCGGCGCGATCGCACGCGCTTCGGCGATGCCATCGCCGCCTTGCAGCGCGCGGTGCAACTTGATCCAAGGTACGGCCGCGCCTTTGCGCGCCTGGCGTCCTTGTACGTCGTACTGCCGTCCTACACCGACGCTGATCCCCGGCAATCGCATGAACAGGTCATGCGTTATGCCGCTGACGCGCTGGCGCTGGATGCCAACCTCGCGGAAGCCTGGGCCGCGCGTGGCGCTTCGCTGAGCAAGTTTCTCGGCACCCAGGTAGAAAGCCGGGATGCCTACGAACAGGCCATGCGGCGCAACCCGAATGATCCCAACGCCAGCTTTTGGAATGGCCTGAGCCTGCTGACCATCGGTTATCGTCGTCAGGGCACCGCGCAGATAGAACACGCGCTGGAACTGGATCCGATGCTGCCCAATGCCCTGCGCTGGCGAGGCATGTTGTATCTGCAAGAAGGGGACGTCGCGCGTGCAGAACCGCTACTGCAGCGGGCCTACGACCTCGGCCTGGCAAACACTGCCAACGCGCTGTCGGAAATCGCCATGCTGCACGGCGATACTGCCGATTCCGCGCGGCTCTGGCTTTTGGGATCCATGGGGCTCGATTACGGAATGACCCGTGACGATCTGGTCGTCATACACCGCGGTATATTCGGCGATGCCGCGGCCAAGCGGGCCGCGGTGAAGGACATTCAAACGGTGCTTGCCCGAATGGGACCGAACAAGACCTTGCCAACCACTCCCCTGTATCTGTTCCGGCTCGGCGAACCGGCGCAGGGTTTGACTATCTTGCGCGAGCGCGAGATGGGCGAGCGCATCGACGCGATGAACTGGATTTGGACGCGCCAGGGCGCACCGATCCGCGCGCTGCCCGAGTTCAAGGGCTTCCTGCGTGACTTCCATCTGCCCGAACTCTGGGACAAGTACGGCGCACCCGACCTGTGCAGGAAGAACCTGCCCGGTGATTACTCCTGTGAGTAGCCCATGACCTTTTTCAACGAACTGCGCCGCCGCAATGTGATCCGCATGGCCGGCCTGTACCTGGTCGGCGCGTGGCTCATCACACAAGTTGCGGGTACGGTACTGCCGATGTTCGGCGCACCGGGCTGGGTCCCGCGCACCATCGTCATCGTGCTGGCGATTGGATTCATCCCGGCGATCGCCTTCGCCTGGATCTTCGAACTGACGCCCGACGGCATCAAGCGCGACGAAGAGGTGCCGCCGGAGAAATCAATCGCACCGCAGACTGCGCAGCGCATGAATCGCTTGATCATTGCGATGCTGCTGCTGGCGCTGGTGTATTTCGGGTTCGACAAGTTCGTGCTGGCACCGGGGCGCGCGCAGGCGGACGTCGCCACCGCGACTGCCAGCGCCACCCGAGCAGACAAGGCGACAACTCCGGCCATTGCGCCTAAGCCGGCCATCTCCGCCAAATCCGTCGCCGTGCTGCCCTTCGAAAACCTAAGCGAAGACAGGTCCAACGGTTATTTCGCCGATGGCATCCAGGACCAGATCCTCACCAGCCTCGCCAAGATCGGCGATCTGAAGGTCATCTCGCGAACTTCGACGCAGAAATACGCCAGCCGGCCGGATAACTTGTCGCACATCGCCAGCGAACTGGGCGTTGCCTACATCCTGGAGGGTAGCGTTCAGCGCGACCGCAACAAGGTCCTGATCAATGTGCAGCTGATCGATGCCGCCACCGACAACCATGCCTGGGCCGAAACCTACGACCGCACGCTGGACGATATCTTCGCCGTGCAAAGCGAAGTCGCGAAGGAAATCGCCAAACAGCTGGCGGCCAATATCAGCCGCGGCGAGCGCGAAGCACTGGCAGAAATACCAACCCAGGTTCCCGCCGCGTACGATGCCTACCTGAAGGCGCGCGTCCTCAACAGTCGCGTCTTGCAAACCCGGCAGCAGGGCGATGAAACGCTTGCCGCCTACCGTGAGGCCGTTCGCCTCGATCCTGATTTCTCCCTGGCCTGGGCGCAGATTGCGCGCGAGTCGTTCCGCATCGGTTGGATCGGCCTGGACCCATCCGGCAAATTGCGCAAGGAGGGCGAGAGAGCTCTTGCCCGTACCACTGAACTCGCGCCCGGTTCCGTGCACACCGAGATTGCCCGCGGCGTGTACATGTATTACATCAAGCGCGATTTCGCTGGCGCGTTGGCGGTGATGGATTCCCTCAAGCCCCGGCTGCCCAATGATGCGGATATCTGGACGTGGGCGGGCTACCTGAGCCGGCGGCTCGGCAAGTTCGAGCAATCAGAAGCCGATTTCGGGCGCGCACGCGAGCTGTCGCCCAACGATGGAAACATCGCCTACCACCACGGCGTGACCCTGGTCGTGATGGGAGAGTGCGAGCGCGCCGTCAGCGAGCTGGATGCCAGCGTTGCCCTTTCGCCGGACAACACCCATGCCCTGGCGATGAAGCTGCAATGCGCCTGGTACCAGGGCGATTTTGCGCGGGCAGGCCGATATCTGGCTTCGGCCGATGCCAACTCCCCGGTAGTGAAGGGGCTGATTGGGACGAACGCGCTGTTGCGCCGTGACTACAAGGCGGCTATCGGACAGTTGCGGGCCGCGATCGCCAGCTCGGGGGACACGGTGTTGGACGCATCCATGAATGGCTACTTGCCGGCACGAATGGAATGGCAGTTGAACCTGGCACTCAGTCAGCGACTGGCGGGCGCGCAAGAGGATGCGCTGGATACGTACCGCCAGGTAAAAGCCGAAGCCACGAGCGCCTTGGCCGCCAGGCCCGAAAACCGCTATGTCGAAACCGCGTGGCATTGTGTGCTCGGCACGGCGCTCGCTGGCCTGGGCGAGCGCGACGCCGCTGCCACGCAGGGCAGGCTGGCCGTGTCGCTAGTGCCGGAAAGTGCCGACCAGCTGGAAGGCCCCGGCTGGGTCGTCTATCTGGCGCGCATTTACGCAATGAACGGTGATGCGAAAAATGCCGTGCCGTTGTTGCGCCACCTGATGAAGATACCCGCAGCCTTCACCAGTGTGCATAACCTGCGCAACGAGCCCTACTGGGACGCTCTTCGCAATGACCCCGAGTTCAAGCGATTGATTGCGACGGAAGCCGCACGATGAGCGAAAACGCGACTGCCCGCTCGCTATTGCAGAACCTGCGCAGCAGAAAATTGGCGCAGTGGCTGCTGGCCTATGCAGCGGGCGCCTGGGTCCTGCTGCAGGTGCTCAGCCTGCTGATCGGTGCCTACCACTGGCCGGACAGCGTGCTGCGCATCGCCATCGGAATCTCCGTGATTGGTTTCGTTATCACTGCCGTGCTTGCCTGGTACCACGGCGAGCGCGGCATGCAGCGTGCAACGCGCGCGGAGATAACCTTGCTGGCGACGATTGCGGTCGTCGGAGGCGTGGTGATCTGGCTGGGCGAAGCCAAGACGGAGCCGGCGCCTGCCGTCAGCCAATTTGCCATTGCCGCCAAACCGGCTGTTGCACCGAACCCTGCCGGCCAAAAAGTCTCGCCCAACTCCATCGCGGTGCTGCCCTTCGTCAACATGTCCAGCGACGCCGACAACGAATTCTTCTCCGACGGGTTGTCCGAGGAAATCCTCAACTCACTCGCACGCATCAATGGTATGCAAGTGGTCGGCCGCACCTCGTCGTTCCAGTTCAAGGGCAAGAATGAAGACCTGCGCGGCATCGGCGAAAAACTCGGCGTTGCCAACATTCTGGAAGGCAGCGTACGCCGCGAAGGCGAGCGCGCGCGTATCACCGCGCAGCTGATCCGCGCCAGTGATGGCTACCACCTGTGGTCGAAAACCTACGACCGCACGCTGCAGGACACGCTTGCCGTGCAACTGGACATCGCCGAGCAAGTCGCTGGCGCGTTAAATGTCTTGCTCGATGACAAGCAGCGGACCCGGATGCGCAAGGCGGGAATCGGCAATGTCGACGCCTTCATCGCCTATCAGAAGGGCCTGAAGCTGTATGACGATGCCCATGCCAATCCGAAAACCGAACTGATTGGCGGCCTACGTATCGCAAACGCAGAGTTCGACAAGGCCACGGTGCTAGAGCCCGATTTTTTCGAGGCCCATTTCGCCAAGGTCGATCTGTACGAACACATGTTGCAGAGCGACGAGCGCAGCCAGTCTGAAAGAGAAAAGGCGCAACAAGCCGCCCTGGAAACACTCTCGCTGGCTGCGGCGAGCAGTAAGGATGAACAACAGCGCGCCCTTACCCTGGCCGAGCGACAAATGCTGAGCGACGACTGGCGTGGCCTGTCCGGACTGATCGACGAGGCGCTGAAGGCACCAGGATGTAATGCGTCCAATTGGATGCCGGTCTTCGCCAGTGCCTTTGGTTACGGCGACGCGCTCGACCACCTCAGCGCACGTGCCCGCGTCTGCGATCCGCTCAATCGCATCAACGCCAATACCCGCATCACCGTCGCTTTGGCTACGGGGCATCCGCAGCGTGCCCTGGACGTGCTGGACGCCTTCGAAAAAGCGATTCGTGTTCCGTCGGGTGCCGCTACCCGCAGGGCGATTGCGCTGGCGATGCTCGGGCGCAGCGATGCCGCCGCAAAGGAACTGGACGATATGAATCCGCAAACGATTCCGGACAACTATTACGCCGCGCGGGTCGTGGTAAGTCGTGCGCAGGGCCTGCCACCGGCTGAAATCCATGCCAGCTTGAAAGAGATGTACGGCGTGCAAGCCAAGTACAGCCAATGGCGCGTGGCCGAGATAGTGGAAGCCGCGAACGCGGGCGACCGGGCCGAAGCCAATCGACTGGCGACCGCCATGGATGCGCGCCCAGCGGGACCTTTCCTGTTGGCGGTGTTGACCACCGTCTGCTATTGCGGCGCGCCCTTCGACCTGGATGCCACACCCAACTTCAAGGCCCGGCTTGCCGAGTCCGGACTGCGCTGGCCGCCGCCGCCCACCATCGCCTATCCCGCACTGGTCAAATCGCCATGATGCTTCGTCGCGTCATCGAACACGTCAAGAACCAACAATGGACTGCCGTCGGCATCGACTTTGTCATCGTGGTGATTGGCGTCTTCGTCGGCATCCAGGTGTCGAACTGGAACCAGGCGCGCGTCACCGAGCAGCAGTCCGCCACGTTTACGGCGCACCTGAAGGAAGACCTGCGCGAAGAGGACTGGGGCTACCAGTTGATGATCGAGTACAGCCGCGATGTCCTGGCCAACGCAAGCATCGCGGTCAATGCGCTGGATGGCACGGGTCCGACGTCGGACGAAGCGCTGCTGGTCAGCGCTTACCGCGCCACGCAATACAAGAACAAGTCGCGCCGTCGCGGAACCTACGACGAACTGATTTCGACCGGCACCATCGGCTTGATCCGCGACCGGTCGCTGCGCGACACGGCGATGCGGATCTACAACAGCCCCACGATCGAGGTCATGGTCCGCGAGGGCATGACCTCGCGCTACCGGGAGGCGTTCCGGATGACCTTGCCCACAGCGACGCAGCGCTCGCTGGCGCGCAACTGCGGCGACAAATTGATTGTCATCGGCGACTACACCGGTATCGACAGGGTCATTGATTATCCCTGCACGCCCGGCCTGTCCGAGGCTGAGGTGCATGAAGCAGCCACCGCACTTCGCGCAAATCCCGACTTGCTGCCCTTCCTGCGCCTGCGCATCGCCGACATCGAAACCCGTCTCGCCGACCTGACTGGCAACAACAAGCTGATCCTGGATGGGCTGCGCGCCATCGCGAAGGAAAAGCAATCACCCTGAACGGTGACAGCCCGCCCGCGATACTTTCCACCGCCACTGGCCCTTCTGATAAACTAGTCACAATTCAGGTCATATTGGAGATAGGGCATGAACAGCTGGCCGGTACAGGAAGCCAAGTCGAGGTTTAGCGAACTGATCGACCAGTCACTCGCCAATGGCCCCCAGGTGGTCACTCGACATGGCAAGGCAACCGCCGTGGTGGTTCCGTACGAACAATGGAAGGCGCTTCAGGCGCGTGGTCTTCGTGATTTGAAGTCGGTGCTGCTCGACCCAAACGGGCTGCGCTTCGAACTGCCGATTCCCGCTCGCGGCGCACTCAGGTCGAGAAAAGCGGGCACGAATGTTTTTACTTGACACCAATGTAATTTCCGAGCTCCGCAAGCCGAAACCGCATGGGGCAGTTGTGGAATGGATGCGTGCACAGCAATCAAACGCGTTGTATGTAAGCGCCATGACCATCGCCGAGATCCAGCAGGGCATCGAGCTCACGCGAGCACAGGATGTGGCGCGAGCCGACGCGTTGGAGCGCTGGTTGCTGCAGGACCTGCTGCCCAATGCACAAGTATTGGCAATCGACGCAGACGTCGCGCGTTGCTGGGCAAAAATGATGCACAAGCGCTCCAACACATTGTATGAAGATGCTTTCATCGCCGCCACCGCGCAAACGCACCGGCTTACCGTAGTCACGCGCAATGTGCGTGATTTCAAGGCGCTTGGAGTCGACAGCCTGGATCCGTTTGCAAGCACCGGGAAGCACAAGAAATGAAACAGGGTCGACACGTCGTCCGCATGGCTGCCCTGGGCCTGGCCTGTGCCTGGCTGGCTGCGCCGGCACTTGCAACTTCTGTCGAGCCACAATGGCTTTCTCCGACGCTTCGCGACCACCCGCTCGCCGGCATCATCGTCAATGCCCAAGGCGAAAAAGTACCCGAGTCGGAATTGCTGTCCGCGCTTGCCTCGGCGCGCTTCGCCTTCATCGGCGAGAAACACGACAACCCGGACCACCACCAGATCGAATTGCGCCTCATCAAGCATCGTCTTGCCAGCCAACCTGGCAGCGCGGTGGTATTCGAGATGCTCGATGATGCGCAGCGCCCCGCGCTTGCCAGCCTCGTAACCGCCGACACGCTCGAACAAATCCAACAGAAGCTGGCCTTGCCCGCCAAGGGTTGGGACTTCACCGTGTATGGCCCACTGTTCCAGGCCAGCCTGAAAGAGGGCAGGTTGCTGGCCGGCAATGTCGGCAAGAAATTCATCGGCGAGGTGTATGCCAAGGGTGAGCCGGTGCTCGAAGCGCAGCCGCGTTTCAGCACCGTGCCATCGGCAAGCGTCGCAACGCGTGCGCATTTGCTCGAACGAATCTACGAGGCGCATTGCGGCAAGGCGGCGCGAGACACGCTCGGGCCGATGGTCGCGATCCAGCTGGCGAAAGACGCCAGCATGGCCAGTGCCATGGCCGACAACGCCCCCGCGCTGCTTATTGCCGGCGGCGAGCATGTGCGCGCCGACACCGGCGTGCCCAGCCACCTGCAGGCACGCGAAGCGCAAGCCAGCCGCGTGGTCATCCAGTTGGTCGAGGTGACGGAAGGCGAAACCAGCGCCGGGCCCGCCGTGGCTGGCAGCGGTCCCGCCGATTTCTACTGGTTCACGCCCGCCACCAAGCCAATCGACGACTGCGCCAACGTGAAGGGCAGGGCCGCTTCCGGGGCCCCTTCGCGTCAGTAGTAATGTGGCGCAGAATTGCTGCACGGGCAGGGGGCTGAATCAGTGACCGATCCTCGTATCGCAGGCATGACCGGCTACACGCTGCTGCGCGAACTCGGCCGCGGCGGCATGGCCATTGTCTATCTGGCCGAACAACAATCGCTGGGTCGCGAAGTCGCGCTGAAGCTGATGTCGCCGGGCAGCGACCAGGACCCGACCCTGGCCGAACGCTTCCTGCGCGAAGCGCGAATCGCCGCCAACCTGCACCATCCGCATATCGTCGCCATCCACGATTTTGGCGTGCATGACGGTTGCCTCTTCATCGCCATGGAATACGAGTCTGGTGGCAGCGTGCTACCTGCGCATGGCGAGTGCCTGGAACCCAGGGCGGCGCTTCGCATCGTGCGCGACATCGCCAGTGCGCTCGATTACGCGCATGGCCGCGGCGTCGTGCACCGGGACATCAAGCCCGACAATATCCTGCGCCGGGCCGATGGGGCGGCGATGCTTTCGGATTTCGGCATCGCCCGCATGATGCACGGCGAATCGGTGCTGACCGTCGAAGGCACCAGCGTCGGCACGCCGCACTACATGAGCCCGGAACAATTGCGTGGCGAAAAGGTGGACGGCCGCAGCGACATCTACAGCCTGGGTGTGGTGCTGTGGCAGTTACTCACTGGCGAACTGCCGTATTCCGGCACCGACAATTGGGCAATCGGCACGCAGCACATCAGCGCCGATATTCCACGCCTTCCGCCCAGTCGCGCGGCGTTGCAGGGATTGATCGACGCCATGATGGCGAAGCGGGCAGAGGACCGGCCCCAGTCCGGCGCCGAAGTCGTGCAGCGCGTGGATGCGCTGCTGGCCTCCACCTCGACGCCGCCTGGCTCGCCCGCCTTCACGGGTGTCGCGGGTTCGCCGCAGTCCGCCACGCCGGTTACCGTGCCCGCCTCGCCGTCGCAGTCTGGCCGGCGTCGAAGCGATCACAGCGTCCGCAATCGAGCTGCGTTGCTGGTACTGGTGATTGGCGCGTTGTTGCTCGCCGTACTGGGCTGGCGAAAGTTTGGAACACAAATGACGGCAGCCGATGCTCCTGCCGCTACCGCGCCCACCGCCAACGCGCCCACCTCCCCCGTGCCGCCCGCCAGAGCATCGCCCCGATCCATCGCGGTCATGGCCTTCAAGGACCTCAGCGAAAAGCAGGACCAGAGCTATTTCTCTGACGGAATTTCCGAAGAGCTGTCTGATCGCCTCGCGCAGGTCGCCGGATTGCAGGTCGCGGGCAGGTCGTCTTCCATGTCGTTCAAGGGCAAGGACGCCACCATCGCCGAAATCGGCAAGACCCTCGGCGTGGACAGCGTGCTCGAGGGCAGCGTGCGCAAGGAAGGCGACCGGCTGCGCGTGAACGTCCAACTTAGCAAGGTCAGCGACGGCTACCAGTTGTGGTCGCAAACCTACGATCGAAAGCTCACCGATATTTTCGCGGTGCAGGAAGATATTGCCATTTCGGTGGTCGACTCCCTGAAACTGAAATTGCTGGTCGACACGACCGCCCAGGCGGGCGGCGGGCACACACCCGGCTTTGACGTATACGACGTCTACCTGAAGGGCCGCGAGGCGATGATCCGCAGCAAGTTCCCGGAGGCGCTGGAGTATTTCCAGCGTGCGACCACACTTGATCCCGAATTTGCACGCGGCTGGTCGAGTTTGGCGATGGCGCAGAGTTTTACCTCCGAAAACGACGACGATCCGAAGATGGTCGAGGCGGGCGCGGACAGGGCGATGGTCTCCGCGGAAAAGGCGATCGCGTTGGATCCGAACCTGGGCGACGGCTATGCCGCCCGCGGATACCTGCGTGCGCGCGATCAATGGGATTGGACCGGTGCGCTGTCCGACCTGGAGCGTGCGGTGCGACTCGACCCGCACGACGGTCGCAACCTGTTGCGCCACGGTTTCCTGCTGCTGTCGATGGGGCGGCTGCCCGAGGCACGGGTGGTACTGGAGCAAGCGACACGTGATGACCCGATGCTGGTGCCGGCATGGGCGGCGTTGGGGCGTACCCGCGCGGCGCAATTCGACTTCGATGGAGCGCGAGAAGTCTGGACCCGGGTTGTCTCCCTTCAGCCTGATTCCCGCGAGGCCGTCTATTCCCGGGGATTGCTGCTTTTGCTCGAGGGCAAACGCGCCGAAGCCCACGCAGTCTTTGCCGAATCCAAGAATCGCTACGCGATGCTGCTGGCTGATGAAAGCCGCGGAACCTCCGCAGAGGCCAAGGCCTACACCCGCGAACTCCTGGCGCGCGAGAACAGGACAGGCGCGTACTTCATTGGCGTTGCCTACTTGTGGATGGGCGACAAGGACAAGGCGTTCGAGTGGCTGGAACGGGCCGTCGCCCAACGGGAAGCCAGCGCCGCGGGCATTGCCTACGACCCGTTGTTGCGCGAGTTGCGTTCCGATCCCAGGTTTCCCGCGCTGCTGGCCAAGTTGAAGTTGCCGCCACCTTAACGGGCCGTTGGGGCCATCCACCGCCCTTAGGCCGCTGTGAGACAATGCCCACGGCGGAGTCGGCCAAGACAACCGCGTCGCGGGCAACCGCGCCGAGGAAAGTCCGGGCTCCACAGAGCAGAGTGCCAGGTAACGCCTGGGCGGCGTAAGCCGACGGCCAGTGCAACAGAGAATAGACCGCCGAACGGCGTCGCAAGACGTGCGTGGTAAGGGTGAAACGGTGGGGTAAGAGCCCACCGCCTGCGGGGACAACGTCGCAGGGCACGGTAAACCCCACTCGGAGCAAGGCCAAATAGGGGTGCTATGGGTTGGCTCGACCCGCACCCGGGTGTGCTGCTTGAGCCTAGCGGTGACGCTGGGCCTAGAGGAATGGTTGTCCACGACAGAACCCGGCTTAACGGCCGACTCCGCCACTTCTGTCGCACCCACCCCTCAAATCCTCGAATGCTCCAACGGGCGCTCGCGATGCATCAGCGGCCACGCTTTTTTCTGCCCAACAAGGCAGTGTAGGCTAGGCCCAGGGCGAAACGGGGGGAAGCATCATGTCGGAAATCAAGGTCCGGATCATCGGTTCATGGCTGGCGCTTGGGCTGTTGTCCTCGCCCTGCGTTTCAGCCGGCGTGGTGAACGGCGTGCTCTCGCAATGGAACCTTCAGGTCAAGGAATGCGAAGACGAGGACATTGACGTGGGCGCAATGGTCAACGTCGCCATGTTCGAAGCAATCAATGGCATTGAAGGCCGGTACACGCCGTATCTGTCGAAGACGCCCATCCGTGGCAACGGATCGAAGGAAGCCGCCGCCGCATCGGCGGCCCATGACGTATTGGTCGCGCTTTGTCCGGACCAGGCCGAAGGATTTGCCGCGCCCTTGAAGGCCTCACTGGCGGAAGTCAAGAACGCAAGCGATCGCGACGCCGGTGCCAAGGTCGGCAAGGCCGCAGCCGCGGCACTGCTCAAGGCCCGCGCCGACTCGGGCGCGAACATTCATGACCCGCTGTTCGACGTGCAGACCGCCGGCGTCTATGTCCCGACCATAGAACGCGTAGGCGTCAACATCGCGCGCATCCGCCCCTGGGTCATGACGCGAGCCGACGAAGTGCGTTCGCCGCCCCCGCCCGCACTCGATAGCGAAACATGGGCGCGCGACTTCAACGAAATCAAGCGAATGGGCGGCAAGAAATCCAAGGACCGCAGCGCCGATCAAACCGATATCGGCAAGTTCTGGGGCAACCGAAATGTCCGCATCGTCTTGCCGCAACTCGTGGGTCGACCGGGTCGATCGCTGGTTCAGGACGCCCGATTCCTCGCGCTGGCCGAGATGGCCTGGGTGGATTCCTATGTCTCGATGATGGATGGCAAGTACACATTCAATCTCTGGCGGCCCATCACTGCCATCCGCAACGCGAAGATGGACGGCAACGATGGCACCGATCCCGACCCCGACTGGGAGCCGTTGCTCGGCAACACGCCACCGCATCCCGAGTATCCCTGTGGCCATTGCCTTTCGGCCGGTGCCGTTGGCGCGGTGATCGAAGCGGAATTCGGTCCCAACGCCCCGGCCATGGTGCTGGCCGAGGAGGACGCCCTGCTGCGTCGCTTCGACACGCCGCGCAATTATATCGATGAAGTGACTGAATCGCGCCTGCTCGGCGGTGTTCACTACCGGTTCTCCATCGACGCGGGTCGCAAGGCCGGCATGGACATCGGCAAGCTGGCGGTGGATCGCTACTTCAAACCAGTCGTACCGTAGATAGTCCCGAGATGATGATTCGCCGCGCCATCGCCAGCTTTCGCCGCCGTGACTGGGCCTCTGTCGCCATCGAAATCATGGTGGTGGTGATCGGCGTTTTCATTGGCCTGCAGGCGTCGAACTGGAACGATGAGCGCGAGACCGAGCGCAGGGCCGCCGTGTTTTCCGAGCGCCTGAAATCCGACCTGCGCGAGGAGGCCTGGAGCTACGAGGTACAGGTTGCCTACTACAGTGACGTGGCCGACTATGCGCGGCGCGCTGCAGATGCGCTTTCCGGCGGCCCGTCGCTGTCCGACGAGGCGCTGCTGATCGCCGCCTACCGCGCCACCCAGTACAGCGGCAACATCCGGCGTCGCGCCACCTACGATGAACTGACTTCGACGGGCGAGATAGGCCTGATCCGCGAGCCGGCCCTGCGCGACCTGGCGATGCGGGTCTACACCGCTCCCATGTTCGACAACGTCGTCGAGGAAGGCATGGCTTCGGAGTACCGGCACTGGTTCCGCTTGCACATGCCGCACGATGTGCAGCAGACGCTGGCCGATGACTGTGGCGACAAATTCATTGCCGTTGGCGACTACAAGGAAATCGACAGTCAGATCGACTATCCGTGCGCGCCCCACCTGTCGCCCGAGGCGATTTCGGGAGCCGTCGCCATCCTCAGGAATGACAAGCAGGCATTGCCCTTGCTTCGCCTGCGACTGGCCGACGTCAAGACGAACGTGGCCAACATGACTACTTATTTTGGGGACTTGCGCGTGGGCTTGCGCGCGCTTGCTGGGAAGCAGTCGTGAGCCTGGTCACCGAACTCAAGCGTCGCAAAGTCTTACCCATGATTCGACACGTACTTATTTCTGCCATCCTTTTCGTTGCTACTTATGGCTGCAACGCGCACGGGAAAGTTTCATCGGTCCGTGCGGCCCCGGCGGCGACGGCTTCCGATACCGCAGTGAACCAACTGAGCCTGGGCTATTACCAGCAGGTGCCGGAAGCGGCGACCTACAACGGCACACCCGAACCCCTGGCCCCCGGGGCCGATGCCCGCCTCAACGACCGCTCGGTAGCGGGCGATGAAGCGCGGGTCGCCGAGATCGAAAAGCAGCTGGCAGCACTGAAGGCAAGTTCGCCCGATGCGCTTGATGCCGAACAGCGGCGGGTACGCGCCTCGTTGATTTCCCTTTTCGATGGCGCGCTGGGACCTTCGCGCGTGGTCGACTACGGCACCAGTTTCGACGTCTATGGCACCTGGTACCTGCCGTATGCGATCAACCAGAACTCCGGGCCCACGGTGGACATTCCGAAGTTGATGGAAGCCCAGCAGACGGTCCGCAATGCCGACGAAGCCGAGGAGTATTTGACGCGCCTGGGATCGCTGCCGGACATTCTTGATGGGTCGTTGGCCAAGATGCGTCACGACGTCAAATTGGGCGCCATCCCCCCGGACTTCATCGTCCGCAAGGCGAGGGCAGTGGTGGATGCGTTTTCCGCATCGCCCGCCGCCGACAACATCCTGTACACGAGTTTCGTCGGCAAGCTCAAGGCGGCGGGTGTTCCCGATGCCGACCAGTATTCCGCGAAGGCGCTGGCCCTGGTGGGTGATGGCGTACTGCCGGCGTATCGGCGTATCAGTGTCTACCTGGGCGAGATCGAGCCGCAGGCTCCGCACGATGCCGGACTTTGGCGCCTGCCCAATGGCGCAGCACTGTACAAGGCAATGATCCGGCACATGACCGACAGCGAGCTGGATGCCGAGCAGGTGCACCAGATCGGACTGGATGAGGTAAAGCGAATCACCGGTGAAATGGATACGCTGCTTCGCGCGCAGGGTTACACCGAAGGAACCGTGGGAGCGCGCATCACCGCGATGTCGGGCGAGCAACGCTTCGTGTTTCCCAACACGGCGGAAGGCAAGGCCGCGCTGTTGGCCAGCATCGAAGCACGGATCGCTGGCATGAACGCCGCCTTGCCCAAGCTGTTTGGAACCCTGCCCAAGCACCCGCTGGAGCTGCGAGTCGTCCCCGCATTCAGCCAGGACTCCGCACCCGGGGGCTCCTACGACCCGCCGGCGCCTGACGGTTCGCGCCCCGGCATTTACTGGGTCAACCTGCGCAATACTTCAATGCTGCCCAAGTTCGCCTCGCCGACCTTGACCTACCACGAGGCGATTCCGGGCCATCACATGCAGATGGCCATTGCGATCGACCAGCCATCGCCTTTCCTGGCCAAGTCCTTTGCCTCCAATTCCGCAGCAGAGGGCTGGGCCTTGTATGCCGAGGCCCTGGCCGCCGAGATGGGCATGTACAAGGACGACCCGTTCGGCGACCTGGGCCGATTGCGCGATGAGCTGCACCGCGCGATCCGCCTGGTTGTGGATACAGGCATGCACGCCAAAAAGTGGACCCGTGAACAGGCCATCGACTACATGGTGGCCACCGAAGGGGTTGACCCGGCCTCGGCCGAGTCGGAAATCGAGCGCTATGTGGTCTGGCCCGGCCAGGCGCTCGGCTACAAGATCGGCATGCTCAGGATCCAGCAATTGCGCAGGGAAGCCGAAGCGGCCCATGGCGACAAGTTCGATATTCGCGCCTTCCACGATCACCTGCTGGCCATCGCCAGTTCGTCGCTGCCCGTGATCGAGCAGGAAATGCGCGCCTGGATCACCGCGCGCTGAATAGCCCCCGGGCTCCATACCGCTGCTAGAACGGTTTGAGCCCAGCGGTGACGCTGGGCCTAGAGGAATGGTTGTCCACGACAGAACCCGGCTTACCGGCGGGCTCCGCCACTTCTGTGCTATGAATGTCGGCGCGGGACTGCACTACTGTCAGTCTTGGAGTAAATCGCATGAGCGATCTGCTTGGCCGAATCACGGCAGCGCTGGCCGACCGATACCCGATCGAACGGGAACTCGGTCGCGGCGGAATGGCGACGGTCTATCTGGCGCGGGATCCCAGGCACCACCGCAGCGTCGCCATCAAGGTGCTCAGCCAGGATGTGGCGGCCATGCTGGGCCCGGATCGGTTCCTGCGCGAAATAGAGCTGGCCGCGCGGCTCAACCACCCGCACATCCTGCCGCTGTACGACTCTGGCGAAGTGGACGGCATGCTGTTCTACGTCATGCCGTTTATCGAAGGCGAGTCGCTTCGGGCCAGGCTGGATCGGGACAAGCAACTGCCGGTCGACGAAGCAGTGCAGCTGATCAGGAAAGTCGCTGCCGCGCTCGACTACGCGCACCGTCACGGCGTGGTCCACCGCGACATCAAGCCCGAGAACATCCTGCTGCACGAGGGCGAGCCTCTGGTCGCCGATTTCGGCATCGCCTTGGCCGTCAGCGAAGCAGGCGGGGAGCGGCTGACCGGCACCGGGCTCACCATCGGCACACCGTATTACATGAGTCCGGAACAGGCGACCGGCGACCGGCAATTGGACGCGCGCAGTGATATCTACTCGTTGGGCTGCGTTCTGTTCGAGATGCTGGCTGGCGAGACACCGCATACCGGCTCGTCGGCCCAGGTGGTTCTGGCCCGGATACTTACCGAGCCCCCGCGCGAGCTGCGAAAGCTGCGCGCCAGCGTTTCCCCTTACCTGGAATGCGTGGTGGGCAAGTCGCTGTCCCGACTTCCTGCAGATCGATTCCTGACGGCTTCCTCGTTCGCTGAAGCGCTGGCTCGAACCGAACCGGCGGGTACTCAATCGGGCCCGACCCAGATCCATGTGTCCAATCCCGATGTCTCCCCAGTCCCCGCGTCCTCTGCGCGCCGCCGCCCTCTGCTCGCGCGATGGGCGCCATGGCTGCTCGCCGCCTTGGCTGTGACCGCGTCCGTGGCTTTGTGGTTGCGGCCCTGGCAGGGGACTCCGACTACGTCGGCTGCGGAACTGTCCACCGAGCAATTCCAACAAGAGCTTGCAAAGGGCGATTCGGTCATCCTGGACACGCGACCTCATCTCGAATTTTCCATCAGCCACGTTCCCGGCGCACTCAATGTCGCGGCCCGCCCCGGCGTGCCGATGTCGATGTATGTTTCTGACATCGCCGAAGTAGGGCGATTGGTCGGTGGCGACCTGGCGCGCCCGCTTGTTCTGTATTGCAACGGCCCGTTCTGTCCAAAAAGCAAGCGTATTTCCGCCGAGCTGGAGGCAGCCGGATATCAAAATGTGCGGCGCTATCAGCTCGGAATACCCGTGTGGCGGGCTTTCGGCGGCGTCACCGTGATCGAAGCGGAGGGCCTGCGCCATGTGCTGTCACTGGACCGAACGGCGGTGCTGCTTGATGTCCGCGAAGTGTCGGATTTCCGCCAGGGTAGTCTTCCCGACGCACGCAACGTGCCTCGGGGCAGTGTGCTTGAGGGCAGGGACGTGGGCGAGCTTCGCCTGGCAAAGGACGACGGGCGATTGCCCATGAATGACCACAACACGCGGATCATCGTAGTCGGCCGTACCGCGGCCGATGCCCGCTACGTCGCGCAGCAAATTGCCCACGAGGCGTTTGACAACGTCGCATATTTCCCCGGAACTTTCGCTGAGGCGAAGGCAGCGCTGGAGCGAGAGTGAAGCATTCACAGGGTTCGACCTGCCTGGTGCGCGCCAACAAAAAACCCCCGGACCAGGTCCGGGGGTTTCATTTGCAGCACGCCGTCGTCGTGGTTCAGAACGTGAAGGCTGCCTTGGCGTAGTAGTAGCCACCGTTCAGCCCGAACGGCAAGGTTTCCCAGCCGTAGGTAAAGCCCAGTTCCGGGAACGGGAAGCCGTTGTCCCACTTGTCCGGATAGACATCGAACACGTTGTTGCCGCCGACGGTGACGTTGAAGTTTTCGCTGAAGGCGTAGTTGGCCGACACGTCGGTAAGCCACTTGCCTTCGCTGTGATAGACCGGGCCAAAGCCATTGCCGGTGACCGAGCCGTAGTAGCTGTTGGTGGCCGACAGGCGCCATTTGTTCAGGTGATAGCTGACGCCGACGCTGCCGCGGCTGTGCGGCAAGCCCTGTTCGATCAAGGTCACCTGCGTGTTGTCGAACAGTACGCCGGGCGCCAACAGGGAGGACGGCGAATTGATCGCTTCAACTTCCGTCTTGTTGTAGCCGTAGGCAAAGTCCCAGACCAGGTCGGCACCGCTGTCGAGCTTGCTGGCGTACTGGGCAACGATGTCAATGCCGGTGGTCTTGGTGTCGATGGCGTTGGTGAAGAAATTGGCGGCGCCCACGTTCACCGAGGCCAGCAATACCCGCGCCGGGCAGATCGCCGGGTTGGTGCAGCCGGCCGGGCCATCAGGCGTAACGTAGCCCGACAGCACGATGCGATCCTTGATGCTGATGCGGTACAGGTCGGCGGTCAGGGTGAAGCCATTGCCCGGACGGTAGGCGAAACCCACGGTGGCGCTTTGCGAGGTCTCTTCCTTCAGCGGTTCGATTCCGAACGCGATCGCCAGCGGACTGCCCTGGCGAACGGTCACGGTATCGGTCAACACGCCGCCCGAGCCCAGGGTCGTCGAGACCTGGCTGAACAATGCCTGCTGGATGCCCGGGGCACGCACGCCGGTGGACAGCGAGCCGCGGAAAGAGAAAACGTCGGTGACATCGAAGCGGGCCGTGATCTTGCCGGTCTGGTTCTGGCCGGTATCGCTGTAATCCTCGAAGCGTGCGGCGGCACCCAGCAACAACCGCTCGGTAACCTTGGACTCCGCATCGACATACACAGCGATGCTCCGTCGGCTGGCGTCGACTTCAGTGCCCGGGGTGAAGCCCGGGAAGCCCTGGATGCCTGGCGCTGACGCACCGCCGTTCTGGTTGGGGATGAAGATCGCACCATTGTTGGTGCGCCCGTAGGTATAGGACACCGGGTCGCCGGCCACGATCTGGTAGCCGTCCTTGCGCCATTCAAGGCCTGTGGCGATATAAAGGTCTTCGGTACCGAGGCCCCAGTCGATCGATCCTTTCAGGTCGGCATTGAAGGTCAGCTGCTTGAAGCGAAGCGTGCCGTCCTTTGCGGAGGTCGGCGTGTCGGCATAGATGCCGCCGCCCGGCTTGGGCTCGTAGTACCAGCTGACATTCGCCGAATTGGTGGTGGCGAACTCAAACTGGCTGGAACCACGATTGATGCTGACATCGTATTTCCAGGTGTCGTTGAGATTGCCGCGAACACCCAGCGCCACCGACCAGTCATCAGCCGTGGTCAGCAGGGTAGGAAGGAATCCATTCGGATACAGGGCCGGAATCGTGCGGCCGTCTCCCGACGAGCGGAAGAAGCCCGATGAATTCGCGTCGCGCTCGGAAAGGCCGCCGAAAGCATAGAGCTCGGCCTCGCCCAGCGGGATCTCGCTATTGAACCAGAAGGCCTTGCTGGTCATTTCGGCATCGCCGATGCGCTGGGTTACGCGCGGCGGCGACACCCGCAGCACGTCCGGGCCGGCCCGGTTGGTTTCGCCACGGTCAAGGTATTCGGCGGTGAGGTTAAGGAAACCATCGCCCAGCTTGAATCCGGTGTTGGCGCCGACGCGAAGTACTTCGCCGTCACCCTCGTACGTCTGGCCGACCTCGGCGTTCACCGAACCGCCCTCGGACTGGTCCTTGAGGATGATGTTGATCACGCCGGCGATGGCGTCGGATCCGTATTGCGCAGACGCACCGTCGCGCAGGACTTCGATCCGTGAAATCGCCGAGATCGGAATCGCGTTGATATCGGTGCCGGCCGAACCGCGGCCGATGCTTTGCTGCACGTTGACCAAGGCCTGCTGGTGGCGGCGCTTGCCGTTGACCAGCACCAATACCTGGTCCGGGCCCATGCCGCGCAGCGAGGCGGGCCAGATCAGGTCGGTGCCATCAGAGACGAAGCTCTGCGGAAAATTGAATGATGGCGCCAGTTTCTGCAGCAGGCGGCCGGTCTCGGTGGCACCAGTGGCATCAATCATTTCGCGGGTAATCACATCAACGGGCACGGCCGTTTCGGTGGCGCTGCGATTGGTGGAACGACTGCCGGTGACGGAAACAGTCTCCAGTGTCTTCGGCTGGTCGCCGCTGGCGGCAGGTTGCTGGGCGTGGGCGGTAGCCGCAGCCAACGCGGAGACGACTGCCAGGCTCAGTAGGTTGCGAAGGCATGGGTGCGAGAAACGCTTGCCGGTCGGTTTCATGGTTTGGCCCCTGTGTGGTTGTCGAATGGGAGCGCCAACCCAGAAGTTAGCGCTGCCGTAACGCAAACGTAACATACCTGAACGGAAGTTTGCATCACGTCCGCCGAGCGCTCGTCAGGAGCCCGGCGGTGACGCTGGGCCTGGAGGAATGGTTGTCCACGACAGCACCCGGCTTACCGGCCGGCTCCGCCACTTCTGTCTGCGCCGTACATCGCGGCCGACACCATGCGCGCTCCAACGCATCAGACGAGGTTCATCGCTCTGCGCGTAGAAGAGGATGGAGAGATTTCTCACGGAGAGCATCATGAAAAGGAATTTGATGAGTCGTCTGTTGTTGGCCGCCGCCGTTGGTTCGCTGCTGCAACTCGCGGTTTGGACGCCAGTGCTGGCTCAGTCGCAAGCCACCGCCGAGCAGCGCGACGCGAAGAAAAAAGCCAAAGAAGAACAGACGGAACAGGCCAAAGCCAAGCAGGATCAGGGTAAGGCCAAGCAGGAACAGGGCGAGGCCAAGCAGGAACAGGAGCGGGGCAACAGCAAGCAGCAGGCCCAGGCCAGCCGCCAGCAAGCTCAGGCCGAAAAGAAGCAATCGCAGGTCGAGCAGAAGCAGGACCGGCAGAAACAGCAGGACACTGCCAAGACCTCCGTTCGGGAGCCGAGGGCGAGCCAGCAGCAGGCAGCGCAGCGACAGGCTGCCAAGCCGCGCCTGACACGGCCCCAGCAGCAGCAGATGATTGCCCAGCAGAAGACTCGCGTGGCGCAGTACCGCCAGTATTCGAGCCAGCAACGGCAGAATGCCCAGCGGGCCACCGCCACGCTGCAGCAACAGAAGCGCACCCAGCAGTATCAGTTCGTCAACGACTACAACCAGCGCCTGTGGCAGCAGCAACAGCGCTATAGCAGCCAGCAATTCAACTACGACAACGACCCGTATTTCTACTCCGCGCCGATCTATCGCTACCAGCGCGCGGGTCAGTACTACACCCTGAACCAGTACGGCGCCAATCTGCTGCGACAGGCAATCGACGACGGTTATGGCGAAGGCTTCCGGGCCGGCCGGGCCGATCGCATGGACAACTGGCGCTCCGACTACCGCAATTCGTACGCCTACCAGGACGCCAGCTACGGCTACAGCGGCTATTACCTGGACCGCAATGAATATTCGTACTACTTCCGCCAGGGCTTCCAGCGCGGATACGATGACGGCTACTACAGCCGCTATCGCTACGGCGCCAACAACAATGGTTCCTACTCGATCCTTGGCAGCATCCTGTCGGTGATCCTCAACTTGCAGTCTTACTGACCGTCGAACCCCCGTCGCGGGGACCGTGGTGTGAACAGAGGGCGGGCCAAGAGGCCTGCCCTTTGATCGCTTCAACTTCGGTCTTGTTTTAGCCGTAGGCGAAGTCCCAGACTAGCTCGGGACCGCTGTCGAGCTTGCTGGCAAGCCCTCTTTCGCTGAGCCGAAACAGGGCATCTCGAACCGTTCCTGAGCCAGTCTGTGACGACCGGAGCAAGATACTGCCAGCGCCGAGTCTCAGCGCGGCGATTCGCCGCCCAGCGCATTGAGCACGCGCACGACCCGCGAATCCAGGTCGTGGGCGGCGTTCTCGACATCGCTGAATCGCAGTTGCACGTCGGGCACCACCTTGTTCCAGTCCTCGTACGACAGGCGGTTCACCGCGTCTGCGAGTTCGGTGTTGGCATCGCCGAGTAATTTCGTGTCGCTGCGCAATTGCAGGGCGCTGGCCTCAGCGCGGTGTACGCGTTGCGCCAGATCGTCGCGCTCGATGCGCAGCGTCTGCAGCTGCCATCGTGTCGCCTGCAATTCTGCGCGCAGGTGGACCGCGTCCTGTGCCAGCCTGGCCTGTTCGGGGTTGCCGCAGCCAGCCAAGCCCAGGACGCAGGCCAGAATGGGTGGCCAACACAGCCTTGGCCCGCCGGCAGGTCGGCTGCGGATTGGCGTCGCGGTCGGCGGTCGCCCGAATTCGAATCGGCGCATGGTCAGCCTCCCGGGCCGGCAAGAGGCGGGCTGGGTGCCCGCCACGCGAGAATGATCCGGTCATCACGCTTCTGGGACAATGTTGATCTGAAACAACACTTCCCAAATGGTTCTTAAACCATTCT
>JANNWV010000070.1:0-6112 GCA_031408815.1 Gammaproteobacteria bacterium
TTCAGCCGCGATGCTTTTGAGGATTAGAGCATCGCGGCTGAAGCCGCTCCTACAGTTTCTAGTGCTTGGCCTTCAACCGCGCCGCGATGGCCTTGCCCAGGTCGCCCGGCGAACGCACCGTGGTGACGCCGGCGGCTTCCAGCGCTTCGAACTTGCCCTTGGCCGTACCCTTGCCACCCGATGCAATCGCACCGGCGTGGCCCATGCGCTTGCCTTCCGGGGCGCTGGCGCCAGCGATAAAGCCGACCACGGGTTTGGTGACGTATTCGGCGATGAACTCGGCCGCTTCCTCTTCCGCGCTGCCGCCGATCTCGCCGACCATGATGATGCCTTCCGTCTGCGCGTCGTCCTGGAACAAACGCAGGCAGTCGATGAAGTTCATGCCCTGCATCGGGTCGCCGCCAATACCGATTACCGTGCTCTGGCCGAGGCCGGCGTCGGTGGTCTGCTTCACGGCTTCATAAGTCAGCGTGCCCGAGCGCGACACAATCGCGATCTTGCCCGGCATGTGGATGTGGCCCGGCATGATGCCGATCTTGCACTCGCCGGGCGTGATGATGCCCGGGCAGTTGGGGCCGATCAGCACTACGTCTTCATAGGCCTTCAGCGCATTTTTCACGCGCAACATGTCCAGCACCGGAATGCCCTCGGTGATGCAGACGATCACCCGGATGCCGGCATCGGCCGCTTCCAGGATGGCGTCAGCCGCATACGGCGGCGGCACGTAGATGACGGATGCATCGGCGCCGGTTTCATCCACGGCATCGGCCACGGTGTTGAATACCGGCAGGCCCAGGTGCGTGCTGCCGCCCTTGCCCGGGGTAACGCCACCGACCACCTTGGTGCCGTAGTCGAGCATCTGCTCGGCGTGGAAGGTGCCCTGCGTGCCGGTGAAGCCCTGCACGATGACTTTAGTATTCTTGTTAACCAAAACGCTCATAGAATTTCCAATCGAAGGAATGTGGGAGCGGCTTAAGCCGCGATTGCTTCAACTCGCGTCGCTGCTCAGGGAATCGCGGCTGAAGCCGCTCCTACATGGGCAGCGGCCGCTGCTACCACTTTCTGCGCGCCGTCATTGATGTCGTCCGCGGCGATGATGGCAAGGCCGCTGTTGCGCAGGATCTCCTTGCCCTTCTCGACGTTGGTACCTTCCAGGCGCACCACCACCGGCACTTTCACGTCCACTTCCTTCACGGCTTCCACGATGCCTTCGGCAATCATGTCGCAGCGAACGATGCCGCCGAAAATATTCACGAAAATCGCGCGAACCTTGTCGGACGACAAAATCAATTTGAAGGCTTCGCTGACGCGTTCCTTGGTTGCGCCGCCACCCACGTCCAGGAAGTTGGCCGGCGAACCACCGCTCAGCGAGATCACGTCCATCGTCGCCATGGCCAGGCCGGCACCGTTCACCATGCAGCCGATGTCGCCATCCATGGTCACGTAGTTCAGGTCGTACTTGCTGGCCAGTACTTCGGTGTGGTCCTCCTGCGCGATGTCGCGCATCGCCCGCAGACGGGGCTGGCGGAAGGCGGCGTTGTCGTCGGAGTTGAGCTTGCCGTCGAGCGCCATCAGGTCGCCGGTGGACACCAGGGCCAGCGGGTTGAGCTCGATCAGCGACATGTCGAAATCGTTGAACAGCTTGAACATGCCTTGCATGATCTTGGTCAGCTGGTTGACGTTTTTCGGCGACAGGCCCATCGCGAAACCGACCTGGCGGCACTGGTAGGGCTGCAGGCCCTGCACGTAATCCACGTTCACCTGGTGGATGGCGTCGGGATTGGTTTCAGCGGTTTTCTCGATCTCCACGCCGCCCTCGGCGGAGCAGATGAAGGTAATCGTCTTGGTGGCGCGGTCCACCAGCATCGAGATATAGAGTTCCTTCACGATGTCGGTGGCTTCGGTAATCAGCACCGAGTCCACGGGCAGCGCGCGGCCGCCGGACTGGTAGGTCTCCATGCCGGTGCCCAGCATCGCCTTGGCGGCGTCGCGCACCGCGTCCACGGTTTTCACCAGCTTCACGCCGCCGGCCTTGCCGCGGCCGCCCGCGTGGATCTGCGCCTTCACTACCCAATGGTGGCCGCCAATGGCCTTGGCAGCGTCCGCCGCCTCGGTGGGGGTGCGGGCAACGCGCCCGGCGGGCACCGGAATGCCGACCTCGGCGAACAGTTGTTTGGCCTGGTACTCGTGGAAGTTCATGCAGCCACCTTCGTCTAGCGGGGGCGCATTTTCTCACATGTGGCGCGGTGGTGGGGCCAGACCCCGGCCCCTACCCACCCGTCTCCCGGGGGTGGAAGCACGGATTGGGCTGGCCGCCAGCGTATTTGGTATGATCAGGCCATGAGTAAGGTCGAGAAAATTGAGCAGGAAGTCGCTTCGCTGTCGCCCAGCGAGCTTGCAAGCTTTCGCGCCTGGTACTCCGCCTTTGATTCCGATGCGTGGGATCGTCAGATCGAGCTGGATGCGTCCTCGGGAAAGCTGGACCAAATGGTCTCCAAGGCGCTTTCAGTCCCTGGCTGACCGCTGCTACCGGTTGCTTGAGGCCAATCCGTCGCATCCTTCCCTACATTGCAAGCGGATTGGCCAGCTCTGGTCAGTGCGCGTGGGGCTTCACTATCGCGCCTTGGGCGCGAACGCGCCTGATGGAATAGTCTGGTTTTGGGTTGGAACCCACGCAGACTATGACAAGAAGTTGCGCGGCTAAAACTTTGGCATCCACCATGAGCAAGCAAAACATTTTCCTGGACCTTGGTTTCCCAAAACACGAAGCAGTCGTGATGCTGCTTCGAAGCGCACTCGCTGGAAAAATCCAGAAGTGGCACGAAGGTACGGGGATGACGCAAGTCGCCGCTGCGGCCGAGCTAGGCATAGGTGCGCCCCGGTTGAATGAGATCCTCAAGAACAGGGTGGAAAAGGTTTCCGTCGACTACCTGCTGGGTCTTTGCGCCAAACTGGGCCTGCCGGTAAATGTGAAACTGGCAGCCTGAATCGCCTGTCCGTCTTGGCCGCCCTCTGGCGACCAACTTAATTCGTGAGCCATTTGCCCAAGCGCTTTTTAGCATCCTCATGGCTTAGGGCACCCTCGGTGTCGGCACGCTCCAGCCCCCGCTTAACTTTTTCAAGGACGTACAGATGGTATTGAATGTCCTCGAAGCTACTCGACTCAGGTAAAGCGCTGAGCATTGCGGCAACGTCTGATTTTGGTGAGCTCATGGTCAGGGCCTCGGTTGCTATCGTAAGCGGGCTTGTGTTGGCAATGCATGATGGCCAGCACCCAAACAGTGTCGGGGAAAAATAAAGCGGATGCCCAGCCCGGCCCGGCCCGAAGTTGATCATAGAACTGGACCGCAGCCCCGTACTCGGCACGTGCGTCAGGATGAAGCGCAAGCCGCACTACTTGAGCAACGACAGTACATGCGCGAGCACCTCGTCGGCCGGAATGGCGACAACTTTTCCCGCGCGAAGGTCGGCCAGACGCCGCTGCGCTTCGGCCGCCCATGCGGCCCGAATTTCCTCGTCGTCAATCGGATCGAGACTCTCAACCAGCCGATCTGCCAGGGCGGTAAATTTCGTTACGGTTTCCGATTCGAATGACGATGATGCAGATCGTCGCGTCCTCTATCGTGGCGAGTATTCGATAGTCGCCGACGCGGTAGCGCCAAAACTCGCCAAACTTTTGGCCCTTCATCGCCAGCCCTATGCTAAGCGGATCGTCCAGCACCGCAAGTCGCTCGCGAAGAAACCTCGTAATACGCCTGGCAACCTGGCGGTCCAGCTTTGCAAGCTCTTTTTTGGCACCAGCATCAAACTCAATCCGCCAAACCAAGCTCCTTCTCCACGTCATCCAGCGAGGTGGTCTTGGTGCGGCCAGCTCGCAGTGCTTCCAGGCGCGACTCGGCCAGGTAGATATCTTCAAGGTCTTCGATGTGCTGCAAAATTGCTTGTCGTGCGTAAAAGGTCTTGGTACGGCCCGTGGCCTTGGCAAGTGCTTCCAGGCGGAGCTCGATGTCGTCTGGCAGGCGGATGGCTAACATGGCTTCACTCCAGAGTCGTGATATACATGTATATCGTAGGCACCATCCTGCCCTGCGTCAATCGGAACCACCTCCAGAGCCGGGGCCCGGGAACACAAGATTGGCCAAGCGCCACACACGACGCCATCGGGATTGGGCGCGACCGCCGCAGAGTCTCCAGACGGCTCACGCCTTTCCCGCGTCCGTCCCGCCGCGATGCTCCCGCGTATGCCACAGACGCAACACGACTAGCGTGTCGCCCTGAATCTCGTAGCGAAGCTCGTAGCGCCCCACCAGAATCCGACGCACATCGCGGGGAGCGAACTCGTCCAGCCCTTCGCCCATCCGTGGATTCGCCAGTAGGCATTCCGGCGATGCAACCAAGGCCTGAACTGCCTTTGCAGCAGCCGCCGGATTCGACGGCGCAAGAAACCCATGCAAACGGTCAAGGTCCGACAGTGCAGAGTCGGACCAACACAATCGCATCAACGCGGCACCGGCTTCGGTTTTGACGTCCCCAAGCTGGCGGCCCAGGCGTGCACGGCGGCGTGATCGACGACCCGTCCAGCGTCAACGTCGGCCATGGCCTCACGGGTAAGGCGACTGTGTTCTTCTTCCTGATCAATCCAGGCGGTCAAAGCCTGTTTGACGATCCATCCGCGAGAGCGGTCGAGTCGCAGGGCCAGTTGGTCCACTCTTTCCGCGAGCGGAAGAGGAACGTGCGCAGTGAGGACTTTTGTTTCAGCGTTTGCCATGAACCGCATTCCTGCTTTATCCTTCGAAAATCATAATGATTAACTTTGATTGCTGCAAGTGCTGCAAGTGCTGCAACGACAGTACATGCGCGAGGACTTCGTCGGCCGGAATGGCGGCACTCCAGGGTCGTGATATACCCCGAGCCGGGGCCCGGAAACACGAGATTGGCCAAGCGCCACACACGACGCCATCGTGATTCGACGCGATCACCCGTAGGAAATTCCTGCTCGGCGTGCCCGCAACTGGCTTCGAACTTTCCCACCTGTGGCACGATGTCGCAGCCGAACGATTGCCCCTGCCCGACCACCCCCCAGCCGAGCACCCGCATGCCGATCCGCCAGCCCGACCTCGTTACCCCCCAGCACCGGGAGCTGTACTTCTTCGCGCTGTTCCGGGCGCTGGAAGCCGGCATCCTCGGCATCGTGGCGTTTACGCCGCTGGGCCAGACCATGGCCGACATCCGCGAACCGGTGCTGCTGCAGATTTTGACGGCTGGGTACTTCTTCGGAGCGTTGTTCCTTCTGTACACCAGCCGCGACGCCAGCTACGGGCTGCGCCGACAGGCAGCGATCGGCCTGGTAATGGACCTGATCATCTGGGGCGCGGCCCTGCTGGCGATGGACGGTGGCGAATCGGGCCTGGCCATGTTCATGGTGTTCAATATCGGCGCCGCGGCGCTGGTGCTGACCCCGGCCGCCAGCCTGGGCTTTGCCACGGTCGCCGCCCTGATCCTGCTGGGCGAATACGTGTTCAACCGGATCATGCCGCATGGCGAGGCGCGTACCGCGGCCGAAGCCACCATGTTTTCGGTGACCTACCTCGGCACCGCCCTGCTCTGCCAACAGCTGCGCCGGCAGATGAGCGCCAGCGAGGCCCTGGCCAGCAAGCGTGGCGAAGACCTGGCAAACCTTAGCGAATTGAACGAGCTGGTCATCCGGCGCATGCGCACCGGCGTGCTGGTGGTGGACGGGTCGCACCGGATCCGGTTGTCGAATGAAGCGGCCTGGGCGCTGCTTGGCAGCGCGACCCACCAAAGCAAGGATCTGCTCGAGATATCGCCCGACTTGCAGAAGGCGCTGTGGGACTGGCGCCAGGGCAAGTTCGAGGCGCCGAAGGCGATGACCTTCTTCGAAGGTGGCGCGGAAGTGCTGCCGCGCTTCGTGGCGCTCAGCTTGACTGACAAGTTGTTCCTGATCTTCCTGGACGACACGCGCATCTACTCGGGCCGCGCGGAGGAACTGACTCTATTCACCCTCGGCCGCCTGTCAGCCAGCATCGCGCACGAGGTTCGCAATCCCCTCGCCGCCATCAGCTACTCAACCCAGTTGCTGGAAGAGTCCAAG
>JANNWV010000071.1:0-5393 GCA_031408815.1 Gammaproteobacteria bacterium
GCCTGGATCCAGTACGGCAGCTGCGGCAGGATTTCCGAGCGGTAGCCTTCGGGCAGGGCCTGTCCGTTGCCGAGTTCGGCATGGCGTACCGCGGCATGCAGCAGCGCGTCGGCGGGCTGGTCGACGCGCAGGAAATTGCCGACGGCATCCACCACCACGTGTTCTTCATACACCTCGCCGTCGTGGATGACGAAGCGCGGCGTGGGCAGTGCATCGAGTACTTCATTGGCGAACAAGACGCCGCGCCATTCGGTCTCGGGCGGCCCGTCGAGCCATCGGCAGCGATCGAAGAGTTTGGCGGTGAGGTTTTCGCGCAGGTGCGCCTGCTGCCGTTCGCGCAGGTCGGCGCTCGGTTCCAGCATCCAGTAAATCGTCGGCAGGCCATCCAGTACGGCAAGTTGCCGCAACGCTGCCGCTGCGAACGCGCCGCTGCCACCGCCGAGTTCGAAGAAGATGGTTTCGCCGCCGAGTCCGCGCAACACCGGCGCTACCGAATGCGCCACGCACCGCGCGAACACCGGGCCCAGTTCCGGCCCCGTCACGAAATCGCCGTCGGCGCCGAATTTGCGCGAACCTGCGCTGTAATAACCCAGGCCCGGGGAATACAGCGCCAGTTCCATGAAGCGCGAGAACGGGATCACGCCACCAGCCGCGCCAATCTGCGTCCGGATGAACGCCTCCAGCCTCGCGCTGTGTTCACGGGCCTCTGGCGAGGGTTCTGGCAGGCTGTCGGCAGGCATGGATGACATCTTCATCGGGCTGGGGGCAGGATAAGGTGTCAGGGAAGCCGGAGAAGGACAAGCCAATGCCGTCGAAAAATCCCGTTGCACTGATTACGGGCTCCGCGCGCCGCGTCGGGGCGGCCATCGTGCGCCGCCTGCATGGCGCCGGCTACGACGTAGTCATCCACCATCGCAATTCCGAAGCCGAGGCCCGCATCCTGCAGGCCGAGCTCGAAGTCCAGCGCACCGACAGCACGCTGCTGCTGCAGGCGGACCTGTCCCAGTTCGACCGCATTCCGGAACTGGTGGCGAAAACCCTCGGCCGCTTCGGCCGGCTGGACGCGCTGGTCAACAATGCCAGCGCCTTCTATCCGACGCCGCTGGGCACGGTCACCCCGGCGGCCTGGGATGACCTGTTCGCGGCCAATGCGCGCGCGCCCTTCTTCCTGTCGCAGGCCGCCGCGCCGCACCTGCAGGCCCGTGGCGGCGCCATCGTCAATCTGGTGGACATCCATGCCGAAAAGCCGCTGCGCCGGCACACGGTGTACGTGATGGCCAAGGCGGCGCTGGCGATGATGACCGAGTCGCTCGCGCTCGAACTGGCGCCCGGCGTACGCGTCAATGGCGTTGCGCCCGGCGCGGTGCTGTGGCCGGAGCAGGGCAAGTCCGATGCGGACAAGGCCAGCCTGATCGAAGCGACCCCGCTACGCCGCCCCGGCACGCCCGAAGACGTGGCCGAGGCGGTTCGCTGGTTGCTGATGGACGCCCATTACACGACCGGGCAGATCATCAAGGTGGACGGCGGCCGGTCGCTGGCCTGACCGCGCCCGATTCTTTCGTCTACTTATTTCGGAGTGAAGGCGGTCTGCAGGCCGAGCGCTTCGAAGCCCTGCGGTGCTTCGCCGACCGTGGCGAACCGGTACAAGGCCGCCGAGTAGATCGCCGACAAGGCGCTTTGCACCACGCCGAGCGACACCGCGGCCAGCACCGTGATGACGATGATGGTCACCGCCAGCGCGCCGGACGCCGACGCCGCCAGGAAGGCCAGCAGCATGCCGACGGCGATCACGCCGAACATCATCAGGCCAAAGGCCAGGCCCAGGCCGACGTTGCCGATGGCGTTCTCGCCCCAGGTGCGCTTGAGCAGCCGCACGCTTTCCTTGATGGCGTCGATCGGGCCGATGTTCTGCTGCACCAGCACCGGCACCACCAGGAAGGTGGACAGGGTCCAGGCCACGCCCAGGCCGCTGCCGATCATGCGCACCAGGAAATTGTTGTCCTTGTTCTTCATGGCCTGCAGCAGCATGCCGACGGTTGCCGCGATCGCCGCATAACCCAGGATCGGGCCCAGCCGCGACTTGGCCGCGTTGAAGCCATCGGCCAGGGTCGGATCGCCGCCCTCGAGGCGGATGATGGCCGCGCCGACCAGCGCTGCGTTGAAGAAGAAGATCACGAAGTACTGGCACAGGTAGAACAGGAAGCCGAGGATGGCGCCGCCGACGCCCAGGCCGTTCTCGAAGATCTTCAACGCGAACACGGGAATGATGAAGGTCGCAACGACCATCATCGCCGCGAGGCCGGACAGCAGCGGGAACACCAGCAGTTCCTTGTCGGAACGAAGCACGGCGGCACTGGCTTTCACCAGCGTCCAGCTACGGGAGAACTTGTCGAACATGGCTTTGCCCTCATGGATAACGGTGGCCCGCCGGCGAATGCCTGCGGACGGCGCGATTATCTGACCAGCCGGTTCAGTAAATGCAAGTGCGTTCAGTCACCCGGCGCCGGCGAGTGGACGAGCGGCGGGGCGTCGTGGTCGGGATGCGCCGCCCAAAGCTCGGCCAGCGTGCGGCCGCTGATCGGGTCGCGATAGTCGGGCGCGATGTCGGCGAGCGGCTTGAGCACGAACGCATGCCGGAGCTCCGGCCGCGGCACCTGCAGGTTGCCGGGGCCGCGAAAGACCCGGTCGTCGTAGAAGACGATGTCGATGTCCAGCGGCCGGCTGGAGAAGCGCGGTACGTCGCGGCGGCGGCCATGCGCATCTTCCAGCGCATGCAGCCAGGCGTCGAGCGCGACGATGTCCAGCCCGGTTTCGATGATCGCCGCGGCGTTGAGGAAGTCCGGCCCGTCGAATCCTTCGGCAGGCGTGCGGTAAGTGGGCGAGACGATGACGTCACCGAAGCGCGCCCGCAGTTCGGCGATCGCCTGCGGCAGATGGATGTCGGGCGACTGGTTGGATCCCAGGCTGAGGTAGGCCTTCGCCATCAGTCCTGGGCTGCCTCACCCGGCAGGTTGGGCGCTTCGGCGCGGGACCGCTTCAAGATCACGCCGACCGCCTTCGCGCCGCGCACGGCGCCCACCTTGCTGAGTTTCAGCTTGACCTTGGCCACGCCGAACTCGTCGATGATGATGCGGCAGCATTCTTCCGCCAGCGCCTCGACCAGGCCGTAGCTGGAGTTGCCGACGAAGTCGATCAAGCGCTTGCTGATGGCCTTGTAGTCGAGTGTGTCGGCGATGTTGTCGCTGGCCGCCGGCTTGCGATTGTCGAAGGACATCTCGATGTCGAGCGCGATGGGCTGGCGGATTTTCCGCTCCCAGTCGTAGATGCCGATGACGCACTCGATCTCGAGCGCCTCGATGAATACCTTGTCCATGTGACCTCCGCTAAACCGCTGGCAAGCTTGCCATGTCCCAGCGTGGGAATACCGTGACGGCCTCGTTCTCGTGTTGCCCAGCCTGCAGGCGCAGTGCGCCGGCGAAGGCGATCATGGCGCCGTTGTCGGTGCAGAACTCCGGGCGTGGAAAGCAGACACGGCCGCGAATGCGCGCGGCCAGCGCGGCCAGTCGCTCGCGCAGGCGCAGGTTGGCGCCGACGCCGCCCGCCACCACCAGCGTCTTCATGCCGGTCGCGACCAGCGCGCGCTCGCACTTGATCGCCAGCGTATCGACCACGGCATCCTCGAAGCCGCGCGCAATGTCGGCGCGCACCGCATCGGACTGGTCCGACGCCTTCCAGGCGAGCAGCACTTGGGTCTTGAGGCCCGAAAAACTGAAATCCAGGCCCGGTCGGTCGGTCATCGGCCGGGAAAACTTGAAGGCGCCAGGCCGGCCCGTGGCGGCCAGTCGCGCCAGTTCCGGGCCGCCGGGGTAGGGCAGGCCCATCATCTTGGCGGTCTTGTCGAAGGCTTCGCCGGCCGCATCGTCCAGCGACTCGCCCAGCAGGCGATAGCGGCCGACGCCTTCCACGGCCACCAGTTGGGTGTGCCCGCCGGAGACCAGCAGGGCGACGAAGGGTGGCTGCGGCGGGTCGGACTCCAGCAGGGGCGCCAGCAAATGGCCTTCCATGTGGTGGACCCCGATGGCGGGGATGCCGAGGGACCAGGCGAGCGCGCGGCCCGCAGCGGCGCCCACCATCAGGGCGCCTACCAGGCCCGGGCCGGCGGTGTAGGCCACGCCGTCCAACTCGTCCACGGTCAGGCCGGCCTCGGCCAGGGTCTGGCGCACCAGGGGCAGCAGCTTGCGCACATGGTCGCGGCTGGCCAGTTCAGGAACCACCCCGCCATACTCGGCGTGCAGCGCAATCTGGCTGAACAGGGCGTGCGCCCGCAGGCCGGCATCCGTGTCATACACGGCCACCCCGGTCTCGTCGCAACTGGTTTCTATGCCCAGGATTCGCATTGCCGGCCTGTCGGTCAGTTAAATATTGGCGCAGGTGGGGGTTTAACCTTGCACCCCCTCACCCGAGCCGCGTATCATACGCGGCTCGCCCACTGGCCCATGCCTGTAGGGCGGAAATCCCGTTCTGGAGTCCTCATGCCTTCCGTTAAAGTCCGCGAAAACGAGCCCTTTGAGTTTGCCCTGCGCCGCTTCAAGCGCACTTGCGAAAAAGCCGGTGTACTGGCCGAAACCCGCAAGCGCGAGTTCTACGAGAAGCCGACCCAGGAGCGCAAGCGCAAGGCGGCCGCTGCGGTAAAGCGTCAGATCCGTCGCAGCTCGCGCGACGTTACCAAGCGCCAGCGCCTGTATTGAGCGATTGCGCTTGACCCGAAGCCGGCCGCGCGCAAGCGTCGCCGGCTTTTTGTGTTTCTGGGCGCCCGTGCGCCCGGTGCGCCTTTTCCAGGCATTCCCCGCATTCCCCGCATTCCAAGGAGACATCGCATGTCGCTCAAGGCCCGCCTGATCGAAGACATGAAGGCCGCGATGAAAGGCGGCGAGAAAGACAAGCTGCTGGTCATCCGCCTGATCAACGCCGGCATCAAGCAGCGCGAAGTGGACGAGCGCATCGAACTCGACGACGCGCAGGTACTGGCGGTGCTCGAAAAGATGCAAAAGCAGCGCCGCGATTCGATCACCCAGTACGACGCCGCCGGTCGCGACGACCTGGCATCGGTCGAGCGCTACGAGATGGGCATCATCCAGGCCTACCTGCCGGCGCCGCTGGACCCGGCCGAACTGGAAGCGCTGGTGGATGCGTCCATCGCCGAATCCGGCGCCAAGGGTCCGCAGGACATGGGCAAGGTCATCGCACTGCTCAAGCCCAAGGTCGCGGGTCGCGCCGACATGGGCGCCCTGTCGGGCCTGGTCAAGAAGAAACTACGCGCCTGATTGTGGCAGCGGCCTGTGTGGGAGCGGCTTCAGCCGCGATGCTTCTTCGCGAGAGTCATCGCGGCTGAA
>JANNWV010000072.1:0-49403 GCA_031408815.1 Gammaproteobacteria bacterium
GGCTTCCGCTTCGTCTCGGCGAATGGCAGGGTCAGATGAAGTGCGCAATGGGCTCGTCTTTGTCGTTCTTAGTCTGTCGAAGCGCGGCTTGTCACGTGGTGGAGCCACGTGTGCACTTCCCTTGATTGGCCGCGGCTTCGAACTGGAAGCGCGGCGTCGGCTTGGCTGTTGCCTTCGGACGTGGTTGGACCGCGTCTGCTTCTTCCCGACAAGCGCGTTGGTGAATGGGGCGACGTCGGGGGCCGGTAGGCATCGCGGCCTACTACGAAAACCGGGACGTTTTCGATGTCGGGCGCGATGCCTACCGGCCACCGGCGCTGCGAGTCATCTCGTAAACCGCTCTTGACGTGAAGACGACCTGACGTAATGCGATAATGGCCGCCTTTCCGCCGGGACGGGTCCTGATGACCAAGCAGACTGTTTTCAATGCCACCCATCGCGCCCTCGGCGCCAAGATGGTGGACTTCGGCGGCTGGGACATGCCCATCCATTACGGGTCGCAGATCGACGAGCACCACCAGGTGCGGCGCGACGCCGGCATGTTCGATGTGTCGCACATGACCGTGCTCGACATGCACGGCGACCAGGTCCGCCCCTTCCTGCGCCTGCTGGTCGCCAACTCCGTGGACAAGCTGACGAAGTCCGGCAAGGCGCTGTATTCGGCCATGCTCGACGACACCGGCGGCGTGGTGGACGACCTGATCATCTATTACCTGCGCGAGGATTTCTTCAGGGTGGTGGTCAACGCCGCCACGCGCGACAAGGACGTGGCCTGGATCAGCGCCAAGGCCGCGCCGTTCGGCATCAATATCAAGGAGCGCCGCGACCTGGCGATGGTCGCAGTGCAGGGTCCGAATGCGCGTGCAAAGGTGATGGGCCTGCTGTCGCCCGATGCCGCCGCGCGGGTCGCGAAGCTCGGCAAGTTCGTCGCCGCGGATGCCGATGGCAAGTTCGTCGCGCGAACCGGCTACACGGGCGAAGACGGCTTCGAGATCATGGTGCCGGAAACGCAGGCAGTGGATTTCTGGAATCGCCTGCTCGCTGCGGGTGTGAAGCCGGCTGGCTTGGGCGCGCGCGATACGCTGCGCCTGGAAGCAGGCATGGCCCTGTACGGCCAGGACATGGACGAAAACGTGTCGCCGCTGGAGGCCGGCCTGTCGTGGACCGTGGCCTTCGACGAAGGGCGTGATTTCATCGGCCGTACCGCGCTGGAAGCGCAGAAGGCAGCGGGCGTGCCGCGACAGATGGTCGGGTTGGTGCTCGACGAGAAAGGCGTGTTGCGCCACGGCCAGGCGGTCTTCACGGCGGCGGGCGAGGGCGAGATCCTGTCCGGCACCTTCTCGCCTACCCTTGGCAAGGCCATTGCGCTGGCCCGCGTGCCCGCAGGCGACACCGGCGCGGTGGAAGTGGATATCCGCGGCAAGCGGCTGCCGGTGCGCGTGGTGCGCTATCCCTTCGTGCGTGACGGCGCCGCCCAAGCCGGCGTCTGACCGGCTAAACTATCCCCCTCCCCACGCACCATCCAGCCAACACGAGTCCAGTCATGAGCGAAATCCCAGGCGACCTGAAATTCCTCAAATCCCATGAGTGGGCCCGCGTCGAAGACAACGGACAGGTCACCGTCGGAATTTCCGAGCATGCCCAGGGATTGTTGGGCGACCTGGTGTACGTCGAGCTTCCCGAAGTCGGCGACACCGTCACCACCGGCGGCGCAGTCGCCGTGGTCGAATCGGTGAAGGCCGCGTCCGATGTCTACAGCCCCGTCTCGGGCAAGGTCGTGGCGGTCAATGCCGCGCTGGCCGACAAGCCCGAGACCATCAACGAAGACGCCTACGGCGAAGGCTGGATCCTGGTCGTGCAGCCCGACGACATGGAGCAGATGAACGAGTTGCTTTCGCCCGACGACTACGCCGAGTTGATCGAAGGCGAAGACCACTGATCAACGGTTGCCACCGCCGCCGCCCCGGCCGCCCTGTGCGGCCGGTGTGCTTTTCAGACCCCGTGAATTCCTGACCAAGAAGCCCGCCCATGCCGTTCGTACCGCACACCGAATCCGACGTCGCCGCCATGCTGAAGGCCATCGGCGCCAACAGCATCGATGACCTGTTCGACGAAATCCCGTCCGAGCTGATCATCAAATCCCTGGCCAAGGTGCCCGAGACCGCCAACGAAATGGAAGTCGTTCGCCTGATGAAGGCGCGTGCGCGGCAGGACGAGACGACGCTGAACTTCGCCGGCGCCGGTGCCTATGAACACCACATCCCGGCCGCCATCTGGCAGATCGTCGGCCGCGGCGAGTTCTATTCGGCATACACGCCCTACCAGGCCGAAGCCAGCCAGGGCACGCTGCAACTGATCTATGAATACCAGACCATGATGACCCGCCTCACCGGCATGGACATCAGCAACGCCTCGATGTACGACGGTGCGACCGCCGTCGCCGAAGCCGTGCTGATGGCCGAGCGCAGCCAGAAGAAAGGCGGCGCGCATCGCGTGCTGGTGCCGGAGTCGCTGCACCCCGCCTACCGGCGTACGCTGAAGGCCATCATCGAGATGCAGGGCATCGAGATCGTGACCTTGCTGTGCCCGACCGGCAGGCTCGAGTTGTCAACGCTGGACGCGGTGCAGGGCGAGTTCACCGCGCTGGTCATCCCGCAGCCGAACTTCTTCGGCGTGCTGGAGGAAGTGGATGCACTCACTGACTGGGCACAGGCGCGCGGCGCGCTGGCCATCGCCGTGGTCAACCCGATGTCGCTGGCGCTGCTGAAGGCACCGGGACGCTGGGGCGCGAAGGGCGTGGACATTACCTGTGGCGACGGCCAGCCGCTGGGCGTGCCGATGTCCTCGGGCGGTCCGTTCTTCGGATTCCTGGCGTGCCGCAAGGACATCGTGCGCAACATGCCGGGCCGCATCGTCGGCCGCACCACCGACGTCGACGGCCGCATCGGCTACGCGCTGACCCTGCAGGCGCGCGAGCAGCACATCCGTCGCGCCAAGGCGACGTCCAACATCTGTACAAATCAGGGCCTGCTTGTCACGGCCGCCACCATCTACATGGCCATCACCGGTCCGGAAGGATTGCGTCGCGTGGCGGCGGCGTCGGCGTCCAACCTGCAGGCGCTGCGCACCCGCCTGGAAAAAATTCCCGGCGTGCGCGCCCGCTTCGACGGCCAGGCGCATTTCCACGAAGCGGCATTCGACTTGCCGAAGCCGGCCCAAGCGGTCATCGAGAAACTTGCCGGACAAAGAATCCTGGCCGGCGTTGCACTGGGCCGCGACTACGCCGGGATGGACGGCGTGCTGCTCGCCTGCACCACCGAAACCAAGACGATGGCCGACATCGAGAGCTTCGCGCTGGCCCTGGAAAGCGCGCTGGCCTGACTCGGATCGGGAAAAAAATCCGCGCACTTTTGCATTTTCGGCGACTTCGGCGCCGTTTTCCGGGCCGCTGAAATCAGCCCGCTTCATGCCTCGTTCCGGCGCGCCGATCGACATCGGCGCGCATCCATCGCAGCGGCGGAAATGTTTTCTCGAATCCGCCGATTGCATTTAAACCCGGCAAATACCGCATTTTTTTTTCATGCCAGACACAGCGAGCGTTCCGATCGGCGTAAATCGCGCTTGCCGCCGGCGGCGATGCGGCGCCCTCCGCCGGGATCGGCCCCGAAAATATTTCCGTAAAATAGTTGACATCGGAAAATCACGTGATTAGCTTTCGCCCAGCAGACACTTACTGCGGAAGAGAGTCATCACGAAACAGTCAACAACTCGCTACTCCCTGAAGACCTCTGCCCAGGACGTAGTTACGGTGGACACAGGATCCGTTTCCTTCAAAAAACGGAACCTTGCATCGATGAGTGAATCCAAATTCCACGCCCGGACCGGTATCGGCCCGGGCGTTTTCATGAGCGGCGACCACGCCGCCAACCAATCCGCGGCGGCGTCTGACGCTGCTGCGGTGCGTCACGGAAATCCTTCCGTGGCGGTGCCTTTGTGACTGGGCGTCCAAAAGCCAACTGACGAGGAGTTGACCATGGCTACCAAGAAAGCTGCAAAAAAACCGGCTAAGAAAGCCGCCAAGAAATCCGTGAAGAAAGCACCGGCCAAGAAGGCCGCAAAGAAGACCGCCAAGAAGGCAGTCAAGAAGACCGCCAAGAAGGCAGTCAAGAAGACCGCCAAGAAGGCAGTCAAGAAGACCGCCAAGAAGGCTGCCAAGAAGAAAGTAGCCAAGAAGCCGGCCAAGAAGGCCGCCAAGAAAAAGGCAGTCAAGAAGACCGCCAAGAAAGCTGCCAAGAAAGTAGCCAAGAAGCCGGCCAAGAAGGCCGCTAAAAAGGCTGCCAAGTAGCCGGCGGCCAAGAAGGCTGCCAAGAAGCCGGCGGCAAAGAAGAAGGCTGCCAAGAAGCCTGCTGCCAAGAAAAAGGCTGCCCCGGCTGCGCCGATGGCACCTGTCGCGCCGGCGATGTAATCCGGTAGACCCGATAGCTGTAATCTCGACTCTCTCCCCGTATAGCCCAGGCGGGGAGAGAGACTTTCCCGGGTACGGAAAGTACCGAAAGAACAAAGCGCCGAAAGGCGCTTTTTTCTTGCCCGTTTGTTTTTCGAAGCCGAAGCCTGGTGGGGGCCGGCGGGGCAAAATAAAAGGGCCCCCCCCCGGAGCCCCCCCCAACCGCCGCACGGGGGGGGGGGCCGCCCACCCACGGCCGCCCCGGCGTAGCCGCATCCTGCGGACTCAGGGGCGTGCGGCCGGCCATCCCTGGCCGGCCTCCTACGAAGTCATACCCCGCGTCGCCACCAGCCTTCGTGTACGACGATCGCGAGGCCAAGAAAAAAGCGCACGGCGCTTTCCTCTTTCCTGGGGTGGTGGAGAACGGCGCGCGCCTGCCGCGTGCGACATAGAGCGAGAAAGCGCTCTCGCTTGTTCTCTACTCCACCTCAGCGGTGGACGAACGCTTGGCGGTGACGGGGGATGGGTTCGCACAGGAGGCCGGCCATGGATGGCCGGCCGGTCGACCCTGAGTCCGCATGGAGCGGCTACGCCGGGGCGACCAGGGCGGACCCATCCCCCGGCGCCGTCAAGCGTTCGCGCCGCGAAGACTATGGGTGTGCGGAGTCGTCTTCGACGCCCAGCCAGTCTTTGTTTGGCAGGCCGAGTACGCGGTCCATCAGCGCGGGCATCAGGCCCGAGGGGGCGGCGCTTTCGCTGTTCCACAGGACCACAATGCCCACGTCTTCGGCGGGCAGCATCGCGATCAGGCCGCGGTAGCCTTGCACCGCGCCGCCGTGGAAGACCATGGTGTGGCCGGAATAGTTGAACACCCGGAAGCCCAGGCCGTAGTAGGCGTTGTTGAGTCGCTCGCGACGCCACGGTGATCCGCGAAGTTCTCCCGGCGTGTTCACCTGCGGCGTATGGATCTGGTTGAGGACGCTGTCGCTTAGCACGTCCTGGCGATGTCCGGTCTGCGCGATCAACCACTGCGACATGTCATGGATGCTGGCATTGACGCCAGCGGCCGGCGGCACGCGGTAGTAGGTGTCCTTCGGCTTCACCGGTACCCAGCCGCCGCGGCCGCGAACGTGCGGTCGCGCCCAGCTGGTGCTCGATTCGAGCGCCTCGCGGCCATAAGTGCTGTTGTACATGCCCAGCGGATGGAAGATGCGCTTCTCGACCTGGTGGGAATAGAAATCGCCGGTGGCGGCGAACACGAGGTCGCCGATCAGGCTGAAGGCGACGTTCTGGTAGGCGTAGCAATCGCCGGGCGTGCAGGCCATCGGCGCACTCGACAGTCGCTCGGCCAGCAGCGGGAAGGGCGCGTTGTTTTCCAGGTCGCGGTCGTAGGTGTTGTGGGTCAGGCCGACGCGGTGGCTCAGCACGTCGCGCACGGTCACGCGGTTGGCGCTGGCGTAGTCGCGCAGCTTGAAGGCTGGCAGCTGGTTGATGATCGGGTTATCCCAGCTCATCGCGCCTTCCGACACCAGTTGCGCGGTGAGTGTCGCAGCGAAGCCCTTCGACAGGGACGCCAGGCGAAACACCGTGTCGGTGTCGACCCGTTGCCCACCGGGCGCACCGGTCACGCCGTAGGCGCGCAAAGACACGACCCTTCCGTTCTGCACGATGGCAATCGCCAGGCCCGGCAACTTCTTCTGCGTGACCAGTTGTTCGGCAAGCCGCTCGACCTGTCGCGCCGATGCGGTGATGTCGGCAACGCCCGAGCGTGCGCGGGCGGTGGTCGCGGAGGTGGCCGCGACCGAAGCGAGTGTCTCTGCCGAGTTGCCGGCAGGCTTGTTTGGATTTGCGGCCTGGCTGTTGGTCGCGGGAAGCGCGGGTCCCAGCGCCAGGCAAACCAGTGCGGCAAGGCATGCTTTCTTGTGCGTCATGTCCAACGTATGCTTCGCAGGAGTGAAGCGCCATTCTAGCCTCGCGCCTCACACACTGGCCTGAACAATGGGAGGGGTTGCGACATGATTGGCATTTTGGTGATCCTGGGCTTGCTGGTGGTCGCGGCCTTCTGGGCCGTCGGCATCTACAACGGATTAATAACAAGTCGTAACGCCTACAAGAACGCGTTCGCGCAGATCGACGTGCAGCTGACGCGCCGCTACGACCTGATCCCGAACCTGGTGGAAGTCGCCAAGGGCTACATGGCGCACGAGCGCGAAACGCTCGAGGCCGTCATCAAGGCGCGTGCTGCCGCCGTCAGCGGGCTCGCTGCCGCCAAGGCCGATCCCGGCGATGCTGCTGCCATGCAAAACCTCGCCGTCGCCGACCAGGGCCTGACTGGCGCGCTCAGCCGGCTGATGGTCGTCAGCGAGGCGTATCCGGACCTGAAGGCCAACCAGAACATGATGCAGTTGTCGGAGGAGCTGACCTCCACCGAAAACCGCGTTGCCTTCGCCCGCCAGGCCTTCAACGATTCGGTGATGGCCTTCAACAACAAGCGCGAAGTATTCCCGTCCAGCATCATCGCCGGCATGTTCAACTTCGTCGCGGCCGCCCTGCTTGAAATCACCGAGCCGGCCAAGCGCGAGGCGCCGAAGGTCTCGTTCTGAACTTCTTCGAGCGCCAGGATCAGGCGCGTCGCCAGTCGAAACGCCTGATCATCCTGTTCGCGATGGCCGTGCTGGCCATCGTGGCAGCGGTGGATGTCGTGCTGCTGTTCGTGATGGGCGGCGCGGCCGAGGACGGCATTTCGCTCGGCGGCCTGCTGGTCGCGAGCGTGGTGACGCTGTCCATCATTGGCGCTGCCAGCATGTTCCGCACTGCCTCCTTGCGTACCGGCGGCGGGGCGGTGGCGCAGCAGATGGGCGCGACCCCGGTTGCCGAGGACACCACCGACTTCAACCTGCGCCGCCTGCGCAACGTGGTGGAAGAAATCGCCATCGCCTCGGGCGTGCCGGTGCCGCAGATCTTCGTGCTGGAAGACGAAGCGGCCATCAATGCCTTCGCCGCGGGCTACGCGCCCAGCGATGCCAGCATCACGGTCACCCGCGGCGCTTTGAATCGTCTCAATCGCGACGAGTTGCAAGGCGTGATCGCGCACGAATTCAGCCATGTGCTCAACGGCGACATGCGCCTCAACATTCGCCTGATCGGACTCTTGTTCGGCATCCTGGTGCTCGCCATCATCGGCAAGAAGATCCTCGAGCACGGTCGCTTCAGTCGCTCGAAGGACAGCGCGCCGTTGATCGGCGTGGCGCTGGGTCTGCTGGTCATCGGCTATGTCGGATTGTTTTTCGGCCGCCTGATCAAGGCCGGCCTCAGCCGCCAGTGCGAGTACCTGGCTGATGCGTCCGCCGTGCAGTTCACGCGGCAGAGCCGCGGCATCGCAGGCGCGCTGAAGAAACTGGCTGGCCTGCCGGAAGGATCAAAGCTGGCCAATGCCGACACCGAGGAAGTCAGTCACATGTTGTTCGGCGAAGGCCTGAAGCTGTCGAGCATGATGGCCACGCACCCGCCGCTGTTGCAGCGCATCCAGGCGTTGGACCCGAGCTTCAAGGGCGACGCGTTGCGCGAGCTGGAAGCGCGCTGGTCGATGACGCCGCCGAACGGCCTGGACGAAGACGCCGCGATGGGCCTGGGCGCCTTCGCACCGCCGCCGCTGCCCGGTGCGAAGAGCCAGGTCAGCCTGACCCCGCCCGGCGTGATAGCGCAGGTCGGCGCGCCACAGGCCGACGACTACCGTCGCGCCAGCAGCATCAACGACAACATCCCGGACGTGTTGCAACGTGCCGCGCGCGACCAGTCCGACGTGATCCCGATGTTGTACGGCCTTCTGCATGCCGCGCCTGGGCCGGTGCGCGACGCACAGCAGTACGAACTGGTCGCGCGCACCGATCGCCGCTGCGCCGAGCAGGCGCTCGATTACGCCGACAGCATGGCCGAGCTGAACCCCATGTTGCGGCTGCCGCTGGCATCGCTGGCGTTTCCGCTATTGCGTCGACGCCCGCGGCCGGAGTTGCAGCAGTTCATGGACACGGTGTTTGCGCTGGTGCATGCCGACGGCCAGGTGGACTTGTTCGAGTATTGCCTGGGCCGGTTGTTGCAGACGCAGGTTTCGGAATCACTCGACCCGTCGCGCGCCTGGGTGTCGGGCAATAAGCGGCTGGCCGACTGCACGGCGTCAGCGACTACCTTGTTCGCCATCGTTGCGCAGGCGGGGCATGAAAATCCTGCCGATGCGCCGCGCGCTTACGTCGCCGGCCTGGCGCGCGTGTTCCCGCGCTTGAATGCGCCCTATCAGCCGCCGAAGGACATGCTCGGCGCGCTGGATTCGATCTGGCCGGAGCTCGATGCGCTGCAGCCGCTGGGCAAGGAATTGCTGATGGAAGGCATCGTCACCGCCATCAGCCACGACGGCCGAGTCAATGTCGCGGAAGCGGAGCTGCTGCGCACGATTTGTGCGTCGCTGCATTGTCCGTTGCCGCCGATGCTGGACCAGCCGGAATCGCGTTTGTCTTAGTATATGTATTGAAAAATAGACATATGTATATGAATGTACTATATTCAATACATGGACAGTCTGACCCTTCTCACCCGTCTTGGCTCTGCACTTCGTGACTTGCGCCGGCAACGCGGCCTGACCCAAGCCGCGCTGGCGGCGCGTGCGGGCGTGCCGCGCCTGAAGGTTATCCAGGTAGAGAAGGGCGATAGTTCGGTCTCGATCGGTGCCTATGCCCAGATTGCCAGCGCGTTGGGAGCGGAGTTCACTGCGTTGCCGGCGCGACGCCCCACGCTTGACGAGGTCCGGGAGCTGATGGCCCATGAATGATCTGGCCCGGATTCGTCGTGTCCGTGTCGCCACGCCCCAAGGGGCAAGCGGTGACCTGTCGTCCGAACAAGATCGGTATCTGTTCACCTACTCGGCGCAGGCGACTGGGGCGTCGGAAGTCAGCTTGCTGATGCCGCATCGGGCCGAGCAGTACGCCAGCCCCGGCCTGCATCCGATTTTCCAGATGAACTTGCCGGAAGGTTACGTGCTGGAGCAACTGCGCAATCGCATTGCCAAGTCGACGCCACTCGATCCCATGTTGCTGTTGGCTTTGACCGGCCGCGAGGCCGCCATTGGCCGCGTGCGTGTGGAGGCGCCGGAACTCGACGCGATCCTCGCGGTCAGCGAAGGCAAAGGCGAAAGCCTCACTAGCATCCTGGCCTGGGACGGCGCCGAAGATATGTTCAACGCATTGGCCCAACGGTACTTGTTGCGCACGGGCGTATCTGGCGTGCAACCGAAGTTGCTCGTGCCCGAAATGCCGGACGCTGCGGTGGCTGGAAAGATATTGCTCCCTACCTCCGACTTGATCGTAAAAAGTGCGGGTGCCGACTACCCGGGCTTGGCCGTGAACGAGTACATCTGCATGTTGGCGGTGCGAGAAGCCGGATTGCCGGTGCCCGAGTTTCATCTGTCCGACAACCACCAGTTGTTCGTGATGCGTCGCTTCGACCGGACCGCAGACGGGGCCTCGCTGGGCTTCGAAGACATGGCGGCTTTGATGGGCAAAGGGGCGCAGGAAAAATATGACAGCAGCTACGAACGGGTGGCGCGATGCGTCGAGCTGTTTTGTGCCGAGGACCAGCAGCTTGCCGGACTGGCCCAGCTTTTTGACCAGGTGGCCTTGTCCTGCATCCTGGGCAACGGCGACGCGCACCTGAAGAATTTTGGCGTGCTGTACTCCGACCCCAGCCAGAACGATGTGCGATTGGCGCCGGCGTACGACGTCGTGAATACGACCGCGTACCTCCCCGACGATCAGCTGGCATTGAGCCTGGGCGGTTCCAAGAGTTTGTTTGCATCCCGATTGCATCTGCTGGAATTCGCCACCCGCTGCCGGATTGACGAGCCCGTCGCGCGCATCACGAGGCTACTTGAAGTTGTCGAAACCGTGCTTGGGCGAGAGCAGGGGCTGCTCCAGACCATTCCGCAGGTGAACACGGCACTCAAGCATTCGTTTGACGTATTCGCCACGCGGTTCACACCAACCCGGTCGCGTAATACACGCCAATGATCACGAACACCGCCGCTGTCTTGATCAGCGTAATCGCAAAAATATCTTTATAGCTCTGCCGGTGCGTCAGTCCGCAGACGGCCAGTAGCGTGATCACCGCGCCGTTGTGCGGCAGCGTATCCATGCCACCCGATGCCATCGCCGCAACGCGGTGCAGCACTTCCATCGGAATACCGGCGGCGTTGGCGTTGGCGACGAAGGTGTCAGCCATTGCCGCTAGGGCGATGCTCATGCCCCCAGATGCCGAGCCGGTGATGCCGGCCAGTGCGGTGACGGTGACCGCTTCATTCACCAGCGGATTCGGAATCGCGCGCAGTGCATCGGCAACGACCAGGAAGCCCGGCAGCGAGGCGATGACGGCGCCGAAACCGTACTCTGACGCGGTATTCATCGAAGCGAGCAGCGCGCCGCCGATGGCGGCCTGGCTGCCGACGGCGAAGCGCTCGCGCACTTCCTTCCAGGCAAAGATAAGCACCGTAAGAATGCCGATCAGCAGCGCGCCCTCCACGGCCCAGATGCCGGCGAGCTTGGAAACTTCCTGCACGACCGGCTTCGGATCGCCGATCACCGCCGGGATGAACTCGTGGCTGGCGCCGTAGAACCGCGGGATGTAGATGGTGAACAGCTTGTTGCTGATGCCGACCAGCAACAGCGGCAGCACCGCGATGAAGGGATGCGCGAGGCGGCTGCTCTCGAATGGGGCCGGTTCATTCACCAGGTTGGTGCCGTAGCCCTCGCCGGCGGCGAAAGCCTTGCGCCGCTGCCAGCCGAGGTAGCCCATGCCCAAGGCCAGGATGAAGACCGCGCCGACGCAACCCAGGATCGGTGCTGCCCAGGTGTCGGTGCCGAAGAAGGTGGTAGGGATGATGTTCTGGATCTGCGGCGTGCCGGGCAGCGCGTCCATGGTGAACGTGAATGCGCCCACGGCGATGGTGGCGGGGATCAGTCGCTTGGGGATGTCGCTCTGGCGGAAGAGTTCGGCGGCGAAGGGATACACGGCGAACACCACCACGAACAATGAAACACCGCCGTAGGTCAGCAGTGCGCAGACCAATACGATCGCCAGCATGGCGCGATCGCGGCCGACCAGGCGGATGGTCGAGGCGACGATCGACTTCGAGAAGCCCGACAGTTCGATCACCTTGCCGAAGATCGCGCCCAGCACGAACACCGGGAAGTACAGCTTCAGGAAAGCGACCATCTTTTCCATGAACAGGCCGGTGAACACCGGCGCCACCAGGTTGGGGTCGGTCAGCAGCACCGCGCCCATGGCCGCGACGGGCGCGAACAGGATGACGCTGTAGCCCCGGTAGGCAATCACCATCAGGAAGCACAGGGCGGCCAGCACAATCACAAAGGCCATGCCTTCGTTCCTTCCGTTGTTCGTAGCGCGGAAGTGTCGGCAATGTCGGGCGCCCGGCACACTGTACCAAGGTACAAGTGTTAGATCGGCGTTACGGCACTAGTCTGCAATGCAATTCGGCCAACCGGTCGTCTTCCGTTTCGAGAGGGGAGAACATGAAGCGCAACCACCTGAGCCTGGCCATCGGCCTGATCCTTGGCCTGTCCGTCACCGCCCACGCACAGGAAACGACCGCCAAGCCGGCCGACGCCGAAGCCGCGGCCGAGAACAAGGCCACCCTGGAAAAGGTCACCGTTACCGCGCGTCGTCGCGAAGAGACCTTGCAGGACGTGCCCGTCGCAGTCACCGCGTTCACGCCGGAGACCCTGGAAAAACTCAATATCCGTGACCTGGGCGATCTTGACGCGCAGGTGCCGAACCTCACGCTGTATGCCGCACGCGGCAACAACTCCACCATCACCGCCTACATCCGCGCCGTCGGCCAGTCCGATCCGCTGTGGGGCGTGGACCCGGGCGTGGGCGTTTACATGGACGACGTATACATCGCGCGTCCGCAGGGTGGCTTGCTCGACGTGTTCGACGTCGGCCGTATTGAAGTGCTGCGCGGCCCGCAGGGCACGCTGTACGGCAAGAACACCGTGGGCGGCGCCATCAAGTACATCTCGCGCGATCTGTCGAAAGATTTCGAAGGCAACGTGGAAGTGACCGCCGGAAGCTACGGACAGGCCGACATCAAGGCCGCCGTTGGTGGATCCCTGGGCGGCAACGTGCGCATGCGGCTTGCCGCAGCCAGCCTGACCCGTGGCGGCTTCGGTGAAAACATCAACACCGGCGTGGATGTCAGCGACAAGAACACCAAGGCCTTGCGCTTCACGCTGGGCATGTTTCCCGATGGCGACAAGTTCGACGCCAAGTTCGAGCTTGACTACACCTCCGACACCTCCGGCGTACGTGGCGCGCAGATGCTGGCAGCCAACCGCTTCGACCCGGCAGTGCCCAACAGCCCACCCCTGGCAGACCGATACGACGTGCGCAGCGGCTTCTATCCGGACAACTCGACCACTGCCGGCGGTGCGTCCTTCGTCATGAACTACCGGCCCGACGACAGCTGGTCGCTGAAATCCATCAGCGCCTATCGCAAGTCCGACACCGAAACCTCGATCGACTTCGACACCCTGCCGGCCCAGCTGGCCGACGTGCATGCCGGCTACCACGACAAGCAGCTCAGCCAGGAATTCCAGGCCGCCTATGACGGCGGTGGCAAGGCGCGCGGCGTATTGGGCGTGTACTGGTTCAAGGGCGAGGCCGGCGGCCTGGTCAGGAACATCTTCCTGCGCGGCGCCGACATCCCGCCGTTCTTCCCGAATCCGCCGGGCGCCGGTTTTGGCGGCCAGTACGGCACCACCAATGGCATCGTCTACACCAAGGCCATTGCTGTTTACGGCGACTGGAGCTATGCCTTCACCGACAAGCTCAGCTTGAGCGGCGGCGCGCGCTGGACGCAGGAAGAAAAGAACGGCATCGTCAAGAATCAGAGCTTCGCCAATAACACCTTCTCGGTACCTACCCTTACCGTGGGCTTCGACAAGACCATCACCTTCACCAACCTGTCGCCAAAGGTATCGCTCGACTACAAGGTGACAGACGATGTGCTGGTGTACGGATTGTGGTCGCGTGGCTTCAAGTCCGGCGGCTACAACATCCGCGCCAGCGTGTTGCCGAACTCGCAGCTGCCCTACGACGATGAACAGGTGGACAGCCTCGAAATCGGCAGCAAGATGGCCTTCCTCGACCAGCGCATGTTCCTCAACCTTGCCTACTTCCACAACAAGTACAAGGACATCCAGCTGTCGGTATTCACCAGTTGCGTGGTGAACAACGTCACCACCTTCTGCGGTGACTTCACCAACGCCGGCAAGGGCACGGTGAAGGGCGTGGAGATGGAGCTGCAGTACCGTCCGACCGAAAACTGGTACATCAGCGGTAACGTCGCCACCCTGGACGCGAAGTACGACGAGTACCTGTTCAAGGGCTTCAACATCGCCGACCAGCAGGAATTCACCAACGCGCCCGACCTGTCAGGTGCGATAAACGTCGAATACCGCACGCCGGTCGGCGAGGGCGGCGAGTTGAGCATGCGCGTTGGCTACAGCTACCAGAGTGAAGTCACGGCGACCACCGAAGTCACCCGCGACCCGGTGACCAACGCAGTGGTTGCACCCATCCACCAGGACGGCTACGGGCTGGTCAGCGCCGGCGCCATCTACAAGACGGGCGGCGCCTGGACCTTCTCGCTGCAGGGTAGCAACCTCAACGACAAGGAATTCCTGACCACCGGTTACGTGATCCCGTCGCTGGGCGTGCGCACTGGCTTCTACGGCAATCCGCGCCAGTGGAGCCTGTCGGCGCGCTACGAGTTCTGATCACGACGCACTCGGCCGTGATGGCATGTTGAAGCAGGACGGGTCGCGCAAGCGGCCCGTTTTGCTTGGGGCCCTCTCTGCCTGCGCTATCCTGCCCATGGTCTCCTGCTGGTTCATCGATGCTAAGTAGCCCCATCATCCTGGTCGCCGCGCTGCTCTGGCTGGGCCTGTTGTTCGGCGCCGCCATCTGGGCCGAACGCCGGCCGCGCCTGATGGGCCCTTACTGGCCGTATGTGTACAGCCTGTCGCTGGCCGTGTACTGCACGTCGTGGACCTTTTACGGCACGGTGACGCAGGCGCAACGATCGGGCTGGCCGATTCCGCCGACCTTCATCGGCACGATCCTGTTGTATGCCTTCGGATTCAGTTTCCTGCAGCGACTGCACCGCATCGCACGCGAACAGAATTCCACGTCGCTGGCCGACCTGGTGGCGACGCGACTGGGCAAGAGCTCGCCGCTGGCGGCAGTCATCACCTTCGTTGCCGTGCTCGGCATCCTTCCCTACATCGCGCTGCAGTTGAAGGCCGTGACGATGAGTTACGGCCTGCTTACCAACACCAATCCGGCGGCACCCCTGCCGTGGCAGGACAGTGCGTTGTACGTGGCATTGGCGATGGCCTTGTTCGCGATGTTGTTCGGCACGCGACGCGCGTCGCTGGCCGAACACAACCGCGGCCTGGTGATGGCGATGGCGGTCGAGTCCTTGTTGAAGCTGGGCGCGATGCTCGCGCTGGGCGCCTTTGTCTGGTTCGGTCCGGAATTGCCTGCGTCCACGGCGCCGGCAGTGGTCGATGGCGCGAGTGGATTTCCGACCTTGATCCTGCTCGGTGCGCTGGCGATGCTGACCTTGCCGCACCAGTTCCACGTGGGCGTGGTGGAATGCCGCGAGGAAAGCCATCTGCGCACGGCGCGCTGGATGTTCCCGTTGTACATGTTGTTGATCGCCTTGCCGATCCTTCCGTTGGCCCGCGCCGGCGATGCCTTGCTGGCGCCATTGGGAGTTCCCTCCGATCTTTACGTATTGGCCTTGCCCTTGTCGCAGGGCAACCAGGGTCTGGCGCTGGTGGCATTCCTGGGCGGCCTGAGCGCCGCCACGGGCATGGTGATACTGGCGACGCTGGCCTTGAGCGTGATGATCGGCAACCACTGGCTGACGCCGCTGCTGGTGCGCGGACCTTGGGCTGCCTCCGCACAGGGCGGCGAAGGAAGCGATCTTCGCGGCGCGGTGCTGATGCAGCGACGCGTAGGCATCCTGGCCGTGGTCTTGCTGGCCTGGGGTTACAGCCGCGCCATCGCCGGCAACGATGCGCTTGCGGATATCGGCGCCTTGTCATTTTCGGGATTGGCGACGCTGGCGCCGGCCGTCGCGTTCGCGGTCTGGCGTCCGACGACGCCGCCGCGCTCGGTAATTCTTGGATTGGGTGTTGCCGTCATCGTCTGGTGCTGGGTGCTGCTGGTGCCGGCGCTGGCAGAAGGATTCGGCGTGGCAGGCCCGTGGTTACGCGAAGGCCCGCTGGGTTTTTCATGGATCGCGCCCGACCGCTTGTTGGGCCTGGAAGACTGGAGCCGCCTGGCACGCGCAGTTACGCTGAGCCTGATCGCGGGTACGCTGGTGACTTGGCTCGATGCGTCGCGGCGTGGCGCTGCGCCGACAGTTGCGACCCTCACCGGATTGACCCGCGAGCGCCTGCAGGAAATTGCGGCGCGCTTCCTGCCCGAAGACCGCGTGCGCACGATGCTCGCCGAGTCGGGCGATGCGAGTGCCGTGCCGACGGCGGTTGAGCTGGGCATCGAACGCGAACTCGCGGCCGTGCTCGGCGCGGCCTCGGCGCGCTTGTTGCTGGACGCCGCGCGTCGCGAGCAAGGCCGCGACCTCGACACCGTGGCCACGATTGTCGGTGAAGCATCGCAAGCCCTGCGTTTCAACCAGCGGGTGCTGGAAGCGGCACTCGAGAACATGAGCCAGGGCATCAGCGTGGTCGACTCCGACCTTCGCCTGGTGGCATGGAACCGGCGCTACGCGGAATTGTTCGACTACCCGACGACCCTGTTGCAGGTGGGCGTGCCGGTGGCCGAATTGCTCGCCCACAACCTTGCCGCGAATCCCGACGAAGCCCGGCGCATCACTCCGGAAGTTGAAAAGCGCATCGCCCATATGCGCGCGGGCACGCCCTACGTTGCCGAGCGCCGCTTCGGCGAAGGCGTGGTCGAGATCCGCGGTAATCCCATGCCGGGCGGCGGCTTCGTCGCGACCTTCACCGACGTTACTGCGTTCCGTCGCACCGAATCGGAACTCAAGGGCATCGCCGAAACGCTGGAACAACGCGTGGTCGCGCGCACCGCCGAACTGGAGGGCGCCAAGGGCGAGGCGGAGCGCGCCAATCGCGCCAAGACTCGCTTCCTCGCCGCAGTCAGCCACGATCTCGCGCAACCGCTGAACGCGGCACACCTGTTCACCCATGCGCTCAGCCAGCAGCTCGAGCATCCGCAGTATCGCGAGGCGGTGGTCAACATCGACGGCGCGTTGGGATCGGCGGAGAGTTTGCTCGCGGGACTGCTGGATATCTCGCGACTTGATGCGGGCGGCATGGCCGCCAACGTGCGCGCCTTCTGCATCGACGACGTGCTGCAACACCTGGCCACCGAGTTCGGCGTGCTGGCGCGGCAAAAGCACCTGCAGCTCGATTACGTGCCGTCACGCGCCTGGGTGCGCAGCGATCCGCAGTTGTTGCGCCGGGTGCTGCAGAATTTCCTGGCCAATGCAGTGCGCTATACCAACGCCGGCCGAATCCTCCTGGGCTGCCGCCGCCACGGCTCGATGCTGTCGGTGGAAGTGTGGGATACCGGCCCGGGCATCGCGGAAGCCGACCAGCAGCTGATCTTCGAGGAATTTCGCCGGCTCGATCGGGGCGGCCAGGGTCTCGGCCTTGGCCTGGCTATTGCCGAACGCATCAACCGCCTGCTCGACCATCGGATCTACCTGCGCTCGGTGCCGGGCCAGGGATCGATGTTCGGCATCCAGTTGCCGATGACTTCGGCGCGTAAGCAGCCAATCCGTTCACCCACGCGCGCCTCGCCGCCGGCGGCGCAGGGTTGCGTGCTGGTGGTGGACAACGACGTGGAAGTGCTGCGCGCAATGCAGGCCTTGCTGACTGGCTGGCAGTGCGAAGTACTGGCCGCGCGAGATGCGAGCGAGGCTGAACGCTGCGTGGCGGAACGCCTGCCCGACATGCTGCTGCTCGACTATCACCTGGATGGCGGACGAACCGGCCTGCAACTGCGCGAGCAACTTTCTTCACTGATGCCCGAACGCCCCTGCGTGATCATCACCGCCGACCATGGCGAGGACGTGCGTCGCGACGTGTTGCTGGCCGGTTGCCAGCTGCTTTACAAACCGCTGAAGCCGCTTGCGCTGAAGTCGGTGATGGCGCGTTTCCTGGCGGCGCGCGCGAACGCGTAATTCATTCGGACAATCCGTCCACGGCCGACCGGCTTGGGTCCGATAGTTCCAGCGAGCGAAGCAACACGCCAGCCTGGGTGCGGTTGCTGACGCCCAGCCGTTCGAAGATGGCGCTCATGTGCGCCTTCACCGTGCGTTCCTGGATGCCGAGTTCGTCGGCGATCTGCTTGTTCAAGCGACCGTCGGCGACGCGCGTCAGCACCTTGAACTGCTGCGGGCTGAGCGCGGCCAACTTGGCGGCGACTTCGCGATCCTGCGGCGTGGCCGGGGTTGCGACGACCGCATCGCGCAAGGTCGGCGGCAGCCATTCCTCGCAGTCGAGCACGGCGCGCAATCCTGTCTGCAGCGCCTGCAGGTCGGCACGCTTGGTCAGGTAGCCGGTGGCGCCGTAGGCAAGCGCGCGCCGGATCGTCACCGGATCGTCGTGTGCGGAAATCATCACCACCGCGACGCCGGGATGTTCTGCGCGCAGCGAGGCCAGTCCGACCAGGCCGTGGCTGCCCGGCATGTGCAGATCGAGCAATACCAGGTCCGTGTCGGGATTGGCGTTGAGTGCGGCCAACGCGGCTTGCAAATCGTCGGCTTCGCTGATCAGCACGTCCGGCAGGATGCCGCGCACGGCCTGGGTCAACGCCAGTCGATACAGCGGGTGGTCATCGGCGATCAGCAGGCGGGTCATGCGTCGAGTCTAGTGGCTATTGCGCTGTCCAGCCGCCATCGACCGGAATCGCGGCGCCGGTCAGATTGTGTGCGGCGGGTCGGCAAAGCCAGACCACCAGTTCCGCAATCTCGGCAGGCAGGGACATGCGCCCGCTCGGTTGTTTTTCCGCCAGCAGCGCACGCACGCCGTCGTCGCGGCTGCCGCCCACGGCTGACTGCCGCGCTTCAACCTGCGGTTCGATCAGCGGTGTCTCCACCCAGCCGGGGCAGACGCAGTTGACGGTGACGCCACCGCTGGCGCGCGAGCCCTGGCCGGCATATTCCAAAGCGACGCCCTTGCTCAGTCCGACCAGGCCGAACTTGCTCGCCACGTAGGGCGTCTTGTTCACCGACGCGACCAGGCCGTGCACCGAGGCGATGTTGATGACGCGGCCGAAACCGCTGGCCGCCATCGCGGGCAGCGCGAGGCGCATGGTGTGGAAGGCCGCGCTGAGGTTGATGGCCAGCACCGCGTCCCAGGTGGCGGCCGGCATCTGTTCCAGCGATGCGGTGTGCTGGATGCCTGCGCAGTTGACCAGGATGTCCGGCTGGCTCCATGACGCGCACGACGACATCATCGCCTCGAGGGCGGCGGCGTCGCGCAGGTCGGCGGGGAAATGTCTCGATCCGTTGGCGCCGGCGGCATCGATGCTGGCCAATGCTTCGCTGATTTGCTGGTCGTTGCCGAGCCCGCTGATCGCGACCCGCGCGCCCGCGGCGGCGAGTGCTTGCGCAATCGCCAGGCCGATGCCGGAAGTGGCGCCGGTCACCAGCGCGGTGCGCTCGCCAAGGAAGCGGTCTTGCATTGGATTCTCGCGAAAGTGGGGTGATGGAGATTCAGTAGCCAAGGTAACAGGCGACGGGCCGGGCCGGCCTCGTACAAAGGTACGATGCGGCGCCCGGGCGTGATTGCTAAGGTGCGGCCATGACCACGAAGCGCTTTGCCCCCGTCCTGCCGTTGGCAGCCGCCCTCGCGCTGTCGGCCTGCGCCAGCCAGCCGACACAGCCGGCCCAGCGCGATTTCCTTGCCTCCGCCATCGTCTCGCAGGTGCACGCAGGCAACGATGACCTGCTGACGGCCGGACTCGGCGCAGCCGGATTGATGAGTCCGTTGCCGCCGGCCTTCGCGGATGCGTCCGCGCCCACCGCCGCGGAGCTTCGCCAACGCGCCATCTGGACCAACTGGCGTGCCATTGCCGACCTCGCGCCCGGTGGCGGCTACGGCCAGTGGTACGGATCGCTGGCGCCGGTGCCGGGTCGCGAGTTCCACGCCTTCGCCAAACTACCCGGCGCGAAACAACCACATCGCTTGATGCTGCAATTGCCCGATTCCTTCGACCTGGAAAAACGCTGTGTCGTGGTGACAGCATCGTCCGGATCACGCGGCGTCTATGGCGCCATTGCGCTTGCCGGAAGCTGGGGCCTGTCGCATGGTTGCGCGGTCGCATACACCGACAAGGGCACAGGCACCGGCTTCGTGGATTCACAGACCAACTCGGGCACTCGCCTGGATGGGACACGCGGTACTGCCGGTGATGACCTCGAATTTTCTGTATCCGCCGCGCCGGGTGGATCGAACTCGCCCATCGCGACCAAGCATGCGAATTCCGGTGACAACCCCGAAGCCGATTGGGGGCGGCATGTGCGCCAGGCGGCTGAATTCGCCTTGCGTGTGCTCGGCACCCGCTATCCGGATGCCAAGCCCTTCACCGATGAAAACACCCGCGTGATTGCGCTCGGCGTTTCCAACGGCGCGGGTGCCGTGTTGCGCGCAGCAGAATATCCCGGCGGCTGGCTCGATGGCGTGGTAGCCATCTCGCCCAATATCCAGCCGGCGCAGGGCGGTCGCACGCTCTACGACTACACGACCGAAGCGGCGCTGTACGAGCCGTGCGCGCTGAATGCGGCCGCCTTCGACACGACCGCGTTTGCACGCGCCGGCGGCGTCAAGTCTGCAGCGGGGGCCACGCGTTGCGCCTCTTTGCGCAGCGCAGGGCTGCTATCGGCCGACACGCCGGAGCAACAGGCGGAACAGGCTCGCGCTTTCCTCAATAGCCGCGGCTGGACCGATGATGCGATCTCCGCCGGGTCCGTCAGCACCGCTTTCGATTTGTGGCGAGCCGTGGCGGTGACCTATGCATCGGCCTATTCGCGCACGCCGGCCAGCGCGATGCCCTGCGGCTTCCAGTTCCAGGCCATCGACGCCAAAGGCGCGGCGCACGCGCCCACGGCCGCGGAACAGGCGGCCTGGTGGAGTGATTCGTCCGGCATCCCGCCGGGCAGCGGCATCGGCATCGTTGATTCGAAAGCCAGCGGCGCCGATCCGGCATTCGCGGGGCTGCAGTGCCTGCGCGCGCTGTGGGAAGGCAAGGATGCGGCGGCATTGCACGTGCAGGCCGGGGTGTCCGAAACGATGGCCGGATTGCCACGCGCAGACCTGCCGGTAATCGTCCTGCACGGCGCCAACGATGGGCTGGTGATCGAAGCCTTCAGCGGTGGCGCCTACGCCGCATGGGCGAACGCCCAAGGCCGCGACAAGGTACGTTATTGGAAAGTCGGCAACGCACAACACTTCGACGCCTTCCTCGGCCTGCCGGTGCTGGGCGCGAGCTACGTGCCGATGCTGCCTTACGGCTACCGTGCCATGGACCGGATGTGGGCGCACCTGGCCGAAGGCCAGCCCTTGCCCGAAAGCGTGGATATCAATCCACGCAAGCGCGCCTTCAGCGCGACGGGCCTGGCGCCGCTGACTGCGGAAGACCTCGCGCTGCCCTGAACCGGATCAGGCCTGCGGCCGACCAAGGATCAGGTCGGCGGCGCGCTCGGCGATCATCATGGTGGGCGCGTTGGTATTGCCGCCGATCAATTTCGGCATCACCGACGCATCCACGACGCGCAGGCCGTGCACGCCGCGCACGCGTAGTTGCGGATCGAGCACTGCCTGCGCATCGTCCGGCGCGCCCATCTTGCAGGTGCCGATCGGGTGGTAGATGGATTCGGCCTTGCGCCGGATGAAGGCAAGCAGCGCCGCGTCGTCCTGCACCGATTCGCCGGGGAAGATTTCTTCGCCGCGGAACGGTGCGAAGGCGGGTTGCGAGAAGATCTGCCGCGACAGCTTCACGCACTCGACCATCATTTTTTGATCGTGGCCCTCGGCATCATTCAGATAGCCGGCATCAATCACCACCTTGTCGGCGGGATTGTTGCTGGCCAGGTGCACGCGGCCGCGGCTGCGCGGGCGCAGGTAGCAGGCGTGAACCGTATAGCCGAAGCCAGGCATCTGGTTGCGGCCGTGGTCGTCGAGTTGCGCGGGCACGAAGTGGAACTGGATATCGGGGCGCGAATCCTCGGCGAAGCGCGAGCGCAGGAAGGCGCCGGTCTCGGCGATGTTGCTGGTGCCCGGGCCCTTCTTCAGCAGGTAATACTCGAGCGCGATCAGTGCGTCGTTGGTCTTGTCGTAGGTGATGGGCTGCGTGCAGCGCTGCATCGTGCAGATGTCGAGATGGTCCTGCAGGTTGCCGCCGACACCGGGCAGGTCCACGCGAACCTCGATGCCGTGTTCGCGCAAATGCGCGGCCGGGCCAATGCCCGACAGCATCAACAGCTGTGGTGAATTCAATGCACCGCCACAGATCAACACTTCGCGACTGGCGCCTTCGGCAAACTGCTTGCCGCCAATCGAGTAGGCCACGCCGCTGGCGCGATCGCCTTCGAACAGCACGCGCGATGCCAGGGCGCCGGTCAGCACCTTCAGGTTCTTCCGCGAGCGCACCGGCTTGAGGTAGGCCTCGGCCGCCGAGCTGCGCGAACCCTTGCGCGTGGTCGTCTGGTACCAGCCCACGCCTTCCTGGTATTCGCCGTTGAAATCCTGGGTCAGCGGCAATCCCGCCTGGTGCCCGGCCTCGATGAAAACCGGCGACAGGGGATTCTGGTAAACCGGATCGGAAACGCCCAGTGGGCCGTCGCCGCCATGCAGCGCGCTCGCGCCGCGCACGTTGCCTTCCGACCGCTTGAAGTAGGGCAACAGGTTGTCCCAGTACCAGCCGGTCGCGCCGAGGTCGTCCCATTCATCGTAGTCGGCGCGATTGCCGCGGATGTAGCACATCGCGTTGATCGAACTCGAACCACCCAGCACCTTGCCGCGCGGCCACCACAATCGTCGGCCGCCCAGGTTGGCTTCAGGCGCGGTGCTGTAGTCCCAGTTCACGCCCTTCTGGCCGATCAGTTTCGCCAGGCCCGCGGGCATGTGCACGAAGGGATGCCAATCGCTCGGCCCGGCTTCAAGCAACAGCACGCGAACGTCCGGATCGGCGCTGAGGCGATTGGCCAGGACGCATCCGGCAGAGCCGGCGCCCACGATGATGTAGTCGTACAAAGTAGAGTCTCGTTGTTAGGCCTTCGAGGCTAGGCCGGGGGTCTAGAGCAATTGCTCGGGGGCTGCTATGGCGGTAGGGCCGGGCATTGGCTATTGTGCGGCGTAATCCACGGGGTTGGCATGAACTATCTCACCGCCGCGCGCGGTTCGCTCAGCATCTTCCGTGAACTGCATCGCGAATTCCCCGCCTTGCGTTGGGCCTTCGGGTATTTCTTCGCCCTGCTGACCGGCTATTACGTGCTGCGCCCGGTGCGCGATGCGATGGGCGCGGCGGCCGATGTGGAGGCTGTGTTCTCGCCAGCCTTGATCGCCTGGTTCTCGGCCCGCGGCGTCGCCATTGGCGACTTCACGCTGCAGGCGCTGTTCACCGGCACCTTCATCGCCATGATCGTCCTGCAGCCGGTATACGGCTGGCTGGTCAGCAAGTTTCCGCGCCGCGTCTTCCTGCCGGTGGTCTATCTGTTGTTCATGGCCTGCCTGGTCGGTTTCTACTTCGCCTTCCTGGGCGAGACGCCGGGGCGCGGCGCGGTGTTCTTCATCTGGGTGGCGGTGTTCAACCTGTTTGCGGTGTCGGTGTTCTGGAGCTTCATGGCCGACGTGTTCAGCGACATCGAGGCGCGCAAGGTCTATGGCTACATCGGCGCCGGCGGTACGCTGGGCGGGTTGCTGGGGCCCTGGCTGACCAAGTCGATGGTGCTGGTGGTTGGCGTGGCCAACATGATGTGGGTGTCGATCGGTTTCATGGCGCTGTGCCTGCTGTGCATCATGAAGTTGTCCGAACATGCCAAGCGCGCCGAAGCCCTGCGCGGACGGTCCCACGACGATGCAATGGGCGGCCCGATCCTGGAAGGTTTGCGACTGGTGGCGCGCGATCCCTTGCTGCGCGCCCTGGCGATACTGATGTTCTTCGGCGTGGGCGTGGGTACGCTGTTGTACAACCAGCAGCGCGAAATCGCGAAGTTGTTGTCGGAAGACGCGCTGCGCACGCAGTTCTATTCCAACCTCGACCTGTGGATCAACATCCTGACGCTGGGCATCCAGGTTTTCCTGACCCGGCGCATCCTTACTTCGTATGGCGTCGGTCCGGCCCTGATGATCCCGGCGCTGGCGATACTGGCCGGCTACGCGATGCTGTCGCTGTCGCCGCTGCCCGCGCTGGTGGCGGTGGTTCAGATCGCTACGCGCGCCGGCGAGTTTTCGCTGGGCAAGCCGGCACGCGAAACCATCTACACGCGCGTCGACCGGCAGTCGCGCTACAAGGCCAAGGCCGCCATCGACACGGTCGTCTATCGCGGCGGCGACCTCACGTTTGCATGGGTGCACAAGGGTCTGCTGGTTTTCGGCACCAAGGCCGTGTTCCTGGGCGGCGTCGCGATCGCCGCGGCCATGACCTTCGGCGCATGGCGCGTGGTGCGCGAGCAGGCCAAGCTGCCTGTTGATCCTCACTGAAGGAGCCTGCCATGGCCGATCGCCGCGAGTTCCTTGGCGCCAGCGTCGCCGCCGCCGTCACCCTCGGCCTGGCCGGGCGACTGAAGTCTGCCGAAACCAAGCCGATGAAGATCCTGGTCATGGGTGGTACTGGTTTCCTCGGCCCGCACTTCGTCGAAGCGGCGCGCAGCCGCGGCCACGTATTGACCTTGTTCAACCGCGGCAAGACCAATCCGGGCTTGTTCCCCGACATCGAACAACTGCACGGCGACCGCAAGCTGGACCTGAAGGCGCTGCGCGGCCGCAACTGGGACGCGGTGCTCGACACCTCGGCCTACGTGCCTTCCGACGTGACGCGATCAGCCGGCTTGTTGTCCAAGGCGGTGGACCATTACCTGATCGTTTCAACGGTGTCGGTGTATGCGTCCATGGACACACCCGGCATGGATGAGGACGCGCCGCTGATCGTGCTGCCCGATCCGACGGTCGAGACTGTCAGCAACGCCACCTACGGCGGATTGAAGGCGCTGAGCGAGAAGGCCGCGCAAGCGCAGATGCCGGGCCGCGTTACGGTCGTGCGCCCGGGCCTGATCGTCGGACCCGGTGATGCCTCCGATCGATTCACCTACTGGCCGGCGCGCGTTGCACGCGGCGGCGAAGTACTGGCGCCGGACGCGCCGACCGCGCCCACGCAGTTCATCGATGCCCGCGACCTGGCCGCGTTCATGCTGCATTTGCTCGAGACCCGGACCATGGGCGTATTCAACGCCGATGCACAACCGGGAATGCTCACGATGGGAAACCTGCTTGCCTCCTGCCAACGCGCCACGACCGCGAAGTCGGCGCTAACCTGGGTGCCGGCGGATTTCTTGCGGCGCAATGATGTGGCGCCCTGGACCGATATGCCCTGCTGGATTCCGGCGCAAGGCGACGAAGCCGGCTTCGGTCGCGTCAGCGTGGCGCGTGCGGTTGCCGGCGGCCTGGCCTATCGGTCGCTGGATGAAACCGTGCGCGACACCCTGGCCTGGTGGCAGGGCCTGCCTGCCGAGCGCCGCGCGAAGCCCAAGGCAGGCATCACGCCCGAACGGGAAGCTGCCGTGCTGAAAGCCTGGCACGCAAGCGGCGAGGCGTCGGCATGACCAGGTTATTGTTCGCACTTTTGCTGGCCCTTGCGCTGCCGACGGTGGTTCACTCCCAGGCGCCGGCCGCGCGCCCGCAAGCACTGACGGAAGCAGAGAAGATCCAGTGGCTGATCACCACGGTGGAAAAATCGCAGGGCCTGAGGTTCATCCGCAACGGCAGTGCGCACGATTCAGCCAGTGCCGCCGATCATTTGCGCCTGAAATGGAAGCGGGCCGGCAAGCGGATCCACACCGCTGAAGAATTCATTCGTTACTGCGCGACAGGTTCATCCATCAGCGGCAAGCCCTACCAGATTCAATTCGCCGATGGCCACGTGGAGGAATCAGCGGTTTATTTCCATGCGCAGCTGCGGCGGATCGAGACCGGCCGGGGCCCGCCCGTCCGACGCGAGGCGGGCGTAGCCAAGCCCTAGCGCCTGGGCGAGGGGCTCAGCCACATGTTGATCTGCGCGGCGAACACCTTCTCGCCTGCCGCATCGACGACTTCGACATCTACCGGCAAGTCATAACCTGCATCGCTTGCAACCAGCGGGATGCCCGGCGTGGCGATGCCGCGCAGGGTGCCCTTGGCCTTTTTCAGGTATTGCACGGTCATGCCCTTCGGAATCCAGCGCATGCCCGCGGGCAGGCTGGCGTCGGTCATTACGCCGGCGGTCAGCTCGGCCAGGTTGCACAGCGCGATCGCGTGCACGGTGCCGAGGTGGTTACGCACGCGGCGGCGGTCATGGATGATGGCTTCACAACGGCCCGGTTCCAGCAGCACGAAGCGCGGTGAGATGCTGCCGAAGTATGGCGCCTTCCAGCACACGGCCTTGCTGAAGAACCAGGCGCCCAAGGGACGCCGGTTCATTGATTGCCACATCGCAAGCACGCTGGCCATGGTCGGGTCCTCAGGCGGCGCGATGCATCTGCTGCAGGCGATGCAGGGATGCCGATTCGAGGTCTGCCGAGTCGAAGTCATCGACCGTGATGGCATCCCAGGTCAGTTCGCGCAATTCTTCCAGCTGCGCCTTTTCCTCGACCGTGATCCAGCCTTCGCGAACGCCTTCGCTCAACTGTTCGGCGAAAGTGAGCGCGGTGATGTCGCTGTTCTTGAGCGCCTTCAGGAACTTGCGCTCCACCGGCTCGGCCAGGATGACCTTGCCCAGCGCGTCGTTGATGCGACCGGCCGGATTGTTTTCGCAAGGCGTCAGGAACACGCCGTCGGCCAGGCGATCGCGTGCGTCGGACGGCGCCATCAGCAGCGCCGCGGCACGGCGACCGAGGCGGTCGGACGGCGCCTGCGCGCGACGGCCAAGCGGGAACACCAGCAACCACAGCAGCCAGGCGGCCGGGCGGATCGGGAAGTTGCGCAACACGCCCGACATCGCCAGCTCGATCTTGTGCGCGGAGTCGTGGAAGGCCCAGGCGAGCAGCGGTTGTTCGGTGGCCGGGCGGCCATCGTCCTCATAACGCTTGAGCATTGCGCTGGCCAGGTAAAGCTGACTCAGCACATCGCCCAAACGACCGGACAGTTTTTCCTTGAACTTCAGCTTGCCGCCGAGCAGCAGCATCGAGGTGTCCGCCAGCAACGCGAGGTTGGCGGAATAGCGATTGAGCTTGCGGAAGTAACGACGGGTGTAGTCGTCGCCGGGCGCCTTGCCGATGCGCGCAGTCGTGATGCCGAAGAACCAGCTGCGCACCGCATTCGATATCGCGAAACCGATGTGGCCGAACAGGTTGGTGTCGAAATCCTGCAGGCGCGCCACCGGATCGGGATTCTGCGCAGCCTGCATTTCCTTCAGCACCCACGGATGGCAGCGGATAGCGCCCTGGCCGAAGATCATCAGGCTGCGGGTCATGATGTTGGCGCCCTCCACCGTGATGGAGATCGGCGCCGCCTGCCAGCCACGGCCGAGGTAGTTCTTCGGGCCCAGGATCACGCCCTTGCCGCCATGGATGTCCATCGCGTCGCGCGCGACTTCGCGCGCCATCTCGGTGCAATGGTATTTCGCGATCGCCGACGGCACGGCGGGTTTTTCGCCGCGATCCACGGCAGCGGCCGTCGCTTGCGACAGCGCGGTCATCGCGTAGGTATTGCCGGCGATGCGCGCGAGCGCTTCTTCCACGCCTTCGAAGCGGCCGATGGACAGGCCGAACTGCTTGCGGATGCGTGCGTAGGCGCCGGTAACCACCGCAGCCAATTTCGATGCGCCGCTGGAGGTCGAGGGCAGGGTGATGGAACGGCCGATGGACAGGCACTCGACCAGCATGCGCCAGCCGTGGCCGACGTAGTCTTCGCCGCCGATCAGCTGCGACAGCGGGATGAAGACATCCTTGCCGTAGATCGGCCCGTTCTGGAACGGGCAATTGAGCGGGAAATGACGGCGGCCGATGTCCATGCCGGCCGTGTTGCGCGGCACCAGCGCCAGGGTGATGCCGCGGTCCTTCTGGTCACCGAGCAGGCCGTCCGGGTCATACAAGCGGAAGGCGATGCCGATGATGGTCGCGACCGGCGCCAGCGTGATGTAGCGCTTTTCAAAATTCATGCGTACGCCAACCACGCGCGCGCCATTCCAGTCACCTTCGCAAACGATGCCGTAATCGGGGATGGAGGTCGCATCGGAACCGGCGGTCGGGCCGGTCAGGCCGAAGCAGGGAATCTCGCGGCCGTCGGCCAGGCGCGGCAGGTAGAAATTCTTTTGTTCTTCAGTACCGTAGTGGGCCAGCAGTTCACCCGGGCCGAGTGAATTGGGTACGCCGACGGTGGAACTGAGCGTGGCCGACACCGAGGCCAGTTTCATGATGACGCGCGAATGGGCGAAGGCGGAGAAACCCAGACCGCCGTAGTCCTTGCCGATGATCATGCCGAAGAACTTGTGCTTCTTGAGGAAGTCCCAGATCTCGGGCGCCAGGTCGGCGCGCACGTGGGTGGTTTCCCAATCGTTGGTCATCCGGCAGACGTCTTCCACCGGGCCGTCGATGAAGGCTTGTTCTTCCGCGGTCAGTTGTGGGCGCGGCTGCGACAACAGCATGTCCCAGCGCGGGCGACCGGAGAACAGTTCACCTTCGAAGCCGACCGTGCCGGCTTCCAGCGCCACTTTTTCAGTTTCGGAAAGCGGCGGCAGGATCTTGCTGTAGAACTCGAGCAGCGGCGCGGTGACGAAGCGCTGGCGGAACGGCGTGACCAGGATCGGAAGCGTCGCCAGCGCAAGCAAGATGCCTGCGACGAGCGTGGCGATTGGATGGCTTCCGGCCAGGGCCAACGCCACCAGCACGCTTGCGGCGAGCGCGGTGAAGACCGCCAGGGAGAACCGGTGGTAGGCCGCGATGCCACCCACCAGCAGCAAGGCAAGGAACGGCAACAGGATGCTCATCGGGAAACTCCAGGGGCGGGGCGTTTAAATTGTGCGCGCAAAAATGCGAGCACGGCGTCAGTAAAAGCGTCGTTGTCGTCGCCGGCCAGCATGTGCGTGGCCTCCGGTAGCCGGACGTGCGTGGCGTGGGGAACGCGCTCGATGAAATGCGCGACGGTGTCGTCCGATACCAGGTCGCTGCGGCCACCGCTGATCAACAGCACCGGCACGTCGATCTTGCGAGCCTCCTCGGCGATGGTTTCCTGCAGGTGCTGGCTGTCGGCCACGAACTCGGACAGCAGCCTCGGGTCCCAATGCCAGCGCAGGCGCTGCTGGTGATCGAAACGCAGGAGTTTCGCCAGTTGTTCGTCGGATTTCCGGGCGCGGCGATGCGGCAGGTAGTCGTGGATGACGCGGGCGGCGTGGTCGTAGGAGTCGAAGCCGTCCGGATGCGCGGTCATGAAGGCGTGGATGCGCTGCATGCCGGCCGCTTCCCAGCGTGGCGTCACGTCCACCAGCACCAGGGCACTGAAGGGGCGGTGCGACGCCTGCGCCAGCAAGCCGGTCAGGCCACCCATCGACGCGCCGACCAATATCGGCTGCCCGACCTGTGTCTCGTCGATCCCCGCACCTGTGCCTCTCAGCTGGCGCGCTCCGGCGAGTTGATCGCCAATGAAGTCCGACACACTATAAGAGTGGTTGGCGGGATTGGATTGCGATTCACCATGGCCGCGCATATCCCAGGCCAGGCTGCCGAAGCCGGCATCGCCCAGCCGTTCCTGCGTGCCGGCCCAACTGTGCCGGGTCTGGCCAAAGCCGTGCGCCAGCGAGACTTGCGGTCCGGGTAGGGACAGTCGCGAACCGGACAGGCGCAGCCCGTCGCCGGAAGCGAATTCGACGGCTTCGGCCAAGTGGGTTTTGCGCAGTTTTGCCGGAATTTCCATACGGGCAAGTATGGTAAGGCTTTTTCGAGCTGTCAATACCGCAACGTATGGTGCATGATGAACCGTCCCAGCCATTCAGCCATGAAGTTAAACTTCACCGTATGGTCGCCATCGAATCCAAATCCGACAAAACCCGACTCAGCGCCGAAGACTGGGCCCTGGCCGCCCTGGATGTCATCGCCGAACAGGGCCTGGCCGCCGTGGCGGTCGAACCCCTGGCCCGCCGCCTGGGGGTGACCAAGGGCAGCTTCTATTGGCATTTCCCCTCACGCGAGGCCCTGCTGGTCGCCGCCCTGGAGCGCTGGGAAAAAACCGAGCAGGAAACCGTATTCGGCAAGATGGAAGCGGTTTCCGACCCGCGCGTGCGCCTGCGCGAATTGTTCCAGATCGTCGCGCACGAGCCCAAGACGCACATCATCTATTCAGAATTGTTGAAGGCGCTGGACCACCCGGTGGTGAAGCCCGTGCTGGGTCGCGTATCGCTTCGGCGCCTTGAATATCTCACCGCAAGTTTCCGCCAGGCGGGGCTGCCGCGGCAGGATGCGCAGAACCGCGCGCGCCTCGCCTACGCCGCTTATGTAGGATTCCTTCAGCTGTCGCTGCAACTCGGCCAACCGCGCCTGCACCACGACGAATTCGAAGCCTACGTAAGCCACGTCGCGAAGACCTTGATTCCCGACTGAGCGGTTAGAATCTTCGCATCGGCGCGCCGCCGCGCGGCACGCCCACGATTTCTTTTTTGGCCCCGCCAGGAGCCCGCATGTCCAGTAATCTCGATGCACTCAGCCGATGGATCGATTCCGTCGCCGCGCTAACCAAGCCAAGTCGCATCGAATGGTGCGACGGTTCCGACGCGGAAAATTCCCGCCTGCTTGAATTGATGCAGGAAACCGGCGACCTAGTCGCCCTCAACGAAACCAGCCATCCGGACTGCTACCTGCATCGCTCGCATCCCTCCGATGTTGCGCGCGTCGAACACCTTACCTTTGTGTGCACGTCCAACCGCGAAGATGCGGGCCCGAACAACCATTGGCTGTCGCCGGAGGACGGCCACGCGCGCATGGATTCGTTGTACGACGGTTGCATGCGCGGCCGTACGATGTACGTGGTGCCGTATTGCATGGGCCCGATCGATTCGCCGCTGGCGCGCTGTGGCGTCGAGATCACCGACAGCCCGTACGTGGTCGCCAACATGCGCATCATGACGCGCATGGGCGCCGCGGCCCTGCAGCGCATCGAGCGCGAGGGCCGATTCGTGAAGGGCCTGCACTCCATCGGCGAGCTCGACCCCGACCGTCGCTTCATCATGCATTTCCCCGAAGAGCTCAGCATCAAGAGCTACGGCTCCGGCTACGGCGGCAATGCGCTGCTGGGAAAGAAATGCCATGCGCTGCGCATCGCCTCCTGGCAGGCGCGCACCGAGGGCTGGCTGGCCGAGCACATGCTGATCGTCGGCATCGAGAACCCGAAGGGCGAAACGCATTACATCGCCGCAGCCTTTCCAAGCGCCTGCGGCAAGACCAACCTGGCCATGCTGATTCCGCCGGAAGCCTATCGCGAGGCCGGATGGAAAGTCTGGACAGTCGGCGACGACATCTGCTGGATGCGCCCCGGCGCCGACGGCCGCCTTTATGCGATCAATCCCGAGGCCGGTTATTTCGGCGTCGCGCCCGGCACCAGCGCCAAGACAAACCCGAATGCGCTGGCGATGCTGCACAAGGACGCCATCTTCACCAACGTCGCCGTCACCGCCGACAACCAGCCGTGGTGGGAAGGCTTGTCCGAAGGCGCCCCGGCCGTTGACTGGCAGGGTCGCGACTACGTCAAGGGCAACGGCCCGGCGGCGCATCCCAATTCGCGCTTCACCGTGTCGGCCCGGCATTGCCCGAGTTACACGCCGCGCGCCGAAGATCCCCAGGGCGTTCCCCTGTCGGCGATCGTCTTTGGTGGTCGCCGCGAATCCCTGGTGCCGCTGGTGTTCGAAGCGCGCGACTGGGCGCATGGCGTGCTGGTCGGCGCCAGCATGGCATCGGAAACGACAGCGGCGGCAACCGGCGCCGTGGGCGTCGTGCGCCGAGACCCGATGGCGATGAAGCCCTTCGCCGGCTACAACTTCGCCGACTACTTCAGCCACTGGCTCTCGTTCGGCGACCATGGCGACAAGCTGCCGAAGATCTTCCACGTCAATTGGTTTCGCAAGGGTGCCGACGGCAAGTTCATGTGGCCGGGTTTCGGCGACAACCTGCGCGTGATCGAATGGATGCTCAAGCGCGTCGAGGGCAGCGCCGATGCGCAGGAGACGGCGATCGGCAACGTGCCGCGTGCGTCCGACTTGAATACCGATGGCCTGGACATCGCCCCCGATGCCTTGCGGCAGCTGCTGCATGTGGACCAGGAAGGCTGGCGCCAGGAAATGGCGGCCGTGGGTGAATACCTCGAAGGCTACGGCGATCGCACGCCTTCCCGATTGATGGAAGAGCAGCGCCGCATCGCGATGCGCCTGGGCTGACCGGGCCCGGGCTTATCGAGTCTGTTCGCAATTCCGGCGGGCGAGTGATGGACGCATTCTATTGCCATCAGTTCGCCCTGCCGCTGCCCGAGGGGCACCGCTTTCCGATGGCGAAATACCACCTGCTGCACGAGCGGGTGGCTGCACAGGCCGATGCCTGGAATATCAGACTGCTGGAACCCCCTGCCGCCAGCGACGAAGACCTGCTTCGCGTGCATTGCCCCGCGTACGTCTCGCGCATGCTGTCCGGACAGGCGGGCGGCGATGAAATGCGCCGCATCGGATTCCCGTGGTCGGCGTTGATGGTCGAGCGCTCGCGACGTTCGTCGGGCGGAACCATCATGGCGCTGCGGTCGGCGCTTGCCGGGGGCGGCATCGCGGCGAACCTGGCCGGCGGTACGCACCATGCAAGCTTCGATCGTGGCGGCGGCTACTGCGTCTTCAACGACTCTGTCATCGCAGCGCGCCACGCGCAGCACCATGGCCTGGCCCGACGCTTGCTGGTGATCGACCTCGATGTGCACCAGGGCAATGGCACCGCTGAACTGTGCGCAGGCGATGACAGCATCTATACGTTTTCGATGCACGGCGCACGCAACTATCCGGCACGCAAGCCCAACTCCGATCTTGACGTGGCCTTGCCCAACGGCATGGGCGACGCGGAATACCTGGACAATCTCGCGCGTCACCTGCCGATCGCCTTCAGGGATTCTGCGGCTGACGCAGTCATCTACCTGGCTGGCGCCGACCCCTTCATGGGCGACCGGCTGGGCCTGCTGGCCTTAACAAAAGCCGGATTGGCCGAGCGCGACCGGCAGGTTTTCCAGGCCTGTCGGAGGCACGGGCTGCCGGTGGCCGTGACCATGGCCGGCGGCTACGCAGCCCGGGTGGAGGACATCGTCGACATCCACGCCCAGACCATTTGCTTGGCCGCGACAGCGTTGTAAGTTACTGACAAATATAGAAAAATCAGGCCGGGGCAAGGGGGAGATCGAGACCCCGGGAAAGGTCGATTAGTGATAGTGCTCTATATTGTTAAAGAATCGTTCCATGCTATATTCGGCCTGTCATGCCGAGTGCGTTGACATTCTCTTTTCCGTTTCACCGTCCCTATATGAGGGTTAACAAATGGCTTCCAAGTCCATCACCAAAGGTCTCAAGCGGACCGCGTTGAGCGTAGCGCTCGGCATGTGCTTCGCGGGCAGCGTGTATGCGCAGTCCAACTCCACCGGCTCCATCGCCGGCACCACGGCGGCAGGCGGCACGGTCGTTGTTGAAAACGCCGCGACCGGTTTCCGTCGTGAAGTCACCGCTGACTCGAACGGCAACTACCGCGTCGGCTCGTTGGCTACCGGTAACTACACCGTCACTGCCGACGGCAAGACGCGTACCGTCAACGTCACCATCGGCGGCACCGCCGAAGGCACCACCACCCTCGGCGTCGTTTCCGTCCAGGGCAGCGCGATCAACGCCATCGACGTGGCCTCGGTCGAGTCCACCACGATCCTGACCGCCGAACAGGTTGCCAAGATCCCGGTTCCGCGTGACATCACCTCGGTCGCCTTGCTGGCTCCGGGTACCGTGAAGGGCGATGCCGCATTCGGCAACCTCGCTTCCTTCGGCGGTGGTGCTGTTTCCGAGAACCAGTACTTCGTCAACGGCTTCAACATCTCCAACTCGTTCAAGAACCTCGACTTCGGCCAGGTGCCGTTCGAAGCCATTGCCGAGCAGCAGATCAAGACCGGCGGCTACGGCGCCGAGTTCGGTCGTGCCACCGGCGGCGTGATCAACCTGGTCACCAAGCGCGGTTCCAACGAGTTCAAGGCCGGCGCGAATATCTTCTATTCGCCGGACTCGCTGAAAGAAACCAACCCGGACGTGTACTACAACGATCCGCGTTATCCGGATGGCAAGCGCCTGGTTTCCGATAACAGCAAGGACGAGCGTGGCACCACCACCAGCGCCTCGATCTGGGCCAGCGGCGCCCTGATCCAGGATCGCCTGTTCGGTTATGCCTTGATCCAGTACGCCAAGACCGACGACGTCAACACCTTCGGCAGCATCTTCTCGTCCAACAACACCTCGTTGTCGCAGACGGTTCCGACCTGGCTGGTGAAGTTGGACTGGAACATCAACGACAGCCACATCCTCGAGTTCACCGCGTTCTCGGACAAGATCAAGCAGGAAACGGACGTGTTCTTCAACACGACCCCGGCCCGCTCGTCTGCCAACCTGGGCCCGATCAACGGTACCCGCGACGGCACGCTGGGCTTCCCAAGAAATCCGAACCCGCCGCTCACCCCGTCCACCACTGACCTTCCGGCCAGCGATGCGACCATCCGCGGCGCTTACCTCGGCACTGTTTTCAACGAGAATGGCGGCGAAAGCTTCTCGCTGAAGTACACCGGCTACCTGACCGACAACTTCACCCTGTCGGCCCTGTATGGCCATGGCGAGTCGAGCCGTTCCAACTATGGTGTGTCCGCCAATGGCACCGTTGCCGAGTACACCGGCAACGTTGGCGGCCCGGTTGCCGGTTGCCCGATCATCCAGTCGCTCCTCGGCGCTCCGCCGCCGAGCTGCTGGTTCATCGGTGTTATCGGCACCAAGGGCTCGAAGGACGAGCGTGACCAGTTCCGCGTTGACGCCGATTGGGCGCTGGGCGACCACCTGATCCGCTTCGGTATCGACACCGACAAGTTCACCTCCGTCGACGGCGAAGCCTACGAAGGTGGCGCGATCTGGCGCTACGAGAACTCCGCGGGCGTGCCTGACGGTGTGCGCAAGCGCATCTTCCAGTCCGGCGCAACGGTTGAAGTCAACTCGGAAGCCTATTACATCGAAGACCGCTGGCAGGTCACCCCGAACTTCCTGGCCTATGTGGGCCTGCGTTGGGATAGCTTCGAGAACGTCAACGGTGCCGGCGAGCAGTTCGTTGAAATCAAGAACCAGTTCGGTCCGCGCCTCGGCTTCTCGTGGGACGTGAATGGCGACAGCAGCTTCAAGGTTTACGGTAACGCGGGTCGTTACTCGCTGCCGCTGACCGCGACCGTGGCTGTGCGTGGTGCGTCTGCCTCGCTGTTCGCTGAAGAGTACTACTCCTTCACCGGTATCGACCCCGTCACCGGCGCTCCCTTGGGCCTGGTCAACACCGGCAATCCGAACTGCGCAACGGCCGCCCTGCCGAACGGCTGCGTCACCCGCTACCTGAACAACGAGTTCGGCGTCGGCAAGAACCCGCTGACCATCGCGGACCAGAGCCTGAGCCCGATGTACCAGGACGAATACATCCTGGGCTTCCAGGCCAAGCTGACCGACAACATGAGCGGTGGCGTGCGTGGCATCTATCGTGACCTGAAGGCCGCGATCGACGACCAGTGCGATTATCGTCCGATCTATGCCTATGCGTACGAGAACGATATCCCGTTCAACCCGTACAACCCGGGCTTCGCGTTCTGCCACCTGTACAACCCGGGTGAAGACGCGACCTTCCTGCTTGACATCGACGGCAACGGCTCGCTGGAAACCTTCACCCTGACTGCGGAAGTGGGCGGCCCGCCGGCCATCCGTACCTACAAGGCAGTCGAGTTCTTCGTCGAAGGCAACTGGGACAAGTTCTTCATGCAGGCGTCGTACACCTGGTCGAAGAGCTACGGCAACACCGAAGGTGGCGTGAAGTCGGATATCGGCCAGGATGACACCGGCACGACGCAAGACTTCGACTACCCCGAATTGACCATCGGTTCGCTCGGCTACCTGCCGAACGATCGTCGTCATTCGTTCAAGGCGTTCGGTAACTACCAGCTGACCGACGAGTGGTCCATCGGCGCGAACCTGCTGGTGCAGTCGGGTCGTCCGGTCAACTGCTTCGGCTTCCTGGGCGGCGTCAACACCGCGCATTACGCCAACGGTTACTTCTCTTGCGATCAGGGCCAGACGGTTCCGGCGTTCACCATTGCGAACCCGAACTTCAACCCGCTGTTGCCGAGCAGCCGTACCAACCCGCGCAACCTTCCGAACCCGGCCGCACAGGGTGAAGGCGCCTCGTTCAACGGCTTTACCGTTGTTCCGCGTGGTTCGCGTGGTCGTACCGAGTGGAGCCGCAACCTCGATCTGAACGTTGCCTACAAGCCCAACTGGGCCGACGGCCACCTGATGATGAAGATCGACGTGTTCAACGTGTTGAATGAGCACGCTGTCACGACCGTCGTCGAGCAGGGTGAAAACGGTTCGGGCCAGCCGGCGCCGGACCGCTACAAGACCCCCACGGGCTTCCAGACGCCGCGTTCGGTCCGCTTCTCGGTCAATTACGAGTTCTGATAATCGCTTCAATTGTGGTTGTTCAGCGGCCGCCTTCGGGCGGCCGCTTTTTTTCGCCGGAAGCGATGCGACAATCCCTGCCTCGCACGCGAGGATTGAACCTGGAATGAGCGGTACCGAGCAGGCAGTACGACTGGCAAGCCTCTGGGAACGTGCCGAGCAGCAGCTGGCCGCGAAAAATCCCGATGCGGCGCGCGCCGCCCTCGAAGCAGTGGTGGCCCTCGATGCCGGCCACGTGATGGCCCGCCTGCGCCTGTCCACGCTGGCTACCCAGCAAGGCCGTTATCGCGAATCGCTGTCCCAGCTGATGGCCGTCGTCGCCATTGGACCGGACGACCCGTACTTGCTGACCCTGTTGGCGGGCATGCTGCATCGCCTTGGCGAATCCGCTGCCGCGATCAACTGCCTGGCAGATCCTGGTTTCCATGCCGCAGGCGACCGGGCACTCTTGCTCGAGGCTGCGCAGTTGGCCAGCCAACTCGAGCAGGCCGATCTCGCCAACACCTTGCTTGACGACCTTGAACGACTCGGCGGCCCAGACCCGGCTTCGCTTTACTCGCGTGCCACGCTGCAACTGTTCGACGGCCAGCTCGATGCGGCGGGCCAGACGCTCGAATCCTGCCTCGCCCTGGCGCCGCGCCACGCGCAGGCGCATTGGGCGTTGTCGCGCGTACGCCGGCAGAGCCCGGATGCCAATCACGTCCATCGGCTGAAGGACTTGCTCGCGCTTGGCCCCGATCTGGCCAGCACCGCTTACCTGGGCTTCGCATTGTTCAAGGAACTCGATGACCTCGGTCGCACGGACGAAGCATGGCGCGCGCTCGAGGCCGGTTGCCGCGCCAAGCGCCAGCAGCTCAACTATCGCGTGGACGAAGAACGCGCGGCTTTTGAATTCCTGCACACCGTGCGAGGCCCTGATGCCAGCCCGCCGGTTGTTTCGGCAGGGCCGACACCCATCTTCATCGTCGGCATGCCGCGCACGGGTACGACCTTGCTGGAGCGCATCCTCGGCCGTCATCCCGACGTCGAAAACGCCGGCGAGCTCGATGATTTCCCCTTGCAGCTGCGCTGGTGCGCCAACCGGTTCTCCAAGTCCTTCCTCGATGCAGGCGTGCTGGCCGCAGCGCAGTCGGAACCGCCGGGCTTGCTGGGCGATCGCTACCTCGGCCACGCAAGCTGGCGCGCACGCGGCAAGGCCTTCTTCACCGACAAGATGCCGCCCAATTTCCTGCACGTCGGATTGATTGCGCGCGCCTTGCCGCAGGCACGCATCCTGCACATGACGCGACACCCGATGGACACCTGTTTCTCCAACCTCAAGGAATTGTTCACCGAGGCCTATCCGTACAGCTACGAGCTCGGCGAACTGGCGGCGCACTACGGCCGCTATCGGCGCCTGATGTCGCACTGGCACGAACAATTCCCGGGCCGCGTGCTCGATGTGTCATACGAAGACCTGGTTGCCGATCCAGCGGCCGCCAGCCAGCGCGTGTTCGCGCATTGCGGCCTGCAGTGGCTGCCCGAATGCGTCGAGATCGAAACTGGCGGCGGCCGCGTCACCACCGCCAGCAGCGTGCAGGTGCGCGAGCCCATCCACCGCCGCGCCGTGGATGGTTGGCGTCGCTACGATGCGCAACTGCAGCCGCTACTTGAACTGCTGCAGCGCGATGGCTGGCTCGAACCATGACGCCATCGCCCGGCACGCAGGTTCCACTCGCCACCTGGCTTGGCCGCATCAGCACCCGCCTGAAGGCGGGGCGCTATCGTGAGGCGCAGGCGATGACCATCGCTGCAGCCGCAGTGCGACCCGGCACGCCGATGGAGCTGATCGAACTCGCGCGCCGCCTGCTGTATTTCAACCTGAGCGGCCTGATGCGCGTCGTTGCGAAGCGAGTGCTCGATCGGCCGCTGTCCAACGCCGCCGTGGAAGCCGACGTCGCCGCCATGCTGAGCATGATGGGCGACCAGGACGAGGCTTCGCGATTGCTCGACCGCGCCATGGTGGTGCTGGGGCCGCACCCGGCGCATCTGTACAACCGCAGCCAGATGCATCTGTATGCCGGTCGGCTCGCACAGGCCGAAGCCGACCTGCGCCTGTGCCTGGCGATGGAGCCCGGCATGGCGAAGGCGCACTGGGCGCTGAGCAAATTGCCGGCCGGCGCGCACAGCGAAAGCGATACGCAGGCAGCTAGGCTGGCTCTGACGCGCGTTCCGCCCGCGTCGCAGGACGAAGCCTTCCTTCGCTTCGCCTTGTTCAACCAGCTCGACCGGGTGGGCGAGCACCAGCTAGCGTGGGACGAGCTCGTGCGCGGCTGCCAGGCAAAGCGCGTGCTGTTGCGCTATGCCGCGGAGGATTCATCGCGATTGTTCGAGGCCTTGCGGAAAACATTCCCGCTGGCGACGGCGCTGCCGGATGCGGAAAGCAATGGCCCAGGCCCGACCCCCATCTTCATTGTCGGCATGCATCGTTCCGGCACCACCTTGCTCGAGCGGATGCTCGGCAACCACAGCCAGGTCAGCGAAGGCGGCGAGCTGTACGACCTGCCGGCGCAATTGCGCCTGGCCGTGGGCCGGCACTTTGGCGGACCGGTGGATGCGGCCGTCGTCGAACAGGCGAATGCACTCGACTTCGCAGCCATCGGCAGCCGTTACCTGGAACAGGTGCGTTGGCGCGCAAACGGGCTGCCGTTCCTGATCGACAAGCTGCCCTCGAATTTCCTGAACATCGGTTTCATCCGCCATGCCTTGCCGCAGGCGCGGATCATCCACATGCAGCGCGACCCGATGGACACCTGCTTCTCGAACCTGAAAGAGCTGTTCTCCAACGCCTGCGCCTACAGCTACGACAGCGACGAGCTCGCCGACTACTACGCCGGTTATCGTTCGACCATGCAGCACTGGCGCGAGGCGGCGCCGGGTTTCGTGCTGGACGTGCGCTACGAGGACCTGGCCCGCGACCCCGAAGGCCAGTGCCGACGCATCCTCGCCTTCTGCGGCCTGCCGTGGGAAGACGGCTGCATGGACGTGGGCGGCAACCAGCGGGCCGTGAACACCGCCAGCAGCGCCCAGGTGCGCGAACCCCTGCACCAGCGCGGTATCGGCGCCTGGCGCCGCTACGAGCCCCAGCTGCAGGGCTTGCGGGCCCGGCTGGCTGCGCATGGCATCGAATGAGCCGATAAGGCCCTGAAATCGCGAGCGCTTTAAACCCTACGCTGCCTTCCGCCATCTGAGTCGTTATGCTCAGCCTGGCCATGACCTTGGATCAAGCACCCGCCGAAACCGTCGACAGCGACGGCGACCACGCGCTGGCGCGGGCGGCCGGGCTGGGGGACTCAAAAGCGTTCGAGGCCCTGTATCGCAAGCACCAGCGGCGGGTGTACGCGGTGGTCTGGCGCCTGGCCGGCGGCCAGTCGGCACGGGCCGACGACCTGGTACAGGAGGCCTTCATCCGCGCATGGCAGGCTTTGCCGGCCTTCCGTTTTGAAAGCGCCTTCTCGACCTGGTTGCACCGGTTGGCGGTGAACACGGCGCTGATGCAGATCCGTAGCCGTGCCAACGCCGAAGACAGCGAGACCGATGACTCGGCGCTGTCCTTCATGCCCAGCCAGGATACGGCCGGCTTTCGCACCCGCGAGCGCCTGGACCTTGAACGCGCCGTTGCAACCTTGCCCGAACGGGCGCGCGCGGTGCTGGTGTTGCACGACATCGAAGGATGGAAACACGAAGAGATTGCCATCGAGCTCGGCATGGCCGTTGGCAGTTCGAAAGCTCAATTGCATCGCGCGCGCAAATTGTTGCGCCAGCGACTGGGAGAAGACCATGACCGAGACTGACCTGCGTTGGCAATTGCGCCAGCTACCGCGCGAGATGGAACCTTCGCGCGACCTGTGGCCGGCCATCGCCGCCGCCATCGAACAGCAGCCGGTGCGCCGCGTATCGCGCCGCTGGTTGCCCAGCTTCGCCATCGCTGCTTCGCTTCTGCTGGTGGGCGGACTGGTCTGGAAGATGCAGGTGCCGGTCGGCGCCAGCCCGGACCCCGATCCTTCGGCGCGCATCGTGGCTTCCGAGTCGCGTGCGATCACCGACGAATTCCAGGCGGCGCTGCAACAGTACGAGGGCGCGACCATTGCACCGCAGCTGCGCCCCAGCCTCGGCGAACTCGACCGCCGCGTGGTCCAGATCAAGCGGGCGATTGCTGCCGATCCGAAGTCCGTGTTCCTGCTGCAACAGTTGCGCAAGACCTATTCCCGACGGCTGGCGCTGACCCAGCGCGCCGTCACCGGCTGACTACCCAGGAGAACCACCATGTTGTCTCGCAGTGTTTTTTTCATCGCCATGCTGGCGGCCTTTCCTGCGCTGGCCGCTACTCCCATCAATGAAACCCGCCCCCTCGATGCGACCGGGCAGGTGCACATCAGCAACGTGAAGGGCAGCATCATCGTGCGCACCTGGAACAAGCCCGAGGTCCGCGTGACCGGCAGCTTGGGCAAAGGCACCGAGAAGCTCGAGATCGACGGCGATGCCAGTTCGATCGACATCGAGGTGAAGTTCCCCAACAACAGCACCGGCTGGAACCTCTGGGGCCGCAGCGGCAACAAGACGGAACCGACCGTCCTGGAAGTCACCATCCCGCAGCGCGCCTCGCTGGACATCGAGTCGGTCAGCGCCGACGTGGACGTGCAGCAGATGGCCGGCCGCAAGTTGTCCGTGGCCAGCGTCAGCGCGCCGATCGTGGTGACGGCGTCATCGCCCGGCCAGGCAAAATTTGAAAACGTCAGTGGCGACATCACGCTGCGCATCACCACCGCCAGCGTGGAAGTGTCGAGCGTCAGCGGCGACGTGAAGCTGGGCGGCGGACTGAACGGTGAAGTCGAACTGGAAACCGTGTCCGGTAACCTCACGCTGTTTGCACAGCCACTGAGTAAATTGCGCGCCAATTCCGTCTCGGGCGACCTGAACCTGAAAGCCGGCCTCAAGCCGGGCGGCACGATCAACATCGAATCGCTCAGCGGCGAAGTGGGCCTGGCCCTGTTGCGCAATTCGGGCGCCCGCGTGCACGTGGAAACCTTCAGCGGTGACATCCACAGCCCGTCGGGCAAGGTGCACGAGGAAGAGCACGGCCCCGGCAAGTCGCTGGACACCACGCTGGGCGATGGTCGCGGCCAGATCAATGTGGAAAGTTTTTCGGGTGACGTCAACATCACCCTCGAGTAAGCGCTGATGGGCGTGCCGCGGTTCAGCCCGCGGTGTCGCCAAGCAAGGCTTTAAGCGGCGCGAGTTGTGATTCGTAGCGCTTCCAGCCGCCGATGTTGCGGGTATGGATGGGTTGCCTGACCTGGGCGCTGCTGGCGGTGGACACCGGCGCGGCATTCGACTCCACGCGGATCTGCGCGGCATCGTAGGACAGGCCGCAGTAATCCATCACACGCCGCGCTTGCGTATCCGGATCCGACACCAGGTCTTCATAGTTAACATCCAGGATCCGGCCCGGCGCGATGCCATGCCAGTGCGCCATCAGCCGCGAATAATTCCGGTAGTGCGCGGCGAGGTCCTCGAACGAATAGCTGTACGGATGCGAGTTGGCGGCAAAAAGTTCCTTCATGTTCGAGAAGCAGCTGTCCATCGGGTTGCGCCGAAGGTGCACGATTCGGGCTTGCGGCAGCGCTTTGAGGATCAATCCCGCCAGCATGAAGTTGCCCGGGTTCTTGTCGCTGAAATGATTCGTAGCCGGCGCCCGCCAGGCGACGTGGCCGAGATAGCGAGAACCCAGTTCGGCATAGTCGATGTCGTTGATCCGGTCCACGCAAATGTTGTCCAGGAAGCCCAGCGAATGGTGGTCCGTGGACCACTTGAGCTGCATCCGGAAATCGTTCAACTCCCCGCACAGCGTCACTTCCGGATGCCCGCCCAGGATGCGTTCGAGCAAGGTGGTGCCCGTGCGCGGCAGGCCGAGCACGAAGATCGGATTCTTCGCTGAAGCCCCGACCGATGCCTCCGTGATGAAGCCGGGGCCGGTCGCCTGCGCCAGGCGCTCGAACAACGCGGCCTCTTCCCCCCCGTGGTAACTGATCTGCGCCCGGCGCGCGATGGCGCCTGCTTGCAGCGCCTGCCAGGCGGCATCGGTATCACCGCTGGCATCAAGTTCCTTGAACAGGGCGTACTGCAGGTAGGGCAGGTCGGGATTGGATGCGGCGCTGGATTCGAGCGAGTTGCGGATGCGTGCCGCCCGCGCACGGGTGTCGCCCGGAACGCCCAGGTAGGCCAGCGCCCAATGTGCGAACGCGTAGTCCGGATTCACTGCCAGGCTGCGCTCGTATTCCTGCGCCGCTTCGTCCAGCCGGCCCAGGAACTTCAGCAGGTTGCCGCGCAGGTAACCGAGGGAATCGGCGCGGATTCCCATGGACATGGCGGCATCGAGGTAGCGCAGCGCATCGGCGTGCTCTTCCATCAGGCTCAGTTGCTGGGAAAATTCCACCAGCACTGACGGCACGGGCAAGCGCTGCGGATCGATCTTGCGGATGACCTGCACGGCGCGTTCGTATTCACCCACGGCGATCAGGCGCAGCGTGACGGCTGCGAGGTGCTGCGGCGTTTGCGGGCCCATTTTTTGCGCGGCCCGCAACGCGTGGTCGCAGGCCAGGCGATGCTGGTCGCGCTGGCCGACGATGCCGGCCAACATCAGGTGCGCCTGCGAGTTCAGCGGGTCGAGGGCCAGCACTTCGCGGCAGGTTTCCTCGGCGCTGCGCAATGCGCCCGATTGCAGGGACGAGTTTGCTTGCTGAAGCAGCGGCGCCACGTTGGGAACACTGGACATGGACGGTGCGATCTCGCGGCCTTCGGATACCCGCAATTCTAGGCCAGAACGTCCTGCAGCCTTCACAGCGAGAGCAGCGCGGCCATCAGGATCAGGAATGCGGCAAACACGCGGCGCAACATCACCGGACTTGCGCGGTGGGCCAGGCTGGCGCCATAGGGCGCCATCAGCACCGAAGTCAGGCTGATGCCGATGGCCGCCGGCAGGAACACGTAACCGATGCTGGCAGCGGGCATGCCATGGACATCGGCATTGAAGGCGTAGCCGGCGGCGGCCGCCAAGCCGATCGCGATGCCGCAGGCGCTCGACGTGCCGACGGCGCGCACCGGCGCCACGCCGTGCCAGATCAGCACCGGCACCGTCATGCTGCCACCGCCGATGCCCACCAGTGCCGAGATCGCACCGATGCCGACGCCTGCGGTGGTCATCAAGGGGCCGCGCGGTGGGGTGGGGTGTGCCGGCCGGCTTCGAGGAAATTCAAAGAACAATTGCAGTGCAGCCAGCACGCAGTAAGCAACGACAAACCAACGCAGGCTGTTGCCGGCCAGCTGGGTCGCCAGCACGCTGCCCAGCCAGCCGCCCAGCAGCACGCCGGGCACCAGCCACGCCACGCTGGGCCAAAGGACTGAACCACGCCTCGCGTGCGCACGCGTGGACGCCAGGGCGGTGATGACCACACTGGCGAGCGAGGTGGCCAGCGCCGTATGCATCACGGCCGCTTGAGGCACGCCCTGCAGCGGCAGGGCGAGCACCAGGGCCGCCACCAGCACCAGGCCGCCGCCAATGCCGAGCAAGCCGGCCAGCAGCCCGGCGACAACGCCCAGCAACGGGTACAGCAGCCATTCAATGGGCATCGGGCAATCCTGTTCGCTGCTGCACCTGCCGTGCACTCCCCTTCGACTAGAATTCGACCATGATGTCACGACGACTATTGTTGCTTCTCGCCCTGCTGTGCACGGCTTGCGCCTCCGCGCAGGAAACCGGCCGCCGCGCGGAATTGCGCGCCGCGTTCACGCTGGCCGACACCGGCCGCATGGACCTGTCGCAGGCCGCGCGTTTTTCCAGTGATCCGCTGTATCCCTGGCTGCAGGCCACGGTGCTGGCGAAGCAGATCGACAGCGCGCCAGCCCCGGTCGTGCAAGCCGCGCTCGAGCGCCTGGGCGACACGCCTGCAGGCCGCTGGTTGCGCACGGTCTGGCTGAAGGAAACCATCAAGCGCGAGGACTGGTCGTCGTTTCGCAATGCCTACCTTGGCAGCGACGATGCCCTGCTGCGTTGTGCGGACCTGCAGGCGCGAAGCGGCTCGGCCGATGCCCAGTGGGTCGCGGATGCCACCGAGGTCTGGTTGACGGGTGAAAGCCTGCCCGATCGCTGCAACGGCCCGCTCGCGCAACTGGCCGCGATGGGAAAACTCGACGATGCCTTGCGCTGGCGCCGAATCGACTTGGCGATAGAGCAGGGCGAGGCGGGGCTGGTGCGATACATCGGCATGGACCTGGCTTCGGACGCGGTGCTTGCCCAGTCTTATGCCGATTACATGGCGATGCCCGGCGCCGGCATCCCCTCGTCGCGGCCCGATTCATCACGCTCGAAGGCCGTCATCACCGCCGGCCTGTCGCGTTTGGCCAAGCGCGATCCCGAGCAAGCGCGAGGCCTGCTGGTCGGATTGCCTGACGGCGCGATCAACGCCGAACAGCGCGGACGCATCGCCTACCAGGTTGCCTTGTGGACCGTGGCCTCGTACTCGCCGGGCGCTGCGGCGCGGCTGGCCGCCGTTCCCGAATCCGCCTACGACGACCGCCTGCACGAGTGGCGGGTGCGCGAGGCCATCAGTCGCGGCGACGACGCGGCGGCGCTGGCGGGCATCGCAAAGATGGGCGCGACCCAGCGCAATGATTCGCGCTGGCAATATTTCGAGGCGCGCCTGCGTGAACGGCTCGGCCAATCGGCTGCGTCGAAAGCGCTCTACCAGAAGGCCGCGCAAAATGCTGGCTTCCATGGCTGGCTGGCGGCCGACCGCCTTCAGCAGCCTTACACGCTGTGTGCGCTCGAACCGTCCAAAGCGCCAAGCACCATTTCCAGCGTGGCCAACCACGCCGGGCTGTTGCGCGCCTTCGACCTGTTTGCCCTCGGCCGGGACGATGCCGCTGCGCGCGAATGGAGCACGGCGGTCAAGACGCTGACCGACGAACAACGCCGCGTCGCCGTGCAGCGCGCCATCGCCGAAGGCTGGTTCGATCGCTCGGTGTTCGGCATGGGCGCGGTGCCTGAGGACACGCGCCACTATTCGCTGCGATTCCCCTTGCACCACGCTGCCGACATTCGCGACCAGTCGCGGGCCAACGGCCTGGACCCCGCCTGGGTGGCTGGCCAGACGCGTGCCGAGAGCAGCTTCATGCCGCGCGCGCGGTCCGGGGCCGACGCCCGCGGCCTGATGCAACTGCTGCCCGGCACTGGCGCATTGACCGCCAAGCGGCTGGGCCTGGCCTGGGAGGGCGGCGAGAGCCTTTACGAGCCGGAGACCAATATCCGCCTGGGCACCGCCTACCTGCGGCAGATGCTCGATCGCTTCGGCGGATTGCCGTACCTGGCCATCGCCGCCTACAACGCCGGTCCCGCGCCGGTCGAGCGCTGGCGCCTGGCGCGGCCCGCCCTGGAGCCGGATTTTTTCATCGAAGCCATGCCCTACAAGGAAACCCGCGAGTACGTGGCGCGGGTGCTGGCCTTCAGCGTGGTTTACGATTGGCGCCTGAACGGCGATGCGACGCCGCTCAGCGAGCGGATGCTGGGGCGGTTGCCAACCGACCGGGGCGCGCGTCGCCCCTTCGCCTGTACGAACATGAGCGCCCAGACCCAATGATCAAGAAGAACATCGTCGTGCTGGGCGGTTCCGGTTTCGTCGGACGCCGGCTGATAACGCAACTCGCTGCGGAAGGCCATTGCGTCAAACTGCTCAGCCGCAACCTGGCCGCGCACTCTGATCGCCTGCTGCCGCCGGACGTGATGCTGCATCGCGTGGACGTGCACGATGCTGCGCAACTGCGCGCCGCCATCGCCGGCAACGACGTGGTCATCAACCTGGTTGGCATCCTCAATGAATCGGGCGATGACGGCAGCGGTTTCCGCAAGGTGCACGTCACCCTCACTCAAAACGTCATCGCCGCTTGCGAGATGATCGGCGTACGCCGCCTGCTGCAGATGAGTTCGCTCAACGCCGGGCGCGGTGAAAGCCACTACCTGAAATCGCGTGGCGAGGCAGAAGCGGCGGTCAAGGCGTCGAGCCTGGACTGGACCATCCTGGAGCCATCGGTCATCTTCGGGCCCGGCGACGGCTTGTTCTGCCGCTTCGCCGCGCTGCTCAAGACCTTGCCGGTGATGCCGCTGGCCTGCGCCGATACCAAGTTCGCGCCGGTGCATCTCAACGACGTGGTGGCCGCCTTCATCAAATGCCTCGACGAGCCGAGCACCATCGGCGAGGTTTACGAGTTGTACGGTCCCGAGGTTTACACGCTGCGCGAAATCGTGAAGATGACCGCGCGTCAACTCGGCTTGTTCCGCGTGGTCGTGCCGTTGCCGGATTTCATCGGCCGCGTGCAGGGGCTCGCTTGTGATTTCGTTCCGGGCAAGCCGTTCTCTTCGGATAATTTCCGGTCCCTGCAGACCGATTCCGTCGGCGGGATCGACGGCCTGCACCGCCTGGGCATCACGCCCGGCCACGTATCGCGCCTGTTGCCCGACATCCTCGGCCATGCCGAGGACAAGCAGGCGCGGCTGGCCCGTTACCGGGCGATGCGCTGATTCGATGAAGACCTACCTGGTCGGCGGCGCCGTGCGGGACCGCTTGCTCGGGCTCGAAGGCAGCGACCGCGACCACGTGGTGGTCGGCGCCACGCCGGAACAGATGCTGGCCCTGGGCTTTCGCCCCGTCGGCAAGGACTTCCCGGTCTTCCTGCACGCCAGCACCGGTGAGGAATACGCATTGGCGCGCACCGAGCGCAAGACTGCGCCGGGCTATCGCGGTTTCGTCTTCCATGCCGACGCGTCGGTGACGCTGGAAGAAGATCTTGCGCGCCGCGACTTCACCGTCAACGCCATTGCACAGGATGAATCGGGCGAGTTGGTGGATCCGTTTGACGGCCAGGCCGATTTGAAGGCGCGCGTGTTGCGGCATGTGTCTCCGGCCTTTGGCGAGGACCCGGTGCGAATCCTGCGCGGTGCGCGCTTCCTGGCGCGTTTTGCTTCGCTCGGATTTACGGTCGCGCCGGAAACGATGCAGTTGATGCGCGAGATGGTCGAGCGTGGCGAGGTGGACCATCTGGTCGCCGAGCGCGTGTGGCAGGAGATGCAGCGCGCACTGGCGTCGGAACGCCCGTCGGCCTTCATCGGCGTGTTGCGCGACTGCGGCGCGTTGGCGCGCCTGCTGCCCGAGGTGGACGCGTTGTTCGGCGTGCCGCAACGCGTGGAGTTCCATCCCGAGGTCGATGCGGGGCTGCATACACAGATGGTTTGCGACATGGCCGCGCGGCTGGTGCCGGGCAATGCGCGGGTCGGCTTCGCCGCGCTGACACATGACCTGGGCAAGGCACTGACGCCCGCCGATGAATTGCCCCGCCACATCAACCACGAACATTCGGGACTCAAACCCCTGCAAGCGGTTTGCGAACGCTACAAGGTACCCGCCGACTACCGCGACCTGGCCGTCGTGTGCTGCCGGGAACACCTGAACATTCATCGCCTCGACGAGCTTCGCCCCGAGACCGTGCACGACCTGATCCAGCGTTGCGACGGATTCCGCCAGCCCGGTCGCATCGATGAGCTCGCGCTGGTTTGCGAGGCGGACAAGCGTGGCCGGCTGGGAATGGAATCGGAATCGTATCCGCAGGCGGCGATGCTGCTGCGCCTGCAGGCAGTGGCACGCGCCGTTTCCACCAGCAGCCTGGACCTGACGCAACTGTCGGGTCCCGAAGTAGGCGAGGCGCTGCGCAAGGCGCGGATTGCCGCGATTGTCGTCGAGAAGAAAATAATTCGAGCCGAGACTTCGGCCTGACGAAGTTCGCGCGCCGCTGCCTCCGGCGCACTATCGCAGCCAGCGCGCCTCGAACCTTTGCAGCAACGACCGCGCCGGGCCGAAAGCAAACAGCTGCCCGATCAACACGCCGATGGCATCGGCCCAGGCGTCGCGCACGTCCATCATCCGGTCATCGGTCAGCGCGCCCTGCGCGATTTCCATGGCAATACCCAGCAGCACCAGCGCAATGGCCGACAGCAAGTGGCTGCGACGCGAGGCGAAGATCCACACTGACCACGCCGACAACAGGGCATAAGCCAGGAAGTGGCCGATCTTGTCGCCGTCGGGCACGTCCACGCCGAGTTGCGGTGGAGGGATCAGCGACAGCACGACACAAAGCAGCCAACCAAAAGCCCAGAGGCCCAGCCAAAGGCGGGGCCGTTTGAATTTGCGAAGTGCGCCCATCAGGTCCTGCAAGAAACTCACAGGCGACGGCCCAGGTCGCCCATGGCAAAGCTGGCGCGGAAATCCGCGCCGCGCTGGAAACCCATGAACTGGAAGCGCTCGCCCATCTCGCCCGGTAGCGTCAGCTTCTTGATTTCCTGGTGGCGCCGATAGCGTGTCGCGGTGTCGTCGATGGTTTCGATTTCTTCAAGACTCGATGGCAGGCCGTTGCCCAGCAGGAAGCTCGACTGCGCGCAGTAGCCGGCGAATTCGAAACCGGCATTCACGCCCGCCTCGGCCAGCGCGGTGAAATCGACGAAGGCCGTCAGGTCCTGCAGGCCGGGCAGGTGGAAGGGATCGCCATGCGCGTGATGGCGGTAGTGGCAAATGAGTGTGCCGTCGTTGCGCTCGGGCAGGTAAAACTCGCTGCGCGGATAGCCGTAGTCGCAAAACAACATCACGCCATCGTGCAGCAGGCCGCCGACCGCCTGGATCCAGTACGGCAGCTGCGGCAGGATTTCCGAGCGGTAGCCTTCGGGCAGGGGCTGTCCGTTGTCGCGTTCGACATGGCGTACCGCGGCATGCAGCAGCGCGTCGGCGGGCTGGTCGACGCGCAGGAAATTGCCGACGGCATCCAC
>JANNWV010000073.1:0-13031 GCA_031408815.1 Gammaproteobacteria bacterium
GAACGCGATGGCCGCGCCGAGCGGCAACACGACCAGGGCCAGCACGCGCAATGCGTGCACGATCCAGTCATTGCCTGCCGAGAGCTGATCGAAGTCGCTCAGCATGACCAGCATCATGCCGACGGCGCCGACAAAGACCACGAGGACAACGAGCGCGGTGATCCGGATCAGGCGATGCGCTCGCGCGTCGCGGCCGCTGAGTTGGTAAGCTGCCTTGTAGTGGCGGCGCACCAGTGCCGACACGGGCCACGCCAGCACGGTCAGCAACAACGCCATCAGCCCCAGGCCAACGGCCGGCAACAGCCAACCCGCCGACTTCCACCACGGTACGGGCTCGAAGACCATGAAGGGAGAGACGGGCTCGAAACTCCAGCGCTGCACGCGGCCGTCGACCAGCGTGGCCGCCAGGCGGTCGGTGCCATTCACGTCGCGCCAGACATAAGGCGCAATCTCGCGCCATTTGATCGGCAGGCCATCCACGCCGGTCACTGCAGGCACCGAGATCGAGCCGTCCTCGGTCACCACGACCTTGGTCTGGCCGGCCAGGTTGGTGAGCGAAATGAAGCTGTCTTCGGTGCGGCGACTGTTTTCGTACAGGCCGGCCATCTGCTGCGCGTGCAGCTTGGCGGTGGCGGCATCCACTTTGCCATCGGCGATGTTGCCGGGCAGGTAGCGGTCGGCGAAGCCCTTGAACAAGGCGGCGCGAATCTTTTGCGCGGCAGCCTCCTTGCCCGAGCTGTTCATCGAAATGTACAAGCCAAGGCCATCGTCCAGGAACAGGCTCAGGTCGCTGTGGAACCATTGCGTATCGCCGGCATGGGAAATCGAACGGTGGCCGTTGACATTGGTTTCATAAAAACCCAGCAGCATGCGGTTCAACGGCGGCAGGAAGGTCATGGCCGTGCCATGCATCTGCTTGGCCGTGGCTTCTTGGAGGATGCGGTTGGATCCATAGCTTCCGTTCTGCAGGTGGGCAATCATGAAACGGCCCATGTCTTCACCCGATGCGGCCAGCGCGCCTGCGGGCGCCGGGTTGACGATTTCGTAGCCCTCCGGCTTGTCCGTGCCCACCTTGTAGCCATTCGACGCCAGCGGCAGCAGCGATGCCGGTAGCGGTTGCCGAAAGCTGGAATGCTTCATGTCCAGCGGCGCGAAGATGTGCTGTTCGACGTAGTCGTCGAACGATTGGCCGGACACGCGCTGCACGATATAGCCGGCAAGCGTCGTGGCGTAGTTGGAGTAGGCCGGCGTGGAGCCCGGCGCGAAGATGCGGGTGGGCACCCAGCGCTTCAGATAGGCCTCCATCGTGATCGCATCGCTCGGCTTGGACGTGATCAAGCCGCGCACGATTTCTTCCATGCCCGTGGTGTGGGTCATGATCTGGCGCATCGTCATCGGTTTGCCGTCGCGCCCGGGCACCGGGAAATCAACGTACTTGCTGATGTCGGCGTCAAGATCGATCTTGCCCCGCTCCACCAGTTGCATCACCGCCGTCCAGGTCACCAGCTTCGACACCGAGCCAGGGCGGAACAGCGTGGTTGCCGGGTCGACCGGCGTGCGCTTGGCCACGTCGGCGAAGCCATACCCTTTCTGGACGAGGATCTGGCCGTCCTTCACCACCACCACCACGGCCCCGGGAATGGAGCCGCGGCCGATGGCATAGGGTATGAAGCCGTCAAGCCAGGCTTCGACATCGCCCTGTGTCACCGGGTGGCTGCCATCGGGAATGCTGAAGGCGGGCTCGGCCGCGCCGGCAACGGGCGCCGTCGCAACGAGCGGCTTCGGCGGCACCAGCGTGGCCGTTGCCTGGGCGCCCAGGGGGGATGACAGGGCGAAAGCAACGAGGCCGGCGACTACGGGGGCAAGCAAACGCATGAAAGGGTCTCCTGCCCGCAATGCAGGCTCGACGGTTGACAACGGTGCTTCCTGCCGGGGTGCGAAATTCACACCTGATCATCCTGATTCGGCCATAATGATCCCAATTGGAGAATTGTCAACGGGCGGCAAGTTCTGCGCGCGCGGTCGCGGGCGCACTGGTCGGCTGAGGAATTCTTCTGCTTCACGCCCGCGCAGGCGATGATGCTTGCGTAGCCGAAACTTTGACTGTGCTGTTGATTACCCAAGGAGTGCCGATAGCCATGTCGTCTCATCACCCCACCATCGGTGGCCTGCTGCGCTCGCTGCGCACACGCAAGGGCTGGACGCTGAAACAGATGAGCGAGCACTCCGGCATTCCGCTGTCGACCCTGTCGAAGGTGGAACACGATCGGCTGACCCTGACCTACGACAAACTGCTGCAGCTGAGCCAACGGCTCAAATTGCGCATGTCGGAATTGTTCGCCGAACAGGACGAAGTGGCGGAGCCTGCGGTTACCGCGCGTCGCAGCATCGGCCGCATCGAAGATGCCGTGCGCGTCAACACGCCCAACTACGATTACTACTATTTGTGCCCGGAACTCCGCCGCAAACGCATGATTCCGGTGCTGACGCGCGTACGCGTGAAATCGATCGAGGAGTTCGGCGAACTCGTCCACCATTCCGGCGAAGAGTACATCCACGTGCTGGAAGGCCGCGCCGAAGTGCATACCGAGTTCTACGATCCGATCGTGCTCGAGGCGGGTGAATCGGTCTATATCGACTCCAACATGGGGCATGCCTACATCGCGGCCGAAGGATGCGACGAGGTGCTGTTGCTGGGTGTGTGCTCGAGTTCCGACGAGCAGCTCCTGGAGTCGCTCATGAATTTGCATGGCGATGAGGTCGCGGAACAGTCCAAGCCCGCCGCTCGCACGCGTCCGGCGACCGTTGTCGCGCTGGGTTCCGTTGAGCGCAAGCCAGGTCGGCCCCGCAAGGCCGTGAAGCGTTGAAAATGCCGCCGCCGCGCGCAATCGGGTTCACGTTCATCCACTTCCCCACCTTCTCGAGATTGCCATGCGCTGCTCAATCGTAATTCGCACTGCCGTGCTGGGCTTGGCGTTTTCCAGCGTGGCGCACGCCGTCGATTCCGTGCGCGAACCTGCCCTGGTTCCCGTTGTCGACACGCACATCGACGCTCCCGAATTGCTGCACGAAGAGTGGCGAGACCTCGACGTTCCCTCGGCAGGGCGCGAATTCGATTACGCCAGCGCACGCCGGGGCGGTCTGGCTGTCGCCTTCATGTCGATCTACACCTCGGCGGAGCAGGATGACGCGGGAACCGCCCGTCAGGTCGCGAACCTGCAGATCGACAGCGTCGAGGCGCTGGCCGCGCGCCACCCGGACAAGTTCGCGCTGCTCCGGTCCCCGTCGGATGTTGCACGACTGCAAGCGGGCGGCCGCATCCTGCTTGCCATGGGCATGGAAAACGGCGCCCCGCTGGGCGACGACCTGGGCCAGGTCGCAAGGTTCCAGGCCCGCGGCGTGCGCTACATCACCCTCGCGCACAGCCGCACTAACCGCGTCAGCGATTCGTCGTACGACCCGAATCGCCCGTGGCACGGGCTCAGCCCGTTTGGCGAGAATGTCGTTGCTGAAATGAACCGGCTGGGGGTCATGGTCGATGTTTCCCACATTTCCGACGACGCCGTGCTGGATGTGCTCCGCGTCAGTCGAGTTCCGGTCATTGCAAGTCATTCGGGCATGCGGCACTTCACTCCGGGCCTCGAACGCAATCTGAGCGACTCACTTGCCATCGCGATCGCGAAGAAGGGTGGGATAGTACAAATCCCGTTCGGCATCGCGTTCGTCAACAGGAAGGCCTCGGACGACCTGCAGGCCTTCTTCGTCGCCAGGTCGGCCCTGACGGCGCGAAACGTGCGCGCGAAGGCCGCCGGCCAGCCGGTCGAAGACGTGGCGGCATTTGATGCGGCCTGGAAACTTGCGCACCCGATTCCACCGACTTCTATCGATGCGGTACTCGACCAGATCGACTATGCCGTCAAGCTGCTTGGCACCGACCACGTCGGCATCGGCTCGGACTTTGACGGTGTAGGCGGTGACTTGCCGGACGGACTGCGCACTGTCGCTGACTACCCCAACCTCGTCTCGGGCTTGCGCGCGCGCGGGCACAATGCCGAGACCATCGCGAAGATCATGGGTGGCAACTTGCTGCGGGTTTGGCGCGAGGTCGAGGCGGGCGCCCGGTAGGCTTCAGCGCTCGCGCGCCAAAACCATTTCTTGAGCCGGCATCAGTTCGCGCATCGTTGCGTTTGAGAACTGCTGACGACGCCTGGGAGGCCTTCGTCGAACGCTTGCATAGCGTGACTAGCGAGGGCTACAGCGAATATTCAGAGCGAGCGAGATCCCGAATGCAGCAGCTCACGCTGCTTCCTGCCGCCTGCCAAAGTTGGTTGAGGGTCGCGATTTGGTCGCCTCTAAGCGGAAGGTCGGATCAGCACCTTTGGTCAAGCACTTCGCGGGCTGAGAAACTCACCCAAAAACGGCAAGAAGTGCCTCGGGCAGAGCAAACCCAGGACACGAGCTGCAGCCAAATCCCCTGCATTCCCGGGGTTTTGGTCTGAGGTTCGTGTCCTACTGGACTGGTTGGTGGGCCCACCAGGACTCGAACCTGGAACCAAAGGATTATGAGTCCTCTGCTCTAACCATTGAGCTATAGGCCCGAACGCCCCGAAATCATAACGCAGAGGGCACATCACCCCGCCCACTTCAGTAAACGTGCTTGACAACTCTGTAATACAGAGTACTCTGCCATTCAACACCCCGGCCCAAGGAGCCCACCGTGTCCCCGTCCGATTCGATCAAGCAAGACCTGCAATACGTTGCCAACGTAGTGCGCCATCGCGACCGCTCGCCGGGCGTGCCGGCCATCTATTTCCTGTGGTCGGCGCTGATCCTGGTTGGATTTTCACTGCCCGACCTGGCGCCGCAATACGCCGCACCGTTCTGGCTGGTCGCCAGCATCGGCGGCGGCTTGCTCAGTGGGTACCTGGGCTATCGTGACAGCCAGAAGTCCGGCATGCGCGATGTTGAGCTCGGCCGTCGCCACGGTTACCACTGGCTGGTCGGCGGCGTTGCCTTCGTCGGCGTCGCATTGCCCGCATTGGTGGGCCGCGCCGACATGGCGCACGTGGCCTACAACTTCATGTTGATCGCCGCATTGCTTTACACCTTGGCCGGCGTGCACCTGGAGCGTCCGCTGCTCTGGAGCGGCGTGGTCATGTTCATCGCATACGCGGTGCTGGTGGTGTCCAATCCGCCGCACGCATGGACCTACGCCGGCATCGCGACTGCCATTTCGCTGGCTTGGGCCGGCATCAGCACGCAGCGCGCCAACCGCGCGTTCGCTGCCGGGATGGACTGACATGCTCGAGGGATTCGACGCCACGCTGGAACATCGGCATCGACTGGCGATTGCAGTATTGCTGGCGCGCCACGGCGAGATCAGCTTTGCGCGATTCAAGCAGCAGCTCGAACTGACCGACGGCAACCTGGGCGCGCAGATGAAGCGGCTTGAAGACGATGGCTACGTAACCGTGCGCAAGGACTTCGTCGAGCGCAAGCCGGTCACCTGGTATCGGCTCGCGCCATCGGGGCGCAAGGCACTCGACCGCCACATGAAGGCGCTGCGCAGCCTGATCGATGCTCCCACCAACGGCGCCTGAGCCAAGGGCCCGGCACCACCATCCGATAGAGGAATCTGTCATGAGTCGAAAATTGTTTCTTGCCGGCGCGGCCATCCTGTCTGCGTCAATCGCCTCCGTCATCCTTGCGCCAGCGCTTGCGCAAGGTCGTCCCGACCCGGCGGCATTGATGGCTGCGCAAAAGCAGGCGATCGCACCGCTGGCCTTCATGGATGGTGAATGGCGGGGATCGGCCCGCACCACCCTTCCCGACGGCAGCACGCATGTGATCACCCAGACCGAGCGCGTCGGCTCCTTCCTCGATGGCTCGGTGAAGGTGGTCGAAGGGCGCGGCTATGAAGCCGATGGCCGCATCGCTTTCAACGCGCTGGGCGTTGTCTACTTCGACACGGCGCGCAAGGCGTTGCGATTCCAGGCGCATGCGATGGGCAACTCGGGCGAATACTCTTTCGCGCCCACGGCCGAAGGCTTCGTCTGGGAAATTCCCGCCGGGCCAATGACCATCCGCTACACCGCCACCATCCATGGCGACCATTGGCATGAAGTGGGCGACCGCGTCATTCCGGGCGCGCCCGAGCAACGCTTTTTCGAGATGAACCTGAAGCGCGTCGGCGATTCGAGTTGGCCTGCTGCCGGCGCGGTGGCGCCGAGATAATTGGCTAGCGGTTCGTGCGACGCAGGCCCGAGAAAACTTTTCGGGCCAACCAGAAGACAGTGCCGAACACGATCATCAGCAGGCCGAGCACAAGCGCCAGCGACAACCACGGGTGCGAAAACGCTAGCGACAATCCGCCCAGCACCACCGCGTCTTCGCTCAGCGACGCGGTCCAGTTGGACGCCGGTTCCGGCGAGCCATTGATCAGCGCGCGCGAGGCGCTTTTCAGCACGTGGGTGAAAGTGGCGATGCCGGCGCCCGCCGCGAGCGCGCCCATGCCCAAGTCGCCATCAGGCGACAAGGTCGCGGCCGCGAGAAATGCGCCGACCGGAATTCGCAACAAGGTATGCAACAAGTCCCAACCGGAATCCACGCCCGGAATCTTGTCCGCGAAAAACTCGACTAGGGCCAGCGTTCCGGACGTGCCGAGCACCCAGTAGGACGTGGTTACCTGCAGGGCCTGCGGCAAGTCCACCCAGCCCATCAGGCCGGCCAGGCCGACGCCGAAGACCGTCAGGTAGACGCGCACGCCTGCCATCGCAGCGAGCGCCAGTCCGATTGAAAACAGATGCGCTTCGTTCATGGCGCCGTTCCTGCCGCGGTCGATTGATGACCAGACTAAAGGAAAACGGCCGCTTTCGCGGCCGCTTTCAGTCGTACGCAAGACAACCCGGACTACTGGGTGTCGAGATGCTCCGAACCAGGCGCCAGGGTCAAGTGGGTAATCCACAGGCCGCCCTTGCCGTCGGGGGCAACATAGGTTTCCGAGAAGTGTCCCCGGCGTACCAGCACGCCCAACGGGATTTCACCGGCCATGCTGTTTTGGGCGGGCGACGGCGCGATGGCAGCGCTGGTGCTGTAGCTGTTGTAGCTGTCGGTATGGCTGTAGATGCTTGTCAGTTGGGCGTAGTCATGCGAGTTGGGCTTCGTGCTGTTGGGGCTTTGCGAATAGTCCATGCAAGTACCCTGTGACGAGCCGTCTTCACTGGTGTGACCCAGGCCAAACGTGTGGCCGACTTCCTGGCACATCACGTGCGGCGCCTCGTTGGCATCACTGACCCAATACGACGAGTAGCTGTCATTCATCTTGGCCGTGCCCTTGACGATATGGCCGTTGCTGTCGAGGTTGATGGAAGCCAGGCCCAGCCAGCCATTCCGTCCGTAGGACGCGTTGCACACGCGAATCTTTCCGGTGACCGATGAGCAACGCTTGCGGCCGTTGCTTGAGTTGTCGTAGGGCACGACATTCAGGTTCAAACTGTTGGACTGCGACCACTGCGAGGCCGCCGCTGACAGCAATACCGGCCAGTTGGCATTGGTGCCGGCACTGACCGTACTGTCCAGCGTCTGCAAATTGAAGGACGCCGAATTGCGCGCCCAGTGATAGTTGTTCCAGCTGTGGCTGGCATAGGCAGTGACGGAAACTGCGGCGACGGCAATGGCGAGCGCGGCCTTGGTCAACATTCGTTTCGAAACCATGGGTAAGTCCTCGGAAGAAAGGGGGGATCCAAAGCCTTCGGGACAGCCGTTTCACATGTTCGTCACTGGCCCGAGGCCAACCCTAGGCCCCCTTTTACCCGCGCGCAAGCTTCGGCCGGGTATGGGTGCGGCGCAGCATCAGGGAACGGCGCGCGACGACCAGTGGATATGAACGATCTTCCAGCCGTCGGCCGTCTTGCGCAGGATCATGGTTTCGGTGCTCATATTCAGGCTCGGCTTGCCATTCTTCTGGCTGGTAAGGATGCTCTCGGTACCCACCCAGGCCAACTCGCCTGCCACGCGCGCCTTGCGATAACGCAAATCCTGGGTCGCGCCCTGCATATAGGCGGCATCCGCGACGGCATGTTCTTCCAGGTATTGGTCGCGGCTTCGTTCAGAACCGCCGCTTTCAAGCACCAGCACTTTCGGGTCGAGCAAAGCCTTCGCACTGTCGATGCGGGCAGCCTTGATGGCGGTGGAAAAGGCATCCACGACTTTCACGGCGGCAACGGCTTCCGGTGACACGTCCTGGACGAATGCCGGCATGGTGGCCTGCGCCCGCGGGACGATCAGTACGAGCGCCAGGGCCAGCGCGGCAGAAATCGCCAGGCGTTCAGCCACGGGGAATTGCGACATGGTCAATCTCCTGTGTGGGTTTGCCACAGCTTACGTGCTTCCGGACGCGCAAGAAAAAGCCCCGCGAGGGCGGGGCTTTTTCAATCCGCAGTATCGGCAGCCTTACTCGAGGTCGAGGAAGGACCGCAGCGTTTCCGAGCGACTCGGATGGCGCAGCTTGCGCAGGGCCTTGGCTTCGATCTGGCGGATGCGCTCGCGGGTGACGTCGAACTGCTTGCCGACTTCTTCCAGCGTGTGGTCGGTATTCATGTCGATGCCGAAGCGCATGCGCAGCACTTTCGCTTCGCGCGGGGTCAGCCCGGCCAGCACGTCGCTGACGGTTTCGCGAAGGCCGATGTTGGTAGCCGTTTCGATCGGCGACTCGACATTGGTATCTTCGATGAAATCGCCCAGGTGCGAATCTTCATCGTCACCGATCGGAGTTTCCATCGAGATGGGCTCCTTGGCGATCTTGAGCACCTTGCGGATCTTGTCTTCCGGCATCTCCATCTTCTTGGCGAGTTCTTCAGGCGTGGGTTCGCGACCCATTTCCTGCAGCATCTGCCGCGAGATGCGGTTGAGCTTGTTGATGGTTTCGATCATGTGCACCGGGATGCGGAGGGTGCGGGCCTGGTCAGCGATGGAACGCGTGATGGCCTGGCGGATCCACCAGGTGGCGTAGGTCGAGAACTTGTAACCGCGGCGGTATTCGAACTTGTCGACCGCTTTCATCAAACCGATATTGCCTTCCTGGATCAGGTCGAGGAACTGCAGGCCGCGGTTGGTGTATTTCTTGGCGATGGAGATGACCAGGCGCAGGTTGGCCTCGACCATTTCCTTCTTGGCCTTGCGCGCTTTCGCTTCGCCATAGGCCATGGCGCGGTTGATTTCCTTGATGTCGCCCAGCGACAGGAACAAGGCCTTCTCGATACCGATCAGTTTTTCCTGCTCGGAAACGATTTCGTCCTTGAACTCTCGCACGCCCGACGACCACTTCTGCTTGCGACGGATGACTTCGTCGGCCCAGGTGGTATTGGTTTCGTTGCCCGGCCACGCGCGCAGGAAGTCCTTGCGCGGCATCTTGGCATTGCGGGTAGCGATGTCGAGGATCTTGCGCTCGTGGTCCTTGATGGAGTTGACCACCTCGCGCAACTTGCGCAGGAACGAATCCATCTGGGCCAGCGGCAGCTTGAGGCGCAGGAACTCGGTCGCCATTTCCTCGCGGACCTTCAGCGTCTTCTTGTCGGCCGAACCGTACTTGGCATGGGTCTTCTGGAACTTGCCGTACATGGTCTTCAGCACTTCCATGCGCCGCGCGACTTCGGCCGGGTCCGGGCCGGTATCGACGACGGCGGCTTCTTCGCCGTCCTCCCCTTCAACCGCTTCCACTTCCAGCTCGATGTGTTCGTCGATGACGACTTCAGGAATTTCTTCGACCGGGGCGTCCGGGTCCAGGAAGCCGGTAACGACTTCGGACAGGCGCTTCTTGCCTTCGATGTGCTGGTCGTAGTCTTCCACCAGCAGATGGATGGACCAGGGGAAACTGGCGAGCGAGGAGTGGACCTGGTTCAGGCCTTCCTCGATGCGCTTGGCAATGGCGATTTCGCCTTCGCGGGTCAGCAGTTCGACCGTGCCCATTTCGCGCATGTACATGCGCACGGGGTCGGTGGTGCGGCCGCCTTCGGTATCGAGTGCGGTCAACGCGGCGGCAGCTTCTTCTGCGGCGACGGTGTCGTCTTCGGTGCGTGTGGGCGTGGCGTCGGAGAGCAGCAGCGTTTCGGCATCCGGCGCAACTTCATGCACCTCGATGCCCATGCCGTTGATCATGCCGATGATGTCTTCGATCTGCTCCGGGTCGACGATGTCGTCGGGCAGGTGGTCGTTGACTTCGGCATAGGTCAGGTAGCCTTGCTCAAGGCCCTTGCTGATCAGCAGCTTGATTTCGTTCTGTTGCGCCGGGCGATCTGTGGCCATGGAGTCTGCCGAAGGAAAGAGGGGATCAAAGGAACCACATAGTATATAGGCCCGGGCACTTGGATTCCAAGTGATTGTTTGCCAAGGGCTTTTATCGCGAAGTCAGCTAAAGGATCAGCTACGGAGCCAGAAGGTGACGGGGCCGTCGTTACACAGGCTGACCATCATATGGGCGCCAAAGTGCCCGGATTCAACCGGGGAATGGCGCTGTCTGCAAACTGCCAGCAGACGATCGAACCAGAGCCGACCCTGCTCGGGCGTGGCGGCCGAGGTAAAACTGGGCCGCATGCCCTTGTTGGTGTCAGCAGCCAGGGTGAACTGGCTGACCAGCAGCAGTCCGCCCCCGGTGTCGGCCAGCGACAGGTTCATCTTGTCCTGGGCGTCGCCGAACACCCGGTAGCCCAGCAGGCGCTCGGCCATGCGCTGGACCCGGGCTTCGTCGTCCCCCGGCTCCACGGCCACCAGCGCCAACAGGCCCGGGCCGATGCGGCCGACGCATTCGCCGCCCACGTGCACGGCGGCCTCGGTGACGCGCTGGATGAGGGAGATCATGCGGACATGCTGCTGGCGCGGGGTGGGCGAGTCAAACCTGGCCGTCGCCACTTAGACTAGGCGGATGAATCCCGTGCACGAACTGCTTGGGCGAGCGCTTTACGCGCTGGCCTGGATCGTCGGTCGCCTGCCTTTGCCTGCGCAACGCAGGCTGGGCGCTTCGGCCGGCCGCGTGATGCTGTTGCTGGACCGCCGCGCCTCGCGCGTGGCCCGGCGCAACCTGGAGATCATCCAGCCGGACTGGACGCCGGCACAGCGCGAAACGGAGGTCGACCGGATCCTGCGTGCTACGGGCAGCAATGCACTGGAGACGATCCGCATCTGGACCCGCCCGCGCGCAGACAACCTGGCGTTGGTACGCAAGGTGCACGGCGAATCATTGCTCGCCGACGCACTGGCGCAAGGCCGTGGGCTGATCCTGGCGGCGCCGCATTTCGGCAACTGGGAACTGTTGATCGAATACATGGCCTCGCGCGGGCCGTTTTCGCTAGTGTACCGGGTGCCGGAGAAACGCTTCGGCGATGTCTTCCTGCGCCTGGCGCGCGGCGGGCCGAACGTGCAGCTGGTGCCGGCCGAAACCAATGCGATGCGCCCGCTGTTCCGCGCCCTGAAGGCCGGCGAGACGGTCGGCATCACGCCTGACCAGCAACCGAAGCTCGGCGGCGGCGAGTTCGCGCCTTTCTTCGGCCGCCAGTCTTTGACCCTCAGCCTGATTCCCAAACTCGCCGCGCGCAGCGGCGCGCCCGTGGTGTTTGCCTACGCCGAGCCGGTTCCGGGCGGCTTCGACATCCACATCGAGACAGCGATGGCTACAATCGCCAGCGACGATCGGGTACTGGCCACCACCGCGATGAATGCGCAGGTGGAAGCCATCGCCCGACGTGACCTTCGCCAATACCAGTGGACCTACAAGCGCTTCAGCAAACGTCCGCCGGGCTCCGGCGAAACAAACCCCTACCGCCCGGACTGCTACTGACATGATCGAACCCGCCCTTCCCGATCCGTCCATGGAGGCGCCCGCGCCGATCGTCCCGCCGGCCCTGCCCGAGCACGTCGATCGCTGGCAAGCGCTGTCGGCGAACGCGGCACAGGTGGCGATGATCGGCGGAACGATCCGCGGCCTGGCGATGGGCGCCGCTGCAGCCGTGCTGGTGGCTTTTCCGTTGCGGGTTGCCTGGCCGGTCTTTTCCTTCTTCGGCTGGGTGGCGGCTGTCATCGGCGTGCTGCTGGCCTGCATCGTCTTCGGCATCTGGCTCGGCTACCGCAGCTGGAAGTTCACGTTCTGGAAGCTCGATGAAACCGGGCTGCACGTGAAGCGCGGCAAGCTGTGGCGGAAAGAAATCCTGGTGCCGCGCTCGCGCGTGCAGCACCTAGACATTGAGCGCGGCCCGATCGAGCGCCACTTCGGTTTGGCCACGCTGATCGTGCACACCGCCGGCACGCGCCTGCACGCGTTGCGCCAGCCGGGCTTCCTGGACGCGGATGCGGTGGCCTTGCGCGATGCGCTGGTGCCTGCCTCGGCACGCAACGACGATGTCGTCTGATCCGGCGGCCGGGGTGATGGAAGCCGGCGTTGAAAAACGCCTGCACCCGCTCAGCTGGTTATTCACGCTGATCGGGCAACTCAAGCAGTTCGCCCTTCCCATCCTCATCCTGTTGTTCACCGGCAAGGGCGACGATCGCGATCTGTATGGCTTGATCGGCGTCGGTGTGCTGATGCTGGTGTCGGTGGCGCAGTACTTCACCTACCGCTACCGCATCGACACCGACGGCATCGTCATCCGCAGCGGCCTGTTGCAGCGGAGCGTCCGGCACATTCCGTTCGCGCGCATCCAGAACGTCAACGTGCACCAGACCCTGCTGCACCGCATTTTCAACGTTGCCGAGGTACGACTGGAATCGGCGGGCGCGGCAAAGCCCGAAGGCCAGATGCGCGTGCTGCGGCTCGACGATGCGCATCGGCTGGAAAGCCAGATCCGCGCGCTGGGCGCGAGCCGCGACATCGCCGCGCCCGAGGCCGCGCAGGAGACCTTGCTGGAATTGTCGGTGGGTGAAGTCGTGCGCCTGGGCTTGATCAACAATCGCGGCATCGTGGTGATCGGCGGATTGTTCGCGGTGCTTGCCCAGTCGGGTGACAACCTGATCGGCGAGGTCTTCAAGGCCTTGGGCAAGTGGTT
>JANNWV010000074.1:0-7607 GCA_031408815.1 Gammaproteobacteria bacterium
GGCCAAGGCCGCTCCCACAGAGCCGCTCCCACAAGGCCGCTCCCACAGTGGTTTCCAATTCTCCTACCGGCCCAATCATGCTCAACAGTCTGCTTACCCGAATCTTCGGCAGTCGCAACGAACGACTGCTTCGCCAGTTCCAGAAAAATGTCGCCCGCATCAATGCGATGGAACCGGGGCTGGAGAAACTCTCCGATTCAGAACTGCAGGCCAAGACCGCCGAGTTCAAGCAGCGCATCGAAGACGGCGCCACGCTGGACTCGCTGCTGCCCGAAGCCTTCGCCGTCTGCCGCGAAGCCTCGCGCCGCGTGCTCGGCATGCGCCACTACGACGTCCAGCTGATCGGCGGCATGGTGCTGCACAGCGGCCGCATCGCCGAGATGCGCACCGGTGAAGGCAAGACGCTGGTGGCCACGTTGCCCGTGTATCTGAATGCGCTGTCCGGCAAGGGCGTGCACCTGGTTACCGTCAACGATTACCTGGCCCGCCGCGACGCGGCTTGGATGGGAAAGCTCTACAACTTCCTGGGCATGTCCATCGGCGTGGTCTATCCCAACATGCCGCACAGCGACAAGAAGAGCGCGTACGGCGCCGACATCACCTACGGAACCAACAACGAATACGGCTTCGACTACCTGCGCGACAACATGGCGCTGGCCAAGGAAGACCGTTTCCAGCGTGGCCTCAATTACGCCATCGTTGACGAAGTGGACTCCATCCTGATCGACGAAGCGCGCACGCCGCTCATCATCTCCGGGCCGGCCGACGAATCGCCCGACCTGTACCTCAAGGTCAACGCCATCATTCCGCTGCTGACCAAGCAGGAAAAGGAAGACAGCGAGGACGGCGATTACTGGGTGGACGAAAAGCAGAAGCAGGTCCACCTGAGCGAGCAGGGCATGGAGCATGCCGAGCAACTGCTGCGCGACGGCGGCATGATCGCCGAGGAAGACACCCTGTATTCGCCCAACAACCTGGCCGTGGTGCACCACTTGAATGCCGGCCTGCGCGCCCATGCGCTGTACCAGCGAGACGTGGACTACATCGTGCGCGATGGCGACGTCATCATTGTTGACGAGTTCACTGGCCGTACGCTGGCCGGCCGACGCTGGTCCGACGGCCTGCACCAGGCGGTGGAAGCGAAGGAAGGCGTGTCCATCCAGCGCGAAAACCAGACGCTTGCTTCCATCACGTTCCAGAATTACTTCCGCATGTATTCCAAGCTGTCCGGCATGACCGGTACGGCCGATACCGAAGCGTTCGAATTCCAGTCCATCTATGGCCTGGAAGTGGCGGTCATCCCGACCCACCGCGAGATGGTGCGCAAGGATCTTTCCGACCTGGTGTACCTGACCAAGGAAGCCAAGTTCAACGCCGTCATCGCCGACATCAAGGATTGCCACGAGCGTGGGCAACCGGCACTGGTCGGCACCACGTCCATCGAAACGTCCGAGATGCTGGCCGCGCAATTGGCCGAGTCCGGCATCCCGCACGAAGTACTGAATGCCAAGCAGCATGAACGCGAAGCGCAGATTGTCGCGCAGGCCGGTCGCCCGAAGGCGATAACCATTGCCACCAACATGGCAGGCCGCGGTACCGACATCGTGCTGGGTGGTTCGCTGGAAGCCGAGCTGCAGGAACTGGGTGAAGACGCGACCGATATCGACAAGGCCCGCATCAAGTCCGAGTGGCAGAAGCGCCACGATGAAGTGCTGACCCTGGGCGGCCTGCATATCGTCGGCACCGAGCGCCACGAATCGCGTCGTATTGATAACCAGCTGCGTGGCCGTTCCGGCCGCCAGGGCGACGCCGGCTCATCGCGCTTCTACCTGTCGCTGGAAGACAACCTGATGCGCATCTTCGCCGCCGACTGGGTGAAGAACGCCATGCGCAAGATGGGCATGAAGGAAGACGAGGTCATCGAAAGTGGCATGGTGTCCAAGCAGATCCAGAACGCACAGCGCAAGGTTGAATCGCACAACTTCGACATCCGAAAGAATTTGCTGGATTTCGACGACGTGGCCAACGACCAGCGCAAGGTCATCTACCAGCAGCGCAACGAGCTGCTGGAATCGGAGTCCGTGCAGGACGCCATCGAGGCCATCCGCGCCGACGTCATCGTTGATACCGCGCGCCGCTTCGTACCCGAGAATTCCATCGACGCCCAGTGGGACGTTGAAGGCCTGGAGCGTTCGTTCCAGGACGAATTCGGCATCACGCTGGATGCGGCCAAGGTGATCGAGGCCAGCAACCACGAGATCGACGACGAGCAGTTGGTGCGGCACGTCGTTGAAACGGCCGGCAAGCACTTCAGCGACAAGGAAGTGCAAGTCACGCCGGACATCATGCGCCAGCTCGAGAAGCACCTGATGTTGAATGTGCTCGACCAGAGCTGGAAGGAACACCTGGCGCGCATGGACTACCTGCGCCAGGGCATCCACCTGCGCGGTTATGCACAGAAGCAGCCCAAGCAGGAATACAAGCGCGAAAGCTTCGAGCTGTTTACCGAATTACTGGAAAAGGTGAAGCGCGAAGTAACCGCGCTGCTCGCCCGCATCCGCATCCGCAACGAAGACGAAGTGGCCGAGTTGGAAGCCGCCGACCGCGCACGCATGGAAGCCCAGGCCAACCGCATGCAGTTCCAGCATCCGGACATGGGCGGTTTCGGCGCCGACGAAGAAGCCGCCGACGTTGCCAATGTAGGAGCGGCTTCAGCCGCGATGGGTTCCGTCCGCAACGGCCCCAAAGTAGGCCGCAACGACCCATGCCCCTGCGGTTCGGGCAAGAAATACAAGCAGTGCCACGGTCAGCTGGTCTAACCAGCCCTGTAGTGCACGTCGTTGCGGGTGTCCTGACCGACGCCCGCGGCCGAATCCTCCTGGCCCGCCGCACCGCGGGCCGTGACCTGGCCGGCGCCTGGGAATTCCCGGGCGGCAAGGTCGAGCCGGGCGAGACGCCGTTCCAGGCGCTCGACCGCGAACTGCACGAAGAACTCGGCATCCGCATCCACGCGATGGAAGCACTGATCGCCGTGCCCCAGGCCTACCGCGACAAGCGCATCGTGCTGGATGTGTTCCGCATCTCGCGCTTCAGCGGCAAGCCCAAGGGGCTGGAGAACCAGGCGCTGGCCTGGTCGCCGCTGGAAAAACTCACTACCTATCCGATGCCGCCGGCTGACCGCCCCGTGGTGGCGGCGCTGTGCCAGCCTTCGCAATACCTGATTACGCCCGCGAATGTTGGCAAGCCTGCAGAATTTTTGGGCCGCATCGAGGCGGCGTTGAAGGCGGGCGCTCGACGGATTCAGTTCCGCATTGAAGGACTGTCTGATGCGGAAACGCTGGCGCTGGCTGCCGAGACGAAGCGGCTGTGCGACCAAGGTGGCGCCCAGCTGCTCGTCAATGCTGATGTTGGGCTAGCGGCTAAATTGGGCTGCGGCGTGCATCTGAAGTCTGCGCAGCTGATGGCATTAAGCGAGCGTCCGCTGCCTCCGGAACAAGCCGTGGCTGCGTCCTGCCACGACGAAGCGCAACTGCGCCAGGCCGCGGCGATTGATGTGGACTTCGCCGTTCTCGGTCCCGTCGCAAAGACGCCATCGCATGCCGAACAGCCGCCGATAGGATGGAAACGATTCGCGGAAATGCGCGAGTGCGTGAGTTTTCCGATCTATGCGCTGGGTGGGATGCATCCGAGCGACCATGAGACGGCGAGAAGGCATGGGGCACAGGGGATTGCGGGGATTCGGGGGCTTTGGCCGGGCTGATGAACTCGGCCGCATTGCTTTGTGTGCCTAAATAGGTACAATTACGCGTGACCCCTGTGCTCACCGTCAAGTTCTATGCGCTGGCCTCGGGCCACGAGCCCGTTCGGGACTGGCTTCGAGAACAGGATTTTGAAATCAGAAAGGTGGTTGGCGAAGACATCAAGACTGTGCAGATGGGCTGGCCAATTGGGATGCCATTGGTCCGCAAACTGGAATCTGGTCTGTGGGAAGTCCGCAGCCATATTCCTGATGGAATAGTTCGTGTCCTGTTCACGACGCAAGGCGCGAAGATGCTGTTGCTGCACGGCTTCGTAAAGAAGTCAGACAAGGCGCCTAAATCTGATATCGCACTGGCTCGGCGTCGAAAGAAGGATATTGACCATGAAGAATAAGCATATCGGCTCTGATTTCGACGATTTCCTCGCGGCCGAAGGCCTGCTGGAGGACAGCACCGCGCTGGCTGTAAAAAGGGTCATCACCTGGCAATTGGCGCAGGCGATGAAGCTTCGTGGCGTGAGCAAGAAGGCGATGGCCGAACGGATGCACACCAGTCGTTCACATTTGGACCGCATTCTTGACGAGCGCGACACGGGCCTGACGCTAGATACTCTGACCCGCGCAGCGCAGGTGCTAGGGTGCCGTCTGAAGATCGAACTTGCAGCCGAGTCTGCCTGAGCGGCATACCCGCCTCGCGTTCGCTTGGGGTTATCGACGGGTCGAGGACGATTGTTCGCCGTCTATTACGTCGTCGATTTCCTCTATGGACAGCACCTTGCCATTGGTCTTTCCTTTAAGGAATCCGGCCAGCTCACGGAACGACCCGTTCCTCTGGATGGCCTTCAACTCCGCGCGGCCATCGGAGAGCGGCTCTCGGATTACGTCTGCGCCGACCAATTGTTCCTCGGCGAGCGCGCGATTTGATTCAAGCACGAGTGCAACTGCTTCGTGCAGATTCGCGCGTGCCTCGGCAAGCGTGTCGCCCTGTGTGGTTGTGCCAGGAAGCTCCTCAACGAAAGCGATGTAGCCCTCGGGAACTTTGCGGAAAACCGCAGTAAGCTGAATTGTCATGGGCACCTCGTTGGTCAATTATGCGCTGTCGCCCTAACCTCAGGAAAAATCCGCCGCTCGGGGCAGTTCCTGTCTCCTATCGATTTCCAACTCGACGTCTTCACTGCCAGGCACCGCCAACAGATCGGCAATCTTTGCGCTCAGCGTTTGGTCCGATACTGGCCCGTGGTCAAGCTCGTAATCGCGAACAATCGACGTCGGCGCGTCGCTCGGGCTCGTGTCCGGCAGCAGAGGTTTAGAGGGATTGGTGATCATGGCGGGGAACTCTGCTCCTTTCATAACTTTGAGACTTGGGCCGGGCGGCTAGATCCCGGGAACGCCGGGTTGGCCAGGCTTCGGCACCGGCAATTCGTCGCTGGCACCCCAACTGCGGAGCCACTTATGGACCGCCTCGCCCGACACGACTTCGCCGCGAGATACCGATTCCATTGCCTGAAGCGTCTCGGCCCAACCAGCTTTGAGGTCGACGGGGGGTGGAGCGGGGGTAACAGTCATGGACCTACTCCTCAGCGCCGCATGGGCGCCACAGTCAGTCGATAGCCAAGTGCATTGACCACGCGAAGCACGGTCGCGAACTCCGGATTGCCCTGCGCGCTCAGCGCCTTGTACAAGCCCGCTCGCGTCGCATCAGAAGACTCGGCCACCGATTGCATTCCCCGGGCGCGAGCTACCGTTCCCAAAGCCTGCTGAAAGTAAGCCGGATCATTTTCTTCAAGCGCGGCCACCAGGTACTCCTGGATAAGCGCGTCCGATTTCAAGAAATCGGCTGCATCAAACTTTGTCAGTCTTTGCTTCATCTGGCCACCGCATTGTGCGATCCATTCTGGCTGCGCAGAAATATTTCGGTCTGAACTGGCTGCAGGATCCACCATAATTGCGATGGCCCGGTCTGTTAACCATAGGAGACAATCGCCGATTGGCCTCGCCCGACAGCGGAGGCGCGTACAATCAATCTTGCCAATCTGGAGCCCACGATGAGCCCCCCTGTAACCGCCAAGCAAGAGGTTGCGCAACTGCTCACGAAGTTGCCGGACGATGCCACGCTGGAGGACATCCAGTATCACCTGTACGTACTGGAAAAAATCCGGCGCGGGCGAGCTGACATTGAAGCCGGGCGCCACTTCACCACCGAACAGGCGCGCGAACGACTGGCGAAATGGCTGCATCACTGATTTGGTCGGCGGTGGAACAGTTCGAAGGTTGAGGCCGCATGCCAGCCAGTTCTTCTACGAATGCCTGGGCTGCTGCGGTTAGCTGATGGTCAGCGCATTCCGTCGGTCAATGGTATAGAATCATTCTATATCCAGTCAGGTGACGCACATGGCCACGTCCGACGCGCTTTTGCTGAACTTCAAGGCCGGCGAGACCCGCAATACCGTATCCCGGAAAACGGTAAAACGGCTGGCCGGCATCCTTGGTTTCAATGAAACCCAAGTGGCCCTGTATGCCTTGGCCAAGTTGCGGGAAGAGTTGATCCCGGCCTACCCGGCGGATGCACCCGAACTGTCCATGAAGGCGATCAAGACCATCCGTGGCCAGGTGAAACAGGACGGCTACAAGCCTACCCGCACCCTGATCCCCGGGCTTTGACCCTTGCAGACCATTCCCGGGGCACTGCCAGAGCCAGGCGACATCGTCTGGTGCCACTTCCCCAACGCAAATCCGAAAGATCCGACCATGAAGAACCGGCCGGCGCTGGTCATCTCGGTGATGGACGAAACCAGTCCTCCTCGACTGCGCGTCGCATACGGCACCACGCAACGAGTGAGACCGGTTGGCAAGGGTCAGCTTCTTGTCTCGCAGCCGGCTCACTTGTTGAAGGCGGGACTAGCAGGCGAGACCCGGTTTTCGCTACTCAACCTGGTGGTGCTTGACTACACCCCGCACTGGTTCGACCAGGCGCCGATACCCGGCGGCTTGAAGGGTGCGACGCCGAAGATGGGTTCGCTTCCGGCCGCCTGCATGGCGGACCTATTGCGAGCCGCAAGGGAAGCCAGGCTTCTGGCGCGGGACAAGCGGTAGAGGCCCCATGCTAGGCTCACCCATCCCCCATCACAAACCTAAACCATGAAGAAGAAACCCGCCCCCAAAGCCGTCCCCCTACGCACGGCCGTCGCGGTATTGGTGGTGCTGGGTTTCCTGATCGGCTTTGTCTTCCTGCTGGTGCACCAGGCCAACTTCCTGGTCGGCCGCAGCTTGCTGATTGCCTTTGGCAACGGCGCCGACAGCACCTACAAGGGTGCGTGGTTCGACATGAGTGGCAACCTGGTGGCGAAGGACTTCTCGCTGAAGCCCTACGGCCCGGAGGACGCGGCCACGCTGACCTTCAAGACGATCCGCGTCGAGACGCCGGGTTGGCTGTGGATTTTCAAGACCGTGCGCACCGGCAAGATCGTCGCTGATACCGATCGCCTGCACGTAACGCTGAGTGGCGGCACGTCGGATGCCGGCGTGGACCCGAGCCTGGGCGACCTGGGGCCGTTCGGCACCGACACGGCATCGCCGTTCGAGGCGGAAGGCTGCCTGCGCGATACCGTGTGGTTGCGCAGCGAACTGATAGACATGGGCCTGAGCCCCGGCCCCACCGTGCTGGACTTCGACTACAAAGTTGACGGCAGCAAACTGGAAAGCCGCATCACGCTCGATACGCCGGGCGTTTCCAAAGTGACCCTTACCCGCCACGAGATGCTGCCGGGCACGATCAATCCCTACCTGCTGGACCTCACGCAGACCGCCACCACCGACGAGCGTTGGCAGGTCGAAGACCAGGGCTTCGTGA
>JANNWV010000075.1:0-4412 GCA_031408815.1 Gammaproteobacteria bacterium
TCTTTTTCATATCGCGAGATTCATCGCGGCCAAGGCCGCTCCCACAAAGGCCGCTGCCACACCCACGTTACTTCATGCGGTAGGTGATGCGACCCTTGGTGAGGTCGTAGGGCGTCATCTCGATCTTGACCTTGTCGCCGGTCAGGATGCGGATGTAATTCTTGCGCATGCGCCCGGAGATGTGGGCGGTGACGACGTGGCCGTTTTCGAGTTTTACCCGGAACACGGTATTGGGCAGCGTTTCGAGAATCGTGCCTTCGAATTCAATGGAGTCGTCTTTGGACATGCTTCGCTTCAGGATGTGGTCAACCACACAAGTCGCGAATGATGCCACAGACGGGATTTTTTCGCAAAAATCCGGTCCGCTCAGTCCTTGCTGAACTCGTTTGCGGGTCGATCGCCCAATGCAGTTGTCCAGGGCCCGGGCTTGCCTTGCTGGGCCTGAAGCGGCGCGAGACGGTTCAGGAACTCGCTCCGCGGCAGCAGGCGTCCGCCCAGGCTGGCCAGGTGGGCGTTTTCCAGCTGGGCGTCGATCATCGGCCAGCCCCAGCCCTTCAGCAGTCCCACCAGGCCCGCCAGCGCGACCTTGGATCCGCCAGGCTCGGCACTGAACATACTTTCGCCACAAAACATCCTGCCCACGGCGACGCCATAGATCCCCCCCACCAGGCGCGCACCATCGAACACTTCAATGCTGTGAGCGTGTCCAAGCCGATGCAACTCGCCATAGGCTTCAAGCATTTCCGGAACGATCCAGGTGCCATTGCCCTGGCCGCTGCGGGGCGCGTGGGCGCAGGCATGGATCACTTCCCCGAAGCAGGTGTCGGCGCGCAGCGTCCAGGAAGCCTTGCGCAGGGATCGCGCGAAGCGGGAGGGCAGGCGGAAACTGGCGACATCGAAAACCATGCGCGGGTCCGGACTCCACCACAGGATGGGTTGGCCGCTCGAGTACCAGGGAAAGATGCCCTGGCGGTAGGCGTTCAACAGGCGCTGCGGACTGAGGTCGCCGCCGACTGCCAGCAGGCCGTCGGGTTCACGCAGGGCCCGTCCTGCCGGCGGAAAGGGCGCCAGCGGATCAGGATCGAGCAGGATCGGCAGGCGGTTCACGAAAGGGGCTGTGCTCCAGGACCTGGTCACGATAGCGCAAGACGGAGGCGCGCTCGAGCTCGCACCAGTCGCGCAACGCATCGGCGAAAGCGGGTTGCGCCAGGTGGTGTCGGCTGTGTGTGAGCACCGGCAGGAAGCCGCGCGCGATCTTGTGCTCGCCCTGCGCGCCGGGCTCGAACACGCGCAGGCCTTCGCGCAGGCAGTAGTCGATGCCCTGGTAATAGCAGGTTTCGAAATGCAGTCCGGGTACGGTCTCGACGGCGCCCCAGTAACGGCCGTAAAGGGTCTGGCCGCCGCGCAGCAGCAATGCGCCGGCAAGGGTGGTCGAGCCACGCTGGGCCAGGACCAGCACGAGACTGCGGGGCATCGTTCGCGCAAGATGGCGAAGGAAATCGAGGGTCAGCGCCGGTTGGTTGCCCTTCTCCGACTGGGTCATGCAATAGAACGTATGCATCGCCATCAGGTCTTCATCGCTGGCCTCGTCGCCATGGACCACGCGGAAAGTGATGCCGCTGCGGCGAACCTGTTCGCGCTCGGCACGGATGTTCTTCCGCTTCTTGCTCGAGAAGGCGCCAAGGAACTCGTCGAAATCCAACCAGCCAGCGTCATTGCGCCAATGGAACTGCACATCGCAACGCGCCAGCCATGCCTCGTCGAATGCAGTGGTTTCGGATTCGGGCAGGAAATTGACGTGCACCGAGGGCAGGGCTTCGTCGTCGGCGTGCTGGCGCATCGCATCCACCAGCCTGCGTCGCGCGCCCTCGTCCCGACTCAGGATTCGCGGGCCGGACACAGGCGAGTACGGCACCGCCACCAGCCACTTCGGGTAATAGTCCAGTCCGTATCGTGAATAGGCGTGTGCCCACGCGTGGTCGAACACGAACTCGCCGTGCGAGTTGCCCTTGAGGTAGGCGGGGGCCGCTGCGCGCAGTCGCTCGCCGTCGTACCAGGCAGCATGCCGCGGCTTCCAGCCCCAACGCTCCTTCAGGCAGCCATGCTGTTCCAGGCCCGACAGGAAGGCGTGCCGGACAAACGGGTTGTCCCCGCCATGCAAGGCATCCCAGTCGGCTGCGGACAGGTCAAGGATCGAATCGAAGAGGCGCAGGGACACGTGCGTCTCGTCGGCCTCAGTGCTCCATATCCAGGAATTTTTCGGCATCCAGCGCGGCCATGCAGCCGAAGCCGGCCGACGTGATCGCCTGGCGATACACCTGGTCCGCCACGTCACCGGCGGCGAAGACGCCTTCCACCGACGTAGCGGTAGCGTTGCCGTCCAGGCCGGAGCGGATGGTGATGTAGCCGTTCCGCATCGCGAGTTGTCCCTCGAACAAGGACGTGTTCGGCGTATGGCCGATGGCCACGAAGAATCCCTGGACAGCGATCTCGCGCGCCTTGTCGTCGCTGGTGCTGCGGATGCGCATACCGGTTACGCCTGAATCGTCACCGAGCACTTCGTCCACTGAATGGTTCCAGATCAGTTCGACCTTGCCGGCGGCGGCGCGGGCGAACAACTTGTCCTGCAGGATCTTCTCGGCGCGCAGCTTGTCGCGACGATGCACGAGGTAGACCTTGCGCGCGATGTTGGACAGGTACAGCGCTTCTTCGACCGCGGTATTGCCGCCGCCGATCACCGCCACGTCCTGGTCGCGGAAGAAGAAGCCGTCGCAGGTGGCGCAGGCGGACACGCCCTTGCCCATGAATTTCGTCTCCGATTCGATGCCCAGGTACTTGGCGCTGGCACCGGTGGTGATCACCAGGGCGTCCGCTGTGTATTCGCCCATGTCGCCCTTCAACTGGAAAGGACGGCGCGACAGGTCGGCCGAGTGGATATGGTCGAAGATGATTTCCGTTTCGAAGCGTTCCGCGTGCGCCTGCATCCGTGACATCAGGTCCGGTCCCATCAGGCCATGGGCGTCGCCGGGCCAGTTGTCCACTTCGGTCGTCGTCATCAATTGGCCGCCCTGCTGGAGGCCGGTCACCAGCACCGGCTTGAGGTTGGCGCGGGCGGCGTAAACGGCGGCGGCGTAGCCAGCGGGGCCTGAACCTAGGATGAGCAACTGGGCGTGCTTGGGAGCGGTCATGGGGATTCCGGAATGGGACGGCAGGAACAGGCTTGCGCGTTGCCTAAGCTTGGGGTTGCGAAGGGGCTAAATCAAGGCGCGAAAACTCGGCAAGCCTGTGCTATGCGTCGCTACGGGATGTGAAGGCAAGGGCGATTACGGTATAACAGCGCGAAGCAATTGCTCGTCCCGACCCCCCAGACAAGGCTCGACTCGCACGGTGGCCCGAACTCCCGAAAAAAATGCGCGCGCCGGCGACGATCGTCGGCAGAAGCTCTGGCGGGAACTCGCGCTGGTGGCGATCGCGCCCCTGTTGATCTACCTGCTGGCCAGCCTGGCCAGCTATTCCACCAACGACCCGGGCTGGTCGCGCACCGGCAGCGTCGCCGGCGCCTTGAACAACATCGGCGGCCTGGTGGGCGCCTACATGGCCGATCTCGCGTTCTGGTTCTTCGGATACGTGGCTTACAGCGTGCCGTTCGTGTTGGGTGGAATCGCCCATATCGCTTTGTTCGGTCTCGATTCGGACGGCGATGGGCGCGTCGATTTCGGGCCTGCGCTCCGATTGATCGGGATCGTGGGCTTTTTGGTCAGCGCCTGCGGCCTGCTGCACTTGCTGGGCGGACCTGCGCCCAATCTTCCGGCTGAATCGGGCGGCATCCTCGGCCAGGCCACCGGTCAATCCATGCACAGCGTGTTTGGCTCGATGGGTGGAAACCTGTTCTTGTTCGTGGTCTTCATGATGTCGGTAACGCTGGCGACAGGGCTGAGCTGGTTCGCGGTAATGGACTGGATTGGCGGCATGGTGCTCGCCGGCATCGCCCGTTTCTCCCAGAAGAAGCTCGAAGCCGCCGAATGGCAACGCACCCGCACCTTGCGCGAAGAGCGCGAGGAAGTGCGCAAGATAGACACCGAAAAACGCGCCAGGCGCGAGCCGGTCCGGATCGAGGCGCCGGCGAAGGCCATCATCGAAAAAAGCGAGCGCGCGCAGCGTGAACAGCAGATTCCGCTGTTCAACGTCGGTGGCGACAACGCGTTGCCGCCGCTGTCGCTGCTCGACGATCCCAAGCCGCAACCCAAGGGCTATTCCGAGGAAACCCTGGAAACCCTGTCGCGGCAGATCGAATTCAAGCTCAAGGACTTCCGCATCGAGGCGCACGTGGTCGGTGCCTACCCCGGCCCGGTCATCACGCGTTTCGAGATGGAACCTGCTCCCGGCGTAAAGGGCAGCCAGATCAGTTCGCT
>JANNWV010000076.1:0-9813 GCA_031408815.1 Gammaproteobacteria bacterium
AGATCGCCACGCCGCTGCTGCCTGATGGCGCCGAGCCCTATCGCCGGCTGCCGCGGCTCCAGGCCACGGCGTTGCGGCCGCTGTCGCGCTGGGTCGAGGCCGGCCTGAGTTTCGAAGCGGTGCGCTTCGACCATGATTCGCTCGGCGGCGGCAATCGCGTCGATTTGCAGCCCTACGTGCGGTTTCCGCTCGGCGGCAACTCGTGGTTCATCACTCCGCAACTGGCATGGCGTTACACCGGCTACAGCTCGCTTGACGACAGCCTGGTGCTGCCGGGTGGATCGAACAGCACCAGCCGCAGCCTGCCGATCGCCAGCGTCGATGCCGGCGCCTATTTTGAACGCAGCTTCAACTGGGGCGGACGCGGTTACATCCAGACCCTCGAGCCACGCCTTTACTACCTGCGCGTCCCGTACCGCGACCAAGACCACTTGCCCGTGTTCGACACCCGCGAGCTGACCTTCGGCTGGACCTCGCTGTTCCGCGACAACCGCTTTGGCGGCGCGGACCGCCAGGCCGATGCCAACCAGGTGGCGCTCGCCCTGACCACGCGCATCCTCAGCGCTGCCGATGGGCGCGAGCGCCTGAGCGTCGGCATCGGTCGCATCACCTATTTCGACCAGCCGCTCGTGAATCTGATCCCCGGCGTTCAGACGGCATCGGACAATGGCAGCGTCTGGGTCGCGACCGTGGACCTGGCCGTCAGCGACTGGTGGAGCCTGGGTACCACGCACCAGTGGAACCCGGACAACCAGCACACCGAGCTGTCCTCGGTGCGCACCCAGTTGCGCCTGCACAAGGGCACGATCGTGAACGCGGCCTACCGGTACCGCCGCGCGTCCCTCAGCCAACCGCCGCTGGAACAAACCGACCTGAGCTTTGTCATACCAGTGAACAAGAACTGGAACCTGTATGGCCGATGGAATTATTCGCTGCGCGACAACCAGACCATCGAGGCGCTGGCCGGCTTCGAGTGGAACAGCTGCTGCGTTGCCGTGCGCTTGCTGGGACGGCAATACATCCGCAATTTCGAAAGCCGCCAGAACATCGGCTTGTACCTGGAAATCGAGCTGAATGGCCTCGGCAGCTTCGGCCGAGACACGAGCCGGCTGCTCGATAATGCTATCCTTGGATATGTCCGCTGAACGCCTGCGCCGCCCTTGCGCGCCCCGGAGTGCCTGATTACATGAAACCGATTTTTTCCGCCCTTTTCGTCGCGCTGATCGCAGCGTCGGCGGCCACCGACGCCCGCGCCCAGGCGCTGCCGACCGGCACGGTCGACACCATTGCCGCCGTGGTCAATGAAGACGTGATCCTGCGCAGCGAAGTGGACCTGGCCGTGGCCAACATCAGCCGCCAGCTGCAGTCCCAGAATCCCGGCCAATTGCCGCCGCGCGACGTGCTCGAACGCCAGGTGCTCGAGCGCCTGATCCTGATGCGCCTGCAGGTCGAGCGCGCCGAGAGTTCCGGCATCCGCATTTCCGACCAGGAACAGCAACAAGCCATCGCCACCGTTGCCAGCCAGAACAAGATGACGGTTGACCAACTGCGCCAGCGCCTCGCCGCGGACGGTCTCGACTACAACGAATTCGCCGCGAATCTTCGCGACGAAGTCACCGTGCAGCGGCTTCGCCAGCGCTATGTTCAAAGCTCGGTGCAGGTCAGCGAAGGCGAAGTGGACCAGATGCTGGCCAGCAAGGACGTTGGCGGCGACGAACTGCGCCTGGCCAACCTCCAGATCAACGTGGCTGAAGGCGCAACGCCCAGCGAGATCGAAACCGCCAAGAAGAAGATCGACGAGGTCAAGGCGATGGTCGAACGCGGCGAGATCGACTTCCGCTCCGCCGCCATCCGTTATTCCGGCGCGCAGAACGCGCTGGACGGCGGTGACATCGGCTGGCGCACCATGGACGCCGTTCCGCCGGTCTACGTGACCATGCTCAAGACGATGACGCCGGGCCAGATCACCGAGCCCGTGCGTGGGCCCAGCGGCTTCCAGATCGTGCAACTGGTCGAAGTTCGCAAGCCGCAGGCGCAAAAGGTCACCCAGTACAAGGCGCAGGACATCCTGGTCGCGATTACCGAGCTCGTCCCCGCCGAAGTGGCGCGCCAGAAGATACAGGCCCTGCGCGACCGCATCGTCGCCGGCGAGGATTTTGCCAAGGTCGCGACCGAAGCTTCCGACGACGTACAGACGCGCGCCGCCGGCGGCGACATGGGCTGGTTCGCTGCGGAAGCCTGGGGCTCGGCCGTGGGCAGCCAGGTGCAGCAACTGGCCAACGGCGAAATGTCGCCCGTCTTCCAGAGCGACGTCGGTTTCCACCTGATCAAGCGCAATGGCATGCGCGAGCAGGACGTGACTGAAGAGAACCGTCGCAACCAGGCGCGCGAGATCATCGGCCAGCGCAAGTCCGAGGAAGCCTATGAGCGCTTCCTCCGCCAGATGCGCGCCGAAGCCTACGTCGACAGCCGCCTCGGCGGCGCCTGATCTGCCGATGTGGCCCAGGCTGGCCCTGGTTGCGGGCGAGCCTGCGGGGGTGGGTCCCGAGCTTTGTGTTCGACTCGCCCAATTGCCGCTCGACTGCGAGCCGGTCGCCATTGCCGACCCGGACTGCCTGCAACTCGCAGCCGAGTCGCTAGGCCTGCCGCTTCGCCTGATCGACCCCGGTCAGTCGCGGCAACCCGGCGAACTCGCGATCCTTGCGCTCAAGCAACCGGTGCCCACCGAATTCGGCCGGGCCGATCCGGGCAATGCCCGCTTCGTCATCGACAGCTTGCTGCGCGGCGCGCGCGGCTGCCTGGCGGGTGAATTCGATGGACTGGTGACCGGACCGGTGAACAAGGCCAGCATCAATGCCGGCGGCATCGCCTATTCCGGAACGACCGAATTGCTGGCCGAGCAGGCCGGGCGCGACGTGGTGATGATGCTCGCCAATCCGACACTGCGCGTCGCGCTGGCGACGACCCACCTGCCCTTGCGGCAGGTGCCCGACGCGATTACCGCCGAACTGATTGAACGCTGCCTGCGCATCCTCAATGGTGCGCTCAAGCGCGACTTCGGGCTGGCGTCGCCGCGCATCGCCGTGCTCGGACTGAACCCGCATGCGGGTGAAGCAGGCGTGCTTGGCGACGAAGAGATCCGAATAATCGAACCCGTGCTGCAGTCGTTGCGGAGCGAGGGTATGGCGCTGACCGGACCCCTGCCCGCAGACACAGCCTTCCTTCCGCAGAAGCTCATCGGCTTCGATGCGGTGCTCGCCATGTATCACGATCAGGGATTGCCCGTGCTCAAGCACTCCGGCTTCGAACACGCGGTGAACATCACGCTCGGCCTGCCGTATCCCCGCGTGGCAGTGGACCACGGTACGGCGCTGGAAATCGCCGGCAAGGGCGTGGCGGATGCGTCCAGCCTGATGGCGGCGGTGGCCGTGTGCTCGCGCCTGGCGCGGCGCGGTGCGAGCGCATGAGCCACTTCAAGGAACCACCGAAGAAACAGTTGGGGCAGCACTTCCTGCACGACCGCAATGTGATCGAGAAGATCGTGCTTGCGGTGAATCCGAAGCCCGGCGAGCAACTGGTCGAGATCGGTCCCGGCCAGGGTGCGATCACTTTCCCGCTGCTGAAGCGCCATGGCGCACTGACCGTCATCGAATTCGATCGCGACCTGATCACGCCCCTGTCTGAAGCCGCGCACGGTCTCGGCGACCTGACCATCGTGCACAAGGATGTATTGAAAGTGGACTTCGGCAAGCTGGCTGGCGAAGGCCGGCTGCGCCTGGTCGGAAACCTTCCCTACAATATTTCCACGCCGATCCTGTTCCATGTGCTCGAGCACGCCGAATCCATCATCGACATGCATTTCATGTTGCAGAAGGAAGTGGTGGACCGCATGGGCGCTGGCCCCGGCAGCAAGACCTACGGCCGCCTGAGCGTGATGCTGCAGGCCGTCTGCGACGTGCAACCCTTGTTCGACGTGCCGCCCGGCGCATTCCGGCCGCCGCCGAAGGTCGACTCCTCGGTCGTCCGGCTGGTGCCGCGCGACCCGAAGTCGGTGGGCATCCACGACCCGGCCCTGTTCGAGCGCGTAGTGCGCGACGCCTTCGGCCAGCGCCGCAAGACCCTGCGCAACGCCTTGCAGGCTATCTGCACCAGCGAGCAAATCGTGGCCGCTGGCGTTCGCCCGGAACTGCGCGCCGAGCAACTCGAGGTCGCCCAGTTCATCAGCCTGTCCAACGCCCTGGGCCGCGACGCGGCAGCGGCTGCGGCTGCGCTGGATATTTAAGTAAAATGACCGACATGAGTCCCTCGCCGCACGACATCGAGGTCCAGGTACAGACCCGGTTCCTCCCGGATCAATCCACGCCCGAAGACGGGCGTTTCGTGTTCGCCTACACGATCCGCATCCACAACAGCGGCAAGGTGCCGGCGCGCCTGATCAGCCGGCACTGGCTGATCACCGACGACAACGGCAAGGTGCAGGAAGTGCGGGGCGAAGGCGTGGTCGGCGAACAACCGTGGCTGCGCCCCGGGGACGACTTCGAATACACTTCGGGCGCCGTGCTCGAGACGGCACTGGGCACCATGGAAGGGAGCTACCAGATGCTGGCGGACGACGGCACCCACTTTGACGCGACGATTGCGCCGTTCACCCTGTCCATCCCACGGACGCTGCACTGATGGCGACCTACGCCATCGGCGACGTGCAGGGCTGCCACGACACGCTGCAACGCCTGCTCGAAAAGATCCGCTTCGACCCGTCGCGCGATCGACTCTGGTTCTGCGGCGACCTGGTCAACCGCGGCGGACAGTCGCTGGAAACCCTGCGCCTGGTGCATTCCCTGTCGATCCACAGCACGGTGGTGCTTGGCAACCACGACCTGTCGCTGCTGGCGATCGCGCAACGCAGCGAAGTCGACCAGGCCCGGGTCAACCCCGACCTGCGCCGTGTGTTGTTCGCACCCGACCGCGACACCCTGGTCGACTGGTTGCGGCAACAGAAGCTGATGCACGTGGACCGGACGCTGGGCTTTGCGATGGTGCACGCGGGCTTTGCGCCGAAGTGGACCATCAAGATTGCCGAGGCGCGCGCGCGCGAGGCCGAAGAACAACTTCGCGGCGACGGTTTCCGGAAATTGCTCAAGAACATGTACGGCGACAAGCCGATCTGGAACCCGAAGCTGACCGGCCCCGATCGCTTCCGGGCGATCGTCAACGTATTCACGAGGATGCGTTACTGCACGCCGAGCGGCCGCATCGGTTTCGAGGAAAAAGGCCGCCCCGGCACCCAGAAGCCCGGGCTCTATCCTTGGTTCGACGTGCCCGGCCACGCGCCGCGAGAACTTCCCGTCGTATGCGGGCATTGGTCGACGCTTGGCTTGTTCATGGGCCTGGGCATCTACGCCATCGACACGGGCGCGGTCTGGGGCGGCAAGCTGACCGCGCTGGAACTGGGCCAGGAACTGCGCCTGCACCAGGTCGCAGGACGCGAAGTGCCCGCCAACGAAGTGCGCCGCAGCGCCTGATCGCGGCGCGATGTCAGCCGGCGTCGTCGGCGATGCGCGAGTAGTCGACGAATTCAAAACCGAAGGCATGGCGCGAATCGCTGGCATGCGCCTCGCGCCGGTCGACCTGCCATTGGCCCGGATTGAATTCGGGAAAATGCACATCGGCATCCTCGACCACGGTAGCCACGTGGGTCAGGTACAGCCGCGAGGCCAGCGGCAATGCCATCGCATAGATTTCGCCGCCGCCGATCACCATCAGCGGCTCGCCATCGGCCAGGGCGATTGCATCGGCAAGGCTGGCCACGATTTCCATGCCCTCGAACGGCGGCTTTGCCGCGCGTGTCAGCACCAGGTTGCGACGGCCGGGCAATGCGCGCCCCAACGAGCGTGCCGTATTGCCACCCATCAGGATCGGCTTGCCCAGCGTCAGTGCCTTGAAGCGCTTGAGGTCGTCGGGCAAGTGCCAGGGCATTTCATTGCCGCGTCCGATGCCGCGCGCAGCGTCCAGCGCAGCGACCAGGCAGATCACTGCTTCAGCGTTTCGCTGAGTCGGCCGCGGTTGGCGAATGGCCACTTGCCGCCGTATTCGACATCACTGATGCACCAGATGCCGTCATCGAGTTCGAGTACCACGGTGTCCTGCCAACGGGTTGCGCCGCTACCTTCGCCGTGGCGAAGGTCCATCCTCACCAGCGCGCGCGAACCTTCGATCTTCGATTCGGCGGCCGAATAACTTTCCGGACCTTCGAACAGGCTGCTGAACAGGTCGCCTTCGACCAGCGGCGGTTTTTCGTCGGGATTGCTGGCGCGGAATTGTTCCTGGCGCACGCGCGCATCGCGCAAGGCGCTGGTCAGCGACGGGCAAAGGAAGGCGCTGTAGGCGCTCATCGAACCGGCGTCGGGCAATCCACTATTGCCCAGGCGCTGGTGCATGGTCAGGAAGTCCACCACTGCCGCCTCGGGGGATTGTGCGGGCGGTGCGACGGGCGCTGGCGCGCCCGCTGCCGGGGCAGCCTCGGCATTGGCGTCGGCATTGCCGACATCGGCGACCTCAGTAGCGGCCGCAGCGGGAGCGTCGGCGTCGGCTTTGTCCGACTTGTGCGAAAACCACGAGCAGCCGCCCACCAGCAAGCTCACCGCCATCACACAAGCCAGGTGCATTGGTTTCATCGTCATCTGGATTCCCCTGTTTGCCGCGTCAGACCGCTACAGGCGCCTTGATTGCCGCCTGTGGATGGTAGCCTTCGATACGCACGTGTTCAGCGCGGAACTCGAACAAGTTGTCCACGGACGGGTCGAGCACCAGGGTCGGCAACGGACCTGGCGTCCTAGACAGTTGTTCGCGAGCCTGTTCGAAATGATTGGAATAGACGTGCGCATCGCCGAAGGTGTGCACGAATTCGCCGACCTTCAGTCCGCAGACCTGCGCCACCATGTGCGTGAGCAAGGCGTAGCTGGCGATATTGAAGGGCACGCCGAGGAAGATGTCGGCCGAGCGTTGGTACAACTGGCAACTCAGCCGGCCGTCGGCGACATAGAACTGGAACATCGCATGGCAGGGCATCAGCGCCATCTTCGGCAGTTCGGCCACGTTCCAGGCGTTGACGATGAGCCTGCGCGAATCGGGATTGCGGCGGATTTCGTCCACCACCCACTGCATCTGGTCCACTTCCACGCCATCCGCGCCGGCCCAGCGTCGCCACTGCCGGCCGTACACCGGGCCGAGGTCGCCGTTTTCATCGGCCCACTCGTCCCAGATGCCGACTTTGTTGTCCTTCAGGTAGGCAATGTTGGTATCGCCCTGCAGGAACCACAACAGCTCGTGCACGATCGATCGCAGGTGCAACTTCTTCGTGGTTACGAGCGGAAACCCCTCGCGCAGGTCGAAGCGCAACTGGCGCCCAAACAGGGAGCGCGTGCCGGTACCGGTGCGGTCGGATTTTTCCGTGCCGTTCTCAAGCGCGTCGCGAAGCAGGTCGAGGTATTGGCGCATGCGGGCGGTGCTGGCTCAGGATGAAGCGGCAGTCGTGGGCGTCGAGGAACCAAACACCGGCGCGCGCCGGGACATCCACAGTAGTCCCAGTCCGATCGCGATCAACGGAAGCGAAAGCAGTTGCCCCATCGTCAGCCAGCCGAACGCGAGGTAGCCCAGGTTTTCATCCGGCACCCGGACGAATTCCACCACGAAGCGGAATACGCCGTAGAGCAGCGCGAACATGCCCGACACCGCGTAACGCGGTCGCGGCTTGCGCGAGAAGAAATACAGCACCACGAACATCACCAGGCCCTCCAGGAAAGCCTGGTAAAGCTGCGAGGGATGGCGGGCATACACATCCAGCGCGCCGCTGGCATGCAGTTCGCGCAGTTGTTCCATGGACGCATTGCTGTAGCTGCCCAGGTCGCTGCGCGGGAAGATGACGCCCCAGCCGCTGTTGGTGGGCTTGCCCCACAACTCGCCGCCGATGTAGTTGCCCAGGCGGCCGAAGCCCAGCCCGGCCGGCACCAGCGGCGCCACGAAATCCAGGGTGTCGAAGAAATGGATGCGACGCGCGCGCGACCACCAGGCGCCGGCCACCATCACGCCGATCAGGCCACCGTGGAAACTCATGCCGCCTTCGTTGATGCGCAGCAGGAACATCGGGTCTGCCAGCAGTTGGTCGAAGGCGTAGAAGAAGACGTAACCGATCCGGCCACCCAGGACCACGCCCAGCATGCCGTAGAACAGCAAGTCGCCGAATCCGTTTTCGTCCACGCCCGGCAGGCGTCCCGCGCGAACCCGACGCGTACCCAGCCACCAGGCTGCGCCAAAGGCGAGCAGGTACATCAGGCCGTACCAATGGATGCCGTGCGGCCAGAACGGCAGCGGAATCGCGACGGGATTGATGTCGTGCAGGAGGGTCATGGCGCGCCTAGTTGCCGAATCGCTTGGCGCGTTGCTTGGCCAGGATATTGAGCGATTCCACCGCCGCCGAGAAGGCCATGGCGAAGTACAGCAGCTTGCGATCGATGTGGATCTCGAAGCCATCGGCGATCAGCGCGACGCCGACCAGGATGATGAAGGCCAGCGCCAGCATCTTCACGGTCGGGTGGCGGTCGATGAAGTCGCCGATCGGGTTGGATGCGAAAATCATCACGCCCACGGCGATCATGATGGCGGCAATCATCACCCAGACGTTGCTGACCATGCCGACGGCGGTAATGACCGAATCGAGCGAGAACACGATGTCGATGATCGCGATCTGCGCGATAACGTAACCGAACACGGCCGATGGCTTGGTGTCGATGTCCTCGTCCTCACCACGGCCCTCGACAGCGTCGTGGATTTCCATCGTGCCCTTGACCAGCAGGAACAGGCCGCCAGCGATCAGCACCAGGTCGCGCACCGAAAAGTTCTGGCCCATCAGCGAAAACAGGTTCGCCTGCATTCGCGCCAGGAAGGCCAGTGAAACCAGCAGCATGATGCGCGTGACGCAAGCGAGCATCAGCCCGAATTTGCGCGCGGCGGGTCGGCGTTCGGGCGGCAGTTTGCTGACCGCGATCGAGATGAAGACCAGGTTGTCCACGCCCAGCACGATTTCGAGCGTGGCCAGCGTGAACAGTGCAACCCAGATTTCGCTAGAGAACATCCAATCCATTTAGCTGCCCACCAGCCGTGGGACGAGCAGTAATCCCCAGCAAATCAAAACATTAATGTCAGAGAGGAAAACAGCCGCTGAACCCATGTCCTTCGCCCGTCCCGCCAGTTCGTTGTGTTCAGGTCCCCATCGATCAACTACGGCCTCCACGGCGGAGTTGAGCACCTCCACCACCAGCACGATCATCATCGAGCCGATCAGGATGGCGCGCTCAATACCCGACTCGCCGAGCCAGATCGCCAGCGGCGCCAAAACCACGAACAAATAAACCTCGAGCCGGAACGACGACTCCACGTCCCACGTGGCGCGCAGGCCCTTCATGGACCACAGGAACGCCTGCCATGCCCGGAACGGGCTGCGCGGCGCATTGCTTCCCGAACTGTCGGCCATCAGATGTGCGACGGCTCGCCGACGATCAGGTCCGCGGGCGCGGACTCGTGCGGATGCGGTGCCGGCACATAGGCCAGATCCAGGTCCTTCGCAGCCTTCACGTCATCGAGGCGGCGCACCGGCGTCGTGTACGGCGCCGACTTCATCCAGGCGGGATCGTCGCGCGACTTGACCAGCAGCACGCCCATCACCTCGACGAACTGGTCCAGCACGTCCTTGCTTTCGGTTTCGGTCGGCTCGATCAGCAGGCACTCGGGTACCAGCAAGGGGAAGTAGTTGGTGGG
>JANNWV010000077.1:0-5317 GCA_031408815.1 Gammaproteobacteria bacterium
GATGGAATTGCGCACGCTGGGTGGCAGCGACGCGCCGCGCGAGGTTTTGGTCAAAGCCCTTTCGCCGAAAAAAATGTGGCCGCCCGGGAAATATTTCGAGGCCAAGCGCGAAGAACAACGCGCGCGGCACGTCCGCTACAACGACACCGCCGACAACCTCGAACCCAACTTGAAAGAGGGTCCGGGCGGATTGCGCGATTTGCATTCGGTGACCTGGATGGGCATGCGCCTATATGGCGTGCCGGGCTTGCGCGCGCTGGTGCCGCTGGGTCTGCTGGGCGAAGTGGAATGCGCGACGCTCGAACTGAAATGGGCCGACCTGGCGAGATTGCGCTTCGGCCTGCACCTGGTGGCGGGCCGGCGCGAAGAACGCCTGTTGTTCGATCATCAGAAGGCGCTGGCATCCTTGATGGGCCTTGAGGACGAAGAGGGCAACCTGGCTGTCGAACAGATGATGCAGGGCTTCTTCCGCGCCGCCGCCACGATGTTGCGCATCAACGACCGCCTGCTGCAACGCTTCGAGGAACAACTGGCCGGCGTGGCCGCGCCGGTGCCGGTACAAACGGGCTTCGAGCTGCGCCACGGTTACCTGGCGATGACCGATGCGCCGCGGCTCGGTCGCGGCATGGCTGAAATCCTGGAGATGTTCGCCGTGTGGACGCGGCTCGAAAGCGCACGCGGCCTGCATTCGGAAACCGCGCGTGCCCTTGCCGAGTCCTTGCCCACCATCCATCCCTATTCGGAAGAGAGCGAGGCCGTACGCGGGCGCTTCATCGAATTGCTGGCGCAGCCCAACGCGGTCGGCATGCTCAAGCGCATGGCGCGGCTGGGCGTGCTGGGCCGCTACCTGCCGGAGTTCGGAAGGGTGTCGGGTCGCATGCAGTACGACCTGTTCCATGTGTACACGGTGGACCAGCACACGCTGACGGTATTGCGCCTGTTGCAGGACTTCCTGCGCGGCGTGCCGGTGCCGGGTTTTTCGATGACGGCAGACGTGGTGCCGCGCCTGCGCAAGCCCTTCCTCTTGTTGATCGCAGGGCTGTACCACGACATCGCCAAGGGCCGGCGCGGCGATCATTCCCAATTGGGCGCGGAAGATGTGCGCGAGTTCGCCGAAGCGCATGCACTGCCCAGCGCGGATGTCGAATTGCTGGTGTGGCTGGTCCGCAACCACTTGGTCATGTCGGTGACGGCGCAGCGGCAGGATATTTCCGATCCCGAAGTGGTTGGCAAGTTCTCGGGGTTCGTCGCCGATCGCGAGCACCTCGACTACCTGTACCTGCTGACCTGCGCCGACATCGCGGGCACCAGTCCGAAATTGTGGAACGGCTGGAAGGACCGGCTGCTGGCCGACCTGCATACGGCCACCCGCTATGCCTTGCGGCGCGGCCTGGAACATCCGCTCAATGCCGAAGACATCATGGCCGATACCGGCAACATGGCCCTGGCCAAGTTGCTCGATGCGGGCTTCGACGATTCGGCCATCGAAAAGTTGTGGGCGAATTTTCCGGATGAAGCGTTCCTTCGCTATCGTCCGGAACAACTGGTCTGGCAAACCGAGGGCCTGCTGGCCCAGTCACATCGCGAATCGGTGGTGCTGGCCCGCAGCCTGGAGATTCCCGGCAGCTTCGAGGTTTTCGTGCGCACGCCCGATCGGGACGGATTGTTCGCCGCGCTGGTCGCGACGCTGGATCGCCTCGGCCTGGGCGTGCTCGATGCGCGCATCATGAAATCGGGCGACGGTTTCGCGCTCGACAACTTCCAGGTCATTTCCGGTGCGCAGGCGCCGGAGCTGTCGCGCATCGTCGAGACATTGCAGGCAGCATTGCGTGATCCGGCGGCCGTAAGGCCTGCGCGCCGCGCCATGCCGCGCCACCTGCGCCACTTCCGGGTACCGCCGCGCGTGGACTTCGACACGCTGGACGCACAGCGCACCCGGCTAAGCCTGGTCGCCACCGACCGGCCGGGCTTGCTGGCCGATGTGGCGCAGGTGCTTCGCAGCAATGGCCTGCGCGTGCATGATGCCCGCATCGCCACCTTTGGCGAGCGGGTCGAGGATATATTCCTCATCAGCGACCAGCATGATGCAAGTTTGCCCGAACCACTGATTGAAACTTTGCGCACGGTGTTGATCGCCTGCCTGGAAGGAGAACAAGGCAATGACGCAGCAAAATCCGGCCGCCTGGGCTGAACTCCGGGGCGCGATCGAGGATGCCTTCGATCGGCGCGGCAGCCTGACGATCGAGGAAATCGATGAGTCGGTGCGACCCAGGGTGGAGCAGGCGATCAGCCTGCTGGAATCGGGCACCGCGCGCGTCGCCGAGCCCGTGGATGGTGGCTGGCAGGTCAACGAATGGCTGAAGAAGGCCGTGCTGCTCTATTTCCGCTGCAACGACATGCGCGTGATGTCGGCCGGCGCGCCCGGTCCGTTCTGGGACAAGGTGCCGACCCGTTTCGAAGGCTTCGATGAAGCGGCGTTTCGTGCACTGGGTGCGCGCGTCGTGCCCGGCGCCGTGGTTCGCCGTGGTGCCTGCATCGGCAGGGATGTCGTGCTGATGCCGAGCTTCGTGAATATCGGCGCCTATGTCGGCGCGGCGACGATGGTGGACACCTGGGCCACGGTCGGCAGTTGCGCGCAGATCGGCGCCCGCTGCCATCTGTCCGGCGGCGTCGGTATCGGCGGCGTGCTCGAACCCCTGCAGGCTTCGCCCACCATCATCGAGGATGATTGTTTCGTCGGCGCCCGCTCGGAAGTGGTGGAGGGCGTGGTAGTCGAACGTGGCAGCGTGATTGGCATGGGTGTCTTCATCGGCCAGAGCACGCGCATCTACAACCGCGCAACGGGCGAGGTCAGCTATGGACGCGTGCCTGCAGGCAGCGTGGTCGTTTCCGGTTCGTTGCCTTCCGCCGATGGCAGCCACTCCCTGTACTGCGCTGTCATCGTCAAGCAGGTAGATGCGAAGACGCGCTCCAAAACCTCGGTGAACGACCTCCTGCGTGGCGCGGTGGAATGACATGCCGCAGGTGACGCTGTATGGCTTGGAAAACTGCGATACCTGCCGCAAGGCGCGGAACTGGCTGAAGCGATTCGAGGTCGCGCATGATTTCATCGACTATCGCGCGCAACGGATTCCTGCCGAGACCCTGAAGGCCTGGGCGGCGAAACTCGGCGGCTGGGACAAACTGGTAAACCGCGCCTCCACGGCCTGGCGCACCTTGCCTGATCCGCGCAAGACGCCCGGCTCCGATCCGGAATGGACCCTGCTGATCAAGGAATATCCGGTGCTGGTGAAGCGCCCGGTGGTCGTGATGGATGACGAGGTCAGCGTCGGCTTCACCGACAATGGTTTCAAGAAGAAATTCGGAGTCGGCAAATGAGCGACGTGCTCGCGTTGGCGATGGATCTGGTTGCCAGGCAGTCGGTGACGCCAGACGATGCCGGTTGCCAGTCGCTGATTGCCGCGCGGCTGGAAAAGGCCGGGTTCGACATCGAACACATTCCCTTCGGCCCGGTGCTGAACCTGTGGGCGAGCCATGGCTCGGGAGCTCCCGTACTGGTGTTCCTCGGCCACACCGACGTGGTTCCTACCGGCCCGGTTGCGGACTGGACCAGTCCTCCGTTCGAGCCTACGATCCGCGACGGCCATCTGTATGGCCGCGGCGCAGCCGACATGAAAGGCAGCGTGGCTGCTTTCGTGATTGCGCTCGAGGAGTTCGTCGCGCGCCATCCTTCGCACGCCGGAACCGTGGCTGTGCTGCTGACATCCGACGAAGAAGGCGATGCCGTGGACGGCGTGCGTCGCGTGGTCGAGTTGTTCCGGGAACGCGGCCAGGTGATCGACTACTGCGTCACCGGTGAACCTTCGTCGAAGGAAAAACTGGGTGACCTGTTGCGAGTGGGTCGCCGCGGTACCCTGTCGGGAACGTTGACGATACGCGGCATCCAGGGCCACGTGGCCTATCCGGAAAAGGCGCGCAATCCCATCCACCAGGCCATGCCCGCGTTGGCTGAGTTGTGCGCGCGGCAATGGGATGCCGGCTTCCCGCGCGAGGGCGAAAGTCTGTTTCCGCCGTCGAGCTTCCAGATTTCGAACATCCATTCCGGCACCGGCGCGAACAATGTCATTCCGGGCGCCTGCGAAGTGGTTTTCAACTTCCGGTTCAATCCGGGATGGCGTGCATCGGAGCTTGAAGCTGAAGTGCAGGCCGTGCTCGAACGCCATGGCCTGGAGTTCGACATCCGCTGGCATCGGGGCGGCGAACCGTTCCTCACTGGCGAAGGAAAACTTCGCCAGGTGGTGCGCCAAGTGATGATCGATCGCTGCGGCGTGGTGCCGGACGAAAATACCGGGGGTGGTACGTCGGATGCGCGCTTCATCGCACCGATGGGCGCCCAGGTGATCGAGATGGGTCCGGTGAACGCCAGCATCCACAAGGTGGACGAACGCGTGTCGCTCGACGAACTGCAACGCCTGCCCGCCATCTTTCGCGAGATCGCGGAAAAACTACTTGTCCCGGAGCGCTGAAATGAAACTCGCAATCTCGCTTGCCTTGTTTGCAATCTCCGCTGCCAGCCAGGCTGCCGACTTCCAGCGCGACACGATCGCGCTGCGTCCTGCCCACACCTTTTCCATCGTCGCTATGGACCCGGCCACCGGCCAGTTGGGTGCGGCGGTGCAATCGCACTGGTTTTCGGTCGGCGCCAACGTGATCTGGGCCGAGCCCGGCGTGGGCGCCGTCGCGACGCAATCCTTCATCGAGGTCAGCTACGGACCGAACGGCCTGGCGCTGATGCGCGATGGCGTTGCCGCCAGCGATGCGCTGAAGCAGTTGCTGGCGAAGGACGAGCACACCAATGTGCGCCAGGTCGGCATGGTGGACGCCAAGGGCAATGCCGCGGTGCATACCGGCGACAAGGCGATCGCGGCCCATTGCGAATTGCAGGGCGAGCACTACACCGTGCAGGCCAACATGATGGAGAACGCCAGCGTGTGCCCGGCGATGAAGGCGGCGTTCGACAACACCCAGGGCGACCTGGCGGAACGCATGATGGCGGCGCTGGAAGCGGGGCAGGGTGCGGGCGGCGATATTCGCGGCAAGCAGTCGGCCGCCATCCTGGTGGTGGCGGGCGAGAAGGGAACGCCGCTATGGAAGGGACGCCAGTTCGACCTGCGCGTCGAAGACAGCAAGGAACCGATCGTCGAGTTGCGTCGCCTGTTGCACGTGGCGCGGACTTATCGGCGCATGACCGATGGCGACGACCTGATGACGGTGGGCAAGGTGGATGAAGCGCTGATCGCCTACAGCGAAGCCGAAG
>JANNWV010000078.1:0-2044 GCA_031408815.1 Gammaproteobacteria bacterium
GCGCTGCTGAAGGGCAAGCGCATCGCCATCTGCTGCACCAACGGTGTCGAAGAGGTGGAGATCCTCGGCTCGCACCGCTGGCTGACCGAGCACGGCGCGACAGTGCACATCGTCTCGCCGCGCATCGGCGAATTCCACCCCACGCTCGGCCTGCGCTTCCCGCCGCAATGCGCGACGCACGTGCTGGCGATCCGCCTGATGGAGAACGCCGGCTGGCTGCCGATCGACCGCTACACCGACGAGGTGAGCGCGGCCGACTACGACGCCATCCTGCTGCCGGGCGGCTGCTGGAACCCCGACGCGCTGCGCGCCGACGAGCCCGCCCGCGCGCTGGTGCGCGCGATGTACGAAGCCGGCAAGCCGACCTGCGCCATCTGCCACGGCCAGTGGGTGATGGTGAGCGCCAAGATCCTGAAGGGCAAGCGCGCCACCGCGGTGTGGAACATCCAGATCGACCTGGAGAACGCCGGTGCGACGGTGCTGGACGAACCGTGCGTGGTGGATGGCAACCTGATCACGGCGCGGTTTCCGTATGACTTGCCGCGGTTGATTGAGGCAATGGTGGGGCAATTGCTGGCCGCGGAGAAGTAGGCGTAGGCGGTGGGCGACAGGGGCATCGACGCAGACTGCTCGGCTTCAGTGGGTGGCTGTTCGTGCCCATATGAGACCGCATGGTAAATTCGCTGTAGTTGGTCAAGCACTGGCACCCAAGGCGTGCCGGTCAGAACTGTTGCCCTGACGCAGGCGGTCGTTACCCGCAAATCTGTGTGTTCCGGTGTTCCGGCGAGCAACGCCCTCCTAGGCTAGGTGACCTTGCCGATCTCTGTCGCCAGCTTGTCAATCGTCCAGATTTCGAAGGGCACAGCGACAAGCGCTTGAACTTCAGCTACTAAGATCGGATGGGCCACCCCGGCACGGCTCCAATCCACTTTCTGGTCTTGCGACACCAATGCCACTCTCTCAAATGGCCGGCCCTCGTGAACGGCTTGTTGCAGCCCAGTCAGCAGATCGACCCAAATGAAGAAGTCACCGTCGCCGTCATCCTTGAAGCCAGGAGGAGTCTTGGTGTTCTTTCGTTGTGCCCCGATCTCGCGGAACTGAAGCCTCGGGGCGTAGGGAATCATCGCCCGCTTCTGGAGCATCTCCAGAACGTTCAGCGTCTTGCGAACCGTACCTTCCTCGTACACGTGCCCGTGATCGACGCTGAACTGATCGAGCAATGCGTCGATTTTCGATGCGTAGTCGCCGAAGTTCTTGTCGACCTTCCCGAAGTCAGCCTTCAATGCATCGAAGCGCTTCTTGAGCCCCGAACTAACAGTGTCCACGGCATGAAGCTGATTGTTCCAGAACTCCTGAATTGCTTGTCCCGGGAGAATCAACGGCGCCGTATGGCGTGCACTGAGGTAGTCAACGATGTCCACGCTTTTCGCGTGGTTGCCGAGTCGCAGGAACACGTTGGCATCCAGTGCGATCGCGGTTCGTTCAAGCTCCACGCTGCTGTCGATCGGCCTCAACGCCGCCACAAGCGCATCGAGCGCTTGCACTGGCGCCTGGCGATCCAGAAGCTGCACTAACTGATTGAGTCGTTGCGCGCTCGCCGCGATCGATTGCGCATCCCCACTCTCAGTACCAGACGTCACCGGCCACCTCAGCCAGCTTCTGGCCCATTTCCTCCACGGTGGCAGCGTCCCACTCATCTATTGCCTCCAACTTTTCCACCCACTCTCCATTGCCGGCGTTGGAAAGCATGGCCCGCTTGAACCCACTCCAATCAACTGCCTCTTTCGGTCGGCGATCTAGATCCGACAAGAACGTATTGCCGATCGTGCTCGCCCAGAACGCGCCGTCTTCCTCACTCATCCCCGCCCAGTTCGGGGTCTGTCGAGTCCAGATGAAGTGAAGAACTTCAGCCGCTTCAGGGGTGATACTCCTCGCCAGAATTGAACGGCGTAGGAACGCCAAGACACCCTTGTTAAAGGACCGCTTGCGCAGCTGATCCACGAACTCTTGTCGTGTCGGATTCAGGTCCTTCAGGTCATGGACA
>JANNWV010000079.1:0-19304 GCA_031408815.1 Gammaproteobacteria bacterium
TTTTTAAATTTTTGGGGGTGCGGTTTCCCCCGCGTTCATCACCGATTCGCCCCAAACCCCGCTCCCACGGTACCGCATTGCAAGGGAATCGAACAGGCCGTCCAGCTTGCGGTTGACTTCATTCAACGTGCGCGTGATGGACTGGTCCTGCGCGCCACCCTGTTGCTTGCCCTGCAGCAATTCCGCCGCGAGGTTGAGCGCGGTCAACACCGCCACGCGGTCCAGCGCGGCGGTGCGGTTGCTGCCACGCACTTCGCGCATTCGCGCATCCAGAAACTGTGCGGCGGCGTGCAGTTTTTCCTGCTCGCCGGGTTCGCAGCCGACGGTGAACTCGCGATCGAGCACCCTCACGTTGACGGGTTCGCTCACGCGTTGTTCTCCAGCGATTTCAATCGGTTGATCATGGCCTCGACGCGTGACCGCGCCAGTTCATTCTTGTTCAACAGTTGCGCGCGCTCGTTCACCAGTTGTTCCTGGCCCTGGCGCAGGCTGCGGTTTTCCTCCGCCAACCTGCGGGTCAGGTCGAGCAGTTTTTCGATGCGGGCGGCCAGCTGCTGTACGGCAGCCAGGGTGTCGTTGGAATCCATCGCTGCAAGATAGGCCGCGGGTCTGGCCGGGTCAACAGGACGAATGCACTAGCCCGCGACCTTCAGCGCCGGCAGCAGCAAATCGGGACGCCAGCTGCGGATGAACGCCAGGCAGCGGTCGCCGTCCAGCGGCCGGGACAGCCAGTGGCCCTGGATCTCGTCGCAGCCTTGCTGGCGCAAGAAGTTCAGTTGGTCCTCGTTTTCCACGCCCTCGGCAATCACCGTCAGGCCCAGCGAATGGCCCATCGTGACGATGGTGGAGGTAATCGCCTCGTCGTCCGCATCACGGGTCAGGTCGTCGATGAATTCCTTGTCGATCTTCAGCGTATCGATCGGCAGGCGCTTGAGATAGACCAGTGACGAATAGCCCGTGCCGAAATCATCGATCGCCAGGCTGACACCCAGCCGGCGGAGCTCGTTCAGTACCGCAGTGGTCTGTTCGGCGTTCTGCATCACCATGCTTTCGGTGAGCTCCAGTTCGATGCGGTCGGCCGGCAGTTCGGTGGCTTCCAGCAGCCGCCTCAGGTAGCCGGCCAGGTTGCCACGTAGCAACTGAAGCACCGACACGTTCACGCCCACGCATATTTCCGTCAGGCCCTGCGTACGCCATGCCTTCAGTTGCCGGCAGGCCTCGCTCAAAACCCATTCCCCGATCGAAACGATTAGCCCGCTCTCTTCGGCCAGCGGAATGAACACCGTCGGCGTAATCTCGCCCAGGTCCGCGCTGTTCCAGCGCAGCAGCGCCTCCACGCCGGTGATGCTGCCGTCCACCAGCGACATGCGCGGCTGGTACACCAGCCGGAATTCGCCGCGCTCCAGCGCCTTGCGCAGCGCCGAGATGATAGACGCGCGCTGGCGCGCCTCGGCATCCATCGTCTCGTTGTAGATCTGGTAGGTGTTGCGGCCTTCGGCCTTGGCCTGGTACATCGCGGTATCGGCGAACTTGAGCAGGTCGGTTGGCACCAGCGCGTGGTCGGGGTACAGGCTGATGCCGAGCGAGGGTGTGATGCTTACGTCGTGCCGCTCGTCCACTTCCAGTGGCGTGCTGAAGGCGGTCAGGATGTCGCGTGCCATGCGCTCGACCGCCACCAGGCTCTCCACGTCTTCCAGCACCACGGTGAATTCGTCGCCACCCAGGCGCGCCACGGTGTCGGAGGCGCTGACCGTGGATTGCAGGCGCGCGGCGGCGGCCTTGAGCAGGCGGTCGCCGGCCGCATGTCCGAGCGAGTCGTTGATGTCCTTGAACCGGTCGAGGTCGAGGAACAATACCGCCACCCGCGTTTCCTGCCGGCGCGCGCGGATGATGGCGCGGCCCAGGCGCTCCGACAGCAAGGCGCGATTGGGCAGGCCGGTCAGCGTGTCGTAGTTGGCCAGGTAGCGCAGTTCCTGCTCGGCGCGCTTCTTGTCGGTGATGTCGTTCACCACTGCCACGAAATGGCTGCGCATGCCGAGCGAATCGCGTACTTCCGACATCTCGATCCAGCCCAGGAATTCTTCGTCGTCCTTACGCCGCTGCCACATTTCGCCGGCCCAGTGCCCGGTGCGTTCCAGGATGTCGCGCACGCGCCGGTAGAAGTCCGGGCTGTGCTGGCTGGAATCGAGCATGCTGGCGTTCTGCCCGGTCACTTCCTCTTCGCTGTAGCCGGTGATACGCGAGAAGGACGGGTTGACCGAGATGAAGGCGAAGTCGAGGTCGATCACCGCCACCGCTTCACTCATGCTGCGCAGGACCTCCAGCGCGACCCGGCGCTCGCGTTCGGCGCGGCGGATGGCAGTGATGTCCCGCGCGGTGCCAGCCATGCGCAGCGGGTTGCCGGATTCATCGCGTTCCACCACCTTGCCGCGCGACCGCACCCAGACCCAGTCGCCATTGGCGCCGCGGATCCGATGTTCGGAATCATAGATCTCGGCATGGCCGACGATATGTTCCTGCAGCAGCTTCTGCACACGGGGCAGGTCGTCGGGATGCACGGAGTTGTTGCGCCACTCATCGGTGCTCATGGTTTCCAGCGAGCCCTGGCCGAACAGCTGGTTGGCACCCAGCCGGTACAGGCTGTTGTCGCGGATGTTCCAGTCCCAGAACTCATCGCCGGAACCCCACAGCGCCAGGTTCAGCCTTGCCTCGCGTTCGCGGATCTGGCCCATCAGCAGGTCTTCCTGCTCGCGCCGACGGGTCACCAGCCGCCAGAACAGCCACGACAGCGCGATGGCCGCGATAAGCGCCACGATTTGCAGGTAGGGCAGGGTACCTTCCGCCACGGGTGGCATCCTGGATGAGTGAGGAGCAGTGTAGGTTTGTGAAAGACCGGCGACAAGCCGAACGCACTGGCTTGCTAGAATGGGCCACACCCCTGGCCGGCGCCCCATGAATTCCATCGAACTGCCCGATTACGCCGATATCAGCGACCAGATCAACCGCATGCAACTGGGCGTGGACGCGGCCGAACTGCATGGCTCGCTGTGCGGCTACCTGTCCGGCGGCGCCCCACCTCCGGAGCGAGGCGACTGGCTGGGCACGGTGATGGCCGAGCCTGAACCGATCGAGGTCGAGCCCGACAGTGCGCTGGATCGCATGTTCATCGCCACCGAACAACTGATCGAAGCGCCTGATTTCGGCTTCGATCTATTGCTGCCCAACGTTGATACGCCCGTGGTCGAACGTGGTGATGCGTTGATGAGCTGGTGCCGCGGATTCCTCGGTGGCTTCGGCTTGTCGGCCGGCGCCACGCCGCCCCTGTCGGAAGAATCGCAGGACGCGCTCGGCGACTTGGCGCGCATGGCCGCCAGCGACCTGGCCTACGACGATGAAGAAGCGGACGAACAGGCGTTGGAAGAAGTCGCTGAATTCGTGCGCGTCGCCGCCCTGTTGCTGCACAGCGACTGCGTGCTGGCGCCGCGCCACCGACGGTCTTTGAACTGAGGACGATTGCACGATGATCAAGGCCGCAGAATTCGCCCGACGCCGCAAGCAGCTGATGCGCATGGCGGACGACGATTCCATCCTGATCCTCCCCGCCGCGCCGGAACGCATCCGCAGCAAGGACACGACCTTTCCGTACCGCCAGGACAGCGACTTCTGGTACCTGAGCGGTTTCGCCGAACCCGAAGCGGTGCTGGTGCTGGTGCCCGGGCGCAAGCACGGCGAAGCCCTGATGTTCTGCCGCGAACGCAATCCGGACAAGGAAGCCTGGGACGGCCCGCGCGCAGGTCCCGAAGGCGCCATCGAACATTTCGGCATGGACGATGCCTTTCCCATCACCGACCTCGACGACATCCTGCCCGGTCTGCTGGAAGGGCGAAGCCGCGTCTACTACCACTTCGGCCGCGACAAGGACTTCGACCTAACGCTGATTGGCTGGGTGAATCGCGTGCGCGCGATGTCGCGCCAGGGCGCGCAGTCGCCGCACGAATTCCTCGAGCTCGGCCACCTGTTGCACGAGTTGCGCCTGTTCAAGAGCCGTGACGAGATGCGCCTGATGCAGCGCGCCGCCGACGTCGCCTGCCAGGCGCAGGTGGCCGCCATGCTCGCCACGCGCCACGGTGCGCACGAGTTCGAAGTGGAAGCCGCGCTGCAATACGTGTATCGAAAGAATGATTGCGTCGCCGCCTACGAGCCCATCGTCGGCGCCGGCGCCAATGGCTGCGTGCTGCACTACCGCGCCAACAACGCGCCGATGGCCGACGGCGACCTGCTGCTGGTGGACGCCGGCGCCGAATACGCCAACTACGCCTCCGACATCACGCGCACCTGGCCGGTCAGCGGCGAATATTCGACCGAGCAGCGCGCGCTCTACCAGATCGTACTCGACGCGCAAAAGGCCGCGCTCGAAAAAGCCCGCCCCGGGCAACACTGGATCGCCGGCCACGAAGCCGCGGTGGAAGCACTCACCGAAGGCTTGCTGTCACTGGGATTGTTGAAGGGCACGCTGAAAAAGAATCTCGCGTCCGGCGACTACAAGCGCTTCTACATGCACAAGACCGGCCACTGGCTCGGCCTGGACGTTCACGACGTCGGCGAATACAAGGTCGCCGGCGACTTCCGCGAACTCGAGCCCGGCATGGTCTTCACCATCGAACCGGGCCTCTACATCGCGCCCGGCACGAAAGGCGTCCCCGCGAAATACCAGGGCATCGGCATCCGCATCGAGGACGACGTGCTCATCACGAAGGACGGCAACCGCGTCCTCACCAACGACGTCCCCCGCGAAATCGACGCCATCGAGGCTCTTCTCGCCACACGATAGATGAGGCGCGAACGCTTGACGGCGCCGGGGGACGGGTCCGCCCTGGTCGCCCCGTCGTAGCCGCTCCATGCGGACTCAGGGTCGACCGGCCGGCCATCCGTGGCCGGCCTCCTGTGCGAACCCATCCCCCGTCACCGCCAAGCGTTCGTCAGACACCGACGTGTGTTGTGAAACGTCAACGTCCTGCACGGCTTCGAAGCCACCTTAGCCGTACACCTCGACACCGGCCGTCGAACGCGACTGACGCGTATTCGATTAGGGCCAAAGACGATCTCGTCTGATTTCACTGCAACGCAGTAGCAGCGTCACGAATGACGTGCGTAACCGATGTTGACCTTGATCTTCGACCACACTCGATGGACTCGGACGGACGCTTGGCGGTGACGGAGGGTGGGTTCGAACAGGAGGTTGGCCATGGATGGCCAACCGGTCGACTCTGAGTCCGCAGGAGCGGCTACGCCGAGTCGACCAGGGCGAACCCACCCTCCGGCGCCGTCAAGCGTCCGCGCCAGATCACATGTCGAATTTCTGGACTTCGAGTCCGCGGTCTTTGTAGGCTTTCCACCGCGCCCGCAATGGCTCGCGTGCGCTTTCATCGGCGGGTACCACTTCCAGTACGCGCGCGAAGTCGCCGGTGACCGGCTCGTTGCGCAGGTTGATGACCAGCGGTCGCATCGGCGGCTGCATTTCCGGCGGCACGATCAGTACCGGCGTGAGGTCGTCGTCCTCGTCGGTGCCGGCGATCTGGTGCGGGATGTAGGCGTCGGGGTCGAATTCCCATAGCAACTCGTCCAGCACTTCGGCCTGGATGGCCGACGACACCAGTATCAGCAGCGGCTGGCCGCTGTCGTTGGCCTTGCGTGCGAGTTCGCACACCAGCAACAGCGGCTTCTCCAGGAAGCGTGGTTTTGCGATCAGGTAGAAATCGGCGCGCGCCATGGCGGAGTCAGCCGATGCCTGCGATCAGGCGCAACGATCGATCAGCCACTGGCTCAGCAGGCCGACCGGGCGGCCATTGGCCATGCCCTTGCGGCCTTCGTCCCACGACGTGCCGGCGATGTCCAGGTGGGCCCAGCGCTGGCCTTCGGTGAAGCGCGCCAGGAAGCAGCCGGCGGTAATCGCGCCTGCGCCCTTGCCACCGATGTTGTACACATCGGCGAAAGCCGATTCGATCATCGTCTGGTATTCATCCCACAGCGGCAGGCGCCAGGCGCGGTCGAACACCATTTCGCCGGCGCCGGAAAGTTCAGCCGCCAGGTCATCGTGCTTGCTCATCAGCCCGTGCGCGTACTTGCCCAGCGCGACCACGCAGGCGCCGGTGAGGGTTGCCACATCCACCGTGGCCTGCGGCTCGAAGCGCTGCGTGTAGGTCAGCGCATCGCACAACACCAGGCGGCCTTCGGCGTCGGTATTGCCCACTTCGATGGTCTTGCCGCTCATCGAGGTCAGCACATCGCTCGGGCGGTAGGCATCGGCGTCGGGCATGTTCTCGACGGCGGCCACCACGGTGACCAGGTTCAGCGGCAGCTTCATGCGGGTGCAGGCCAGGAAGGTGCCGATCACGCTGGCAGCGCCAAGCATGTCGAACTTCATTTCCTCGATGCCGCCCTGGGTCTTGAGGTTGATGCCGCCGGTGTCGAAGGTGATGCCCTTGCCGACCAGCGCGAAGGGTTTGGCATCGCCGGCGCCGGTGTAGCGCAACACAATCAGGCGCGGCGGGTTGGCCGAGCCGCGGCCCACGGCCAGCAGGGAGCCCATGCCGAGCTTCTCCATCTCGGCGCGCTCGAGCACTTCACAGCTCACCTCGTCGAACTGCGTGGCGAGCTTGATGCTTTGCTCGGCGAGGTAACCGGGGTTGCAAACGTTCGGCGGCAGGTTGCCCAACTCACGCGACAGCTGTACGCCCGCAGCGATGGCGATGCCACGCTGAAGTTCGATGGCATGGGCCTCGTCGCCGGCCAGCACGATGGACGCCAACGTCACTTCGGCAGGCTTGGTGCGCGTGGCGGTGTATTCGTAGGCGGCGTTGTCGGCGGTGATGACGGCCTGGCGGACATTCCATCCGGCGTCACGGCCCTTCACGTCCAGCTCGGTCAGCGTGAGGGTGGCGGTCTTCACCGGGCCGATACGCAGCGCGCGCACCGCATCGGCGATGGCCTTGAGGTACTGCGGCACGGCGAACTTGGCGCGATCACCCAGACCGATCACCAGCACACGCGGGCTGGTCACGCCCGGCAGGTCCTGCAGAAGGGTCGTGCGGCCGGTCTTGCCCGACAGGTCGCCACGCGTGGCCAGGGTCGCCAGGCGGCCGGCAGAGGCCTCATCCACGGCCTTTGCGGCGGGGCTGAGGGCGCCGTCGGCGTAGATTCCAACCACCAGGCAATCGGTCTGGGTGCTGGCCGGTACGACCGGGTTCATCTGAAATTCGAGGGCCATGCGTCTAATTCCGTACAATTGGGGGGATAGGCGGCGCTGATCGGCGCCGCGTCAGACCCGACAGTGTAATTCAAGCGACCCCCCTCCGATGTCAAAGCGACCTGCATGCTCCTGATCGAAAGGCACCTCACGCGGCAATTCGCCGAAAGCGTGTTCGCCGTTGCGGTCGTGCTGCTGCTGGTCACGCTGGGGGCGCTGTTTGCCGACCTCATCTCGGAAATCGCCAAGGGCAAGGTGCCCGCAGGCTTGCTGCTGTCGCAGCTGGGCCTTCGCTCGATTCGCTTCCTCACTCTGGTGTTGCCGTTGGCCCTGTTCCTGGGCCTGCTCATCTCCATCAGCCGCATGTATGCCGAAAGCGAGATGGCCGTGCTCGCCTCGGTCGGCATGGGCCCGCAGCGGCTGTGGAAGCCGCTGCTGCTGGTCAGCCTGCCGATCATGATCGTGGTCGGCCTGGCCTCCCTGTGGCTGGCGCCGCTGTCAGCATCGCGCGCCAAGGAGATGATCGAGGTCGCCAACCGCTCGTTCCTGATCGCCGGGCTCGAGCCGGGCCGTTTCGTCGAATTGCCCGGCAAGGGCGGCGTCTTGTATGTCACTGAACTCACACCCGACGGCACCCGCTTCAAGCAGTTGTTCGTGCAGCGCGAGAACGAAGGCCGGGTGGACATCATCACTGCGCACGAAGGCAGCCTCAACCTGATCGGCGATACCGAACGCTACCTGCGCCTGAAGGATGGCTTCCGCGTCGAGGGTGCGATCGGCTCGCGCGATTTCCGCATGATGCGGTTCGAAACCAACGATGTGCGCGTGCCCGATCGAGAAAACGACAACAAGGGCGCCGACCTCGCGGCCGATTCCACCCTGGAACTCGCCCGGACCGGCAAGCCCATGGCAATCGCGGAAGTGAACTGGCGATTCGCCATGCCCTTGTTCGTCGGCATCCTCGCCGTGTTCGCGATGCCGCTGGCACGCAGCGAACCCCGCCAGCCGCAGTACGGACTGATCCTGTTCGCGCTGCTGGTCTACCTGGTCGGCATGATCCTGCTGCTGCTCGGCACCAGCCTGATCGGTAGCGGCAAGATGCCCTCGTGGCTGGGCTTGTGGTGGGTGCACTTGCCGATGCTTGCGTTCGCCTTCTGGTTGTTCCTGCGCGACGGCTCGCTGCCCAGGCCCGCCAAGGTACGGCGATGACCCTGTTCCCGCGCCGACTCGCCGGCTACCTGGCAAAAAGCGTCCTGCTGTCCACGCTGGCGGCTTGGGCGGTGTTGCTGGGTTTCGTCAGCATCATCGATTTCGTCAGCGAGCTTCGCGACGTCGGCAAGGAAAGCTACACGCTCAGCCATGCCGTGCTCTACATGATGCTGACCACACCGCGTCGTTTGTACGAGCTGTTCCCGACCATCGCCGTCATCGGCAGCCTGCTCGGCCTGGGCGGACTGGCGGCGAAATCAGAACTCACCGTCATGCGCGCCGTCGGACTTTCCAAGTTGCAGATGGGCCTGGCCGCCTTGATTCCGCTACTGCTGCTTACCTGCCTGATGGTGTTGAACATCGAAACACTCGGCCCTGCGGGCGAGCAGCGCGCGCAGGAGCTGGCCAACAGCAAATCGCGGCAATTGATCATGGCGCGCTATTCCGGCCTGTGGGCGCGTGAGGGCGACCTGTTCCTCAACGCGCGTGGCAACAGCGCACCGCACACCGACGAAAACGGCCAGAGCTGGGTCGAGCTCGAGGACGTGCGCCTGTACCAGTTCAACGACAAGGGCCAGTTGCTGTCGCTCGCGCATGCGCGCACCGCCATCCACCGCAAGGACGGCTGGACCTTGAACAATGTCGAGCGGACCTGGTTCGACGCGCGGTCCGTGCGCGTGGACAAGATCCCGACCGAGCGTTGGGACACCGAACTCGACGACAGTACGATCGCCGCGCAGCTGGCGCGGCCGCGTTATCTCAGCAGCGCGGAACTGCGCAGCAACATCACCTATCTGCGCCGCAACCAGCTCGACTCGGTCAAGTTCGAAAGCGCCTACTGGGCGCGCTGGTTCTATCCCTTCAACGTCATCGTACTGTGCCTGGCGACCTTGCCCTTCGCCTTCGGCTCGCTGCGCAGCGGCGGCTTCGGCAAGCGCCTGTTCATCGGCATCCTGATCGGCATCGGCGCCTTGCTGGTGCAGCGCATGTTCGTCGGCCTGGCCGATGTGTATCGTTTCGACGTGCGTTGGGCCTACCTGTTCCCGCCGCTGATCATATTGGGCGTGTGCTGGGGTTGGCTGGCAAAACGGATCTAGCTCGCAGAGTTAGCCGGCAGATTTTTTCGGCGGCTGCAGCCGCACGAACATCGTTTTCGCCGCCAGGTCGTGCAAGCCTCGGCGTTCGGCATCCACCAGCGTCCACAACAGGCACAGTCCCGGCGTCAGCCAGGCCACGAGGTAGCGCAGCCACAGTGCGCCCCAGCCAGCGGGCTTGCCATCTGCCGCCAACACCATCAGCCGCCAGGGCCGCATGCCGACCGTCTGGCCGCCGCGTCGCCACGATGCGGTGAAGTAAGCGCCCGCAAGCAGCCACATCACCCCGAGTTCCAGCAGGCCCAGGCCCTGCGATTGTTCGACGGTGCGGCCGCCATTCATCCACAGGAAGACAGCGCTGGTAATCATCACCAGCGGAATCATCGGCAGGCAGTCGTAGGTCAGCGCCAGCAAGCGCCAACCGAGGGCCGCGGGTTCGGCAACCGCGCGCGCGGCGGGATTCGAAGGAGTGTCCATGTGACAAGGATAGCCGGGGCCGGGGCGCATCGCTAAGCTGCAGGCATGTGTCCCACCACGCCCAGCAGTCGCCGGCAGGAAAGCCTGGCCCTGCCCGAAGCCTCTACCGCCGACGCGGCGCTGATCGCGGCCTACCTGGAACGGGCCTGGGCCGAGCAGGGGCTGGCGCGACAGACCCTTGATTCCTATCGTCGCGACCTCGAAGGACTCGCTCGCTGGTTGCGCGGACAGGGCAGGCCCCTGCTCGCCGTGCAGCGGGAACACCTGTTCGCCTATTTGTCCGAACGCAGCCGACGGCAATACGCCACCCGCAGCAATGCGCGCCTGCTCTCGTCCTTGCGCGGCTTCTACGCGCAGCAACTCCGGCTTGGCGCCATCGGCGAGGATCCGACCGCCCTGCTCGAAGCGCCCAAGCTCGGCCGGTCCTTGCCGAAGGCGCTGTCCGAAAGCGAGGTCGAGGCACTGATGAATGCGCCCGACGTCACCACGCCCGCCGGTCTACGTGATCGCGCGATGGTCGAAGTGATGTACGCCGCCGGCCTGCGCGTCAGCGAGTTGGTCAACCTTCCCGCCGTCGCAGTGAACCTGCGCCAGGGCGTGTTGCGCGTGATGGGCAAGGGCAGCAAGGAGCGTCTGGTGCCGATGGGCGAAGAGGCGCAGCACTGGCTGGAAAAATATCTCGCTGAAGCCCGGCCCGCCTTGGCCGGCAAGCGCAATGCCGCCCCCTTGTTCCTGGATCGCAATGGCGAGGCGCTCAGTCGCCAGCAGTTCTGGAACACGGTGAAGAAGCTCGCGGTAGATGCCGGCATCGAATCGAAGCGGGTCAGCCCTCATGGCCTGCGCCACAGCTTCGCTACCCACCTGCTCAACCACGGCGCCGACCTGCGCGCACTGCAGATGCTGCTCGGCCACGCCAGCCTGTCTACCACGCAGATCTACACCTTGGTCGCCCGCGAGGGCCTCAAGCGCCTGCACCGGCAGCACCATCCCCGGGGCTAGTTGCCCGGCGCCGGCGACGGGTCTAGCCTAGGGGCCATGAAGACAATCCTGCGCAAGTCCCTGGTCCCGGCCCTGGCCGGAATGTTGTTGCTGGCTGCAGCGCCATTGGCAATCGCCGGGGGCGCCGTCGCCCTGGATGGCGTCAACGACCATGTCACCTTCGGTCCCGCGCCCGCACTCGGTGCGTCCACCGTCACCTTGGAAACCTGGTTCAAGCGCAGCGCCGCAGGGGTAGCCACCAGCACGGGTACCGGCGGTGTCAGCGCAGTACCCCTGGTCACCAAGGGCCGGTCGGAAGGCGACAACAGCAACGTGGACATGAATTATTTCCTCGGCATCCGCGGCACGGACAACGTGCTGGTCGCCGATTTCGAGGAAGGGGCGGGCGGTGCATCGCCCGGCCTGAATCACCCGATCGCAGGCGTGACGCCACTCGCCATCGGTGTCTGGTACCACGCCGCCGCCACTTACGACGGCAACAAGTGGCAGCTGTTCCTCAATGGCGCGCTGGAAGCCGAACTCATCGTCGGTCGCCCGCTTCGCAACGACAGCATCCAGCACGCCGCGCTCGGCACCGCCATCAATTCGACCGGTGTCGCGTCGGGCTATTTCGCCGGCACGCTTGATGAAGCGCGAATCTGGAACGTCGCGCGAAGCGCCGCTCAGATCCTCGCCGGCCGCGATGTGGATATAAGCAGCGCAACCGGCCTGGTCGGGCGCTGGGCCCTGGACGAAACCAGCGGCACCACTGCCGCCGACACATCCGGCAACAACGTCACCGGCACCCTCGTCAACGGCCCGCTGTGGGTCGGCGACCGCCAGACCGTCAGCCAGCCGATCGTCACCCGCGGCCCCTATCTGCAGATCGGCACGGCCACCAGCATCATCGTTCGCTGGCGCACCGATACAGCAACCGACAGCCGTGTGCGCTTCGGCACCAGCGCCGCCTCGCTCACGTCCACCGCGGGCGATGCCACCGTCACTACCGAACACGAAGTCCTGGTCTCGGGCCTTTCGCCTGTGATGCGTTACTACTATTCGGTCGGCAGCAGCACGGCCACCCTGGCCAGCGGCGCCGATTTCAGCTTCTACACGGCGCCGCCCATCGGCACCGCGCAACCCACGCGCATCTGGGTGCTGGGCGATTCCGGCACCAAGGGCGCCATCGCCGCTTCGGTGCGCGATGGTTACACCGCGTTCGGCGCAGGCCGCTACACGGATGTCTGGCTGATGCTGGGCGACAACGCCTACGACAACGGCACCGATGCCGAATTCCAGGCCGCCGTGTTCGACATGTATCCGTCCTACCTGCGCCAGGCGTCGCTGTGGTCCACCATCGGCAACCACGACACGGCCCAGTCCACCAATCCATTGCTGTCGATTCCGTACTTCCAGATTTTCAACAGCCCGACCGATGGTTCCGCGGGCGGCGTGCCGTCGGGCACCGAGCGGTACTACTCGTTCGACTACGGGCGCATCCATTTCATCTCGCTCGACTCCATGACCTCCAGCCGCGCGCCGGGCAGCGCGATGCTCACCTGGCTGGAAGCGGACCTGGGTTCGACCACGCAGGACTGGATCATCGCGTTCTTCCACCATCCGCCCTACACGAAGGGTTCGCACAACTCCGACACCGAATCGCAACTCATCGAGATGCGCGCGAATGTGCTTCCCATCCTGGAGGCGGGCGGCGTGGACCTGGTGCTGACCGGTCATAGCCACAGTTACGAGCGCAGCTTCTTCATCAACGGTCATTACGGCTTGTCCACCACCTTTACCAATGCGATGAAGGTTGAAGCGGGATCTGGCCGTGAAAACGAGTCCGGCGGCGCCTACGACAAGCCCGCAGACCTGGTGGCGAACGCAGGCGCGGTCTATGTCGTTGCCGGCAACGGCGGCCACGTCACCAACTGGGTAGGCGGCAGCACGTCGGAATTCAACCCGGCACCGCACCCGGCGATGTATCGCTCGGTCCTGCATGTCGGCTCGCTGGTGCTGGATGTGGACGGCAATCGTCTCGATGCGAAGATGATTCGCGAAACCGGCGCCGTGGACGACTACTTCACGCTGATCAAGACACCGGCGCAGCCGCAGGTTCCGTTGGCGCCCGCGTCGCTTTCGGCAACGGCGGGCAACGCGCAGGTGGCCTTGTCCTGGGCAGCCAGCAGCGGAGCGACCAATTACACGGTCAAGCGGTCCACCAGCAATGGCGGTCCGTATTCAGTGCTGGCTGCGGGTGTCGCCACCACCGCCTACACCGATTCCACGGCGAGCAACGGCACTACCTATTACTACGTGGTCAGCGCGCGCAACGGCACCGGCGAGAGCCCCAACTCCAGCCAGGCCAGCGCAACGCCGGTCGCGCCACCTGCCATTCCTGCCGCGCCGACCGGACTCATCGCCACTGCCGTTTCCAAGACGCAGATAAACCTGTCCTGGGTTGACCAGTCCAACAATGAATCGGGTTTCCGCATCGAGCGGTCCACCGTCAGTGGCAGTGGCTACACGGTCATTGCGACCGTAGGCGCGAATGTCACCAGTTATTCCAACACCGGCCTGAAGACACGGAAGAACTACTACTACCGAGTACGCGCCTACAACGGCAGTGGGGATTCGACCTACTCCAACACCGCGACGGCCAAGACCTTCAAGTGACCGCGGCGTCTTTGCAAGGGTCCGGCCCGCGAGGGCCAGGCCGTCGCTTCGTGTTCGCCTGCCTGTTGGCCCTGGTCCTTGCACCGCCGATGGCTGTCGCACACGGCGATTTGCACGAGCAGATCGTCGCCATCAGCCAGCGCATCCAGGCCGAACCATCCAACGCCGCCCTGGTGCTGCGACGCGCCGAGTTGTATCGCGAACACGGACAGTGGGCGCAGGCCGACGCCGACTACGATCGGGCCGGAAAGCTTGCGCCGGAAAACCCGGCCATCCGCCTCGGACAGGGAAAGTTGTATCTGGCCATGGGCAGGCTCGATGCCGCCCGCGCAGCCCTGGGTAGCGTGCTTGACCAACAGCCCGCGCAAGTCGACGCATTGGCAACGCGTGCACAGGTCTTGCAGGCGCTGGGCGAGCACGCCGCCGCGGCCTCGGACTATGTCCAGGCGATTGCGATTGCCTCGTCGCCGGAACCGGATTTCTACCTGGGACTCGCCCGGTCCCTGTCGGCCGCGCAACCCGCGCGCGATGACGAAGCACTCGCCAGCCTGGATGCAGGCTTGGCGCGCTTGGGCAAACTTCCGACGCTGTCGCTCGCAGCGATCGAATTGCAGGCGCGGCGTGGCGAATTTGACGATGCACTGCAAAGACTGGACAAGCTGCGCGAAGGGCAAGCGCGCCAGGAAGCCTGGCTGGAGCGTCGTGGCGACATCCTGATCGCCGCGCAGCGGCCCGACGAAGCGTCGCAGGCCTGGCGTGATGCGATGGTCGCGCTGGAGGCCTTGCCACCACGCCTGCGCGGCACGGGCGCCATGCTCGAGTTGCGCAAGCGCCTTACGCAGCGACTCCAAACAGCGCGCCCACGCCTGCAGTAATCGCCATCGCCAGGGAGCCCCAGAAACCCATCCGCAATGCGCCCGCGGTCATGCTTGCGCCGCCCGTTTTCGCTGCCAATGCGCCCAGTCCAACCAGGAACACCAGGGACGCGACGGACACGCTCCACATCAACCCTGCGGCAGGCGCCAGCCACACCACCAGCAAGGGCAGGGCGGCACCCGCGGCGAATGTTGCCGCCGACGCCATCGCTGCCTGCATCGGCTTGGCGGTCATCATCTCGGTAATGCCCAATTCGTCGCGCGCATGCGCGCCGAGCGCGTCGTGCGACATCAACTGCGTCGCCACTTGCGCCGCCAATGCCTTGTCCAGCCCGCGGCTCATGTAGATGTTGGTCATCTCTTCGTGCTCGTGCACGGGGTCGGTCGCCAGCTCGCGTCGTTCGCGTTCCAGGTCGGCGTTCTCGGTGTCCTTCTGCGAACTCACCGACACGTACTCGCCGGCCGCCATCGACATCGCGCCCGCCACCAGGCCGGCGACGCCCGTTACCAGGATGGATTTTTCGTCCGCGCCGGCAGCCGTCACACCCAGCACCAGGCTGGCTGTGGAAATGATGCCGTCGTTGGCACCCAGCACTGCGGCGCGCAGCCAGCCGATGCGATGCGAACGGTGGCTCTCGACGTGTCTCATGGCGTTGTCACTCCTGTTGCCGCTTTCCGATCAGGTCCCACTTGTTGCCGAAGACATCCTTGAACACGACGACCTTGCCATACTCTTCGTGCCGCGGTTCTTCCATGAACTCGACGCCGTGCTGGCGAAGATGCTGGTGGAAATCGTCGAAGTCATCCGTCTCCAGGAACATGAAGACGCGCCCGCCGGTCTGGTTGCCAACGTGCGCGGCCTGCTCCGGCGTCGCCGCCTTCGCAAGCAACAAGCCACCGCCGCGCCCGCCTGCGGGCGCCACCACGACCCAACGCTTGCCACCGCCCCGGTCGCTGTCCTCGCGCAGTTCAAAACGCATCGCGCGCGTATAGAAATCGATCGCCTTGTCGTAGTCGCTGACCACGATGCTGGTCAGGGTGATGGCATCCGCCATGTCGGTGGCTCCTGCTTCAGCGCCTGTCGACTCAGCGCTTGCCGCCCGTGGCCAGCAACACGCCGCCCAGCACAATCGCGCCGATGCCGGCCCACATGGGCACGTTCACCGTCTTCTTTTCCTTCACCGTCATTTCGATCGGCCCGAGCTTCACGGCCGTCGTGTCCTTGGTGTAACTGAAGCCTCCGTACACCAGCGCAAGCACGCCGGCCACCAACAATACGATTGCGGCTAATTTGACGGGATTCATGGGACTTCCTTGTGGCGACAGGCCGAATGCCGGCGGCATCGATACTGCAACCCTATTGAAGCACAGGCACGCTGCGCGGAGTAGGAGCGGGGCTCAGTCGGTCGATTGCAGCGCGCGCCGTATCGCACGACGCGCTCCTACGTAGCAGGCAAGCAGCATGGCCAGGTACACAGCGACGAAACACCAGGCCGCCGGGCCCGAATGGCCCATGGATTCGATGCCCGTTTGCGCCTCGAACCAGTTCCAGAACCGATACAGCAGCAGCGTCGCCACGAAGGCGAGCGGAATGCCCAGCAGCACCAGCGAACCGGTAGCGACGATGGCCTGCGCCTTCGGTGTCATCCGGTCATCTTGTGCAGCATGTGGTCGATCACTTCGCTGTGTTCGTGCTGCTTCGCAATACGCATGACGATCTCCTTGAGCAACGTGACAGTGCCTCCGTCCTGCAACACGTTGATTCAGCTGACAGAAAACTTCCGGCCCCAGCGCAACGGCCAGATCACCTTGAACTGCAGTCCGCCGACGAACCGGTGCGCCGCGACCACCCGGTCGAGCACCTGCATCTGTTCGAGCACAGGCTTGCAGCGCCTGAAAGTCGACGCCGGATCCTCGGTGATGATGAAGACATCGATGTCGCGCACGCCGTCGTTGTGGCCATCCATCTCGACGCTGTCGCCGAGGGTGTCCCGCAGATGGCCTTCAAGCGTGGCAACGCCGGCGCTATCGAGCATCGGTCGACGGAATTTCAGGACGAGTTGGCTTTGCATCGCGCGATTCTAGGCCCAAAGGCGTGCCGATGCCCTTATCGGAAGCGACGAAATACCAGGATGCGCACCAGCGCTGCCAGCAACAACACGCCGCTGCCCGAAGCGACCGTGCCGATGATCGCCAGGTAGGCAGACACGCCTGGGGGCACGCCCTGCGCGGCGCCTTGTGTCAGGTAGATCCAGGCCGACGCGCCGGAAAACAGCACCAGGAACCAGGTAAAGGCATTGAAGCGCCGAAGCAAGTCCACGCGGCTGGTGGCTGGTTTGGTGCGCGCGAAAAGCCAGACCGCCGGCAAGGCCATCACTACTACGAATACGAGAAACAGGATCATTGCTCTTTCATTTCCTGGTTGTCGCTCCTGCCAAGGTAGGCGCGAATTGATTTTATAGTCCCGTTCGAATCAAAACTGATGACGTCAACCACGTGCAGCTCGATCTTGCCATCAACCACGATACGCAGTTCGCCCGCCACAGTGTCGCCACCGTCATAAATTCCCAGTGCCTGGATATCGATCGATTGGCAGGACTCGAAATTCCGCGAGGTTTCAGCGTCTGCGTCAGTTGCCCCCGCCGGAAACCAGCAGGCAGGCGGACCAGTACGCGGCAATCACCACCTGTACCGCGAACGCGGCGAAGCGCAGGTTCACCGCCATCACGCTCAGCGACGCCAAGTGGATGCAGGACTGGACAATGCGCGCCGCCAGCAACCAGGGCGCCAGCGGGTCGGTGATGCTCGTTCGATCCGTCAGCAAGGCAACCACCAGCAGGCCGCCAAAAATTGGCAAGCCCTCGACGCAATTGGCGAAGGCCCGGCTCAGGCGCTGCATGAAAGGCGACAGATTCGAATTGTCCGGCCTGAATTTATTGGGTGCGACCGCGCCGGTGATGACCAGCCTGGATCTTGCCACTTCCATCAGGATCAGCAGGGAGAGGGCCCATGTAATGAGGGCGGTAAGCACCGTGGCAGACGCATCGATCATCACCCATTCACTCCTTGATCGCAGACGCCGCGATGTCCGCAGCTTTCGACTGAAGCATCGCCGCCATCCGCTGGTGCACCACGTTGATCGCCTTCAGCGGCCGGATCATCACCTTGAAGTCGACGATCTGGCCAGCCTCATTCCATCGGATGATGTCCACGCCATTCACCAGCACGCCATCGATCTCGGTCTCGAACTCCAGCATCGCATCCGACTCTCCGCGGATTTCGCGAAGGTATCGGAAGCTGGGGTTGAAGAATACGTGGAATGCCGCGCCCAGATAGCCGGCGGCCAGCTTCTTCCCGCGCTGTGGCGTATGCACCACTGGCGAATGGAATACCGCGTCGTCTGCCAGCAGCATCGCGAGGCCCAGGGGATCGTGAGTGCGAACCAGGCGATGCCACGTGTCAATCGGGTGTTCGGTCACGAGACGTCTCCTGCATGTCGGACTAGAAAACCAACAGCGCAGCCTTGACCGCCAGCGCAAACAACACCAGCGACGAGACGAAGAACAGCGCAAACCGTGTCGGTATGTGGTTCGACAGCGTCTGCCACAAGCTGTGCACCACGCGAAGACCGACGTAGGCCCATGCCAGGTAAACGCTGCTTGCTGATTGATCGCCCAGCAACGCCAGGCCCAACACCGTGGCGTAGAAAATCGGCGGTTGTTCCAGCAGGTGGTTGTAGTTGTCGGCCTTCCACCGCACCTTGGCCGGCAGTTGCGCCATCTGCTCGCCACGCGGAGACATCGGGTCCAGCACCATTCGGGCCTTGACGATGGCCGGGATGCGCGTCGCGTACATCCAGGCCCAGATGACCCCGGTCCACAGGACAAGCGCAATGACGGGCGCGATCAGCGGTGCGGCGTTCGACATGGCTTGCTCCCTTGCTGGCGAAAGACTATCCGGCCAGGCGGGGACCCATCCGGTCCGGCGTCGGCTTCACGTTTCGGTGAAGTCTGATGCCGAGATCGAGCAGTGTCAAAACGATGATCAGCACCAACAAGCCCTTCGTCATGTTGTCGCTCGCCGCCCGGATGAAGATCGGGCCGTCCACCACCGCCCACGCCATCGCGGCGCAAGTGGCGAGGCTTCCTGCCGTCTGCACGCGTCGCAACAGCCTTGTCCAGCGGCCCATCACGATCGCGGCCGCCAGGAGCGGAATGTTGAGTGCGACCAGCAGCCATATCAACACGCCCTCGCGCTGACGGAAGGCATCGGCGTAGGTAAGGGCCTCGTAGGCGGCAGGCGCTGCCTGGCCGCCCCAAAAGGCGTCCAGCACCCAGCGCGGATCGGTCAACACGAACAGTCCCAGAACGACCCCGGCCAGCCCCATCACCATCGCCGCGCGGCCACCAGGAATATGGCCCGCCGCTACCGGCCGCCACGCCTGCGATTGCGGCCATCGGCGGTGAGTCCACGCTGCAATCGCGAAATACACGGCCAGCACGCCCGGCCACCACAGCGAAGCAATCACCGTCTTGGTCCACCACTGGCCCAGCGCCGACAGGAAATGATCCGCAGACTGGATCGGCGGATCGAACTGCGCGATCAATCCCAGTATCCATATGACCAACAGGCCAATCACCGTCAGGCGAACAAAGGCGTGGCCGTCAGCCGGATCGATGACGACCAGCGTCGGCCGATAGCGCGCCGCAACGTCTGCGGGCCGGCCAAACGCCTGCAGGAATTCGATCG
>JANNWV010000080.1:0-25622 GCA_031408815.1 Gammaproteobacteria bacterium
CTCGGCCGGCATGGCGCCGAACACGACGCCTTCGTGATGGGCGCTGCCGCTCAGCCGTTCCAGGTCCTCGGCTTCAACGATGGTGTAACCGAGGCGATTCTTGACGCAAAAGGCGAGCACCGGCTTCAGCGCGGGGATGCGCGACTCCAGCAGCCAGACTTTGCGCAGGGACTGCGGCCGATGCGCGAACAGCGCGAGGCAGGCGTTGAGGCCGTACATGCGTTGTTCCTGAGGCGGCTTGGGCGGTGCCGATTCGGGAGCGCGGGACGTTTCCACCTCGCGGACAGGCGCGTGCCGCGGTCCGGCTTCGCGTGCGCGCTCAGGCGCCACCGCGCGATCGCCGCCGTGCTCGCGGGCGCGGTCCCTTTCGCGCTCGCGCTTGTCGCGCGGTGCGCCGGAGGGGCCCCGATACAGGGATCCACCACCGGGCGGTTTGGGGTCAGGCATGTTGGGACTCCGATGCCTTGCATCGATAAGGAGCCTCTAGTCTAGGGCCAACTAGCCGCCGTGGCTGCTGTCCACCGAGGCGATCTTCGACTCCAGCGATTCGAGCATGCGGGCACGTTCCTCCGGCGCCCGCGTAAATCGTGCCAGCAGCAGGTAGAAGGCCGGCACCACGAACAGGGACAGGAAGGTCGACAGCAGGACGCCAAACACCACCACCACTCCGATGGCGCTACGGCTCGCCGAGCCTGCGCCGCTGGCCAGCATGAGCGGCAGCGCGCCGGTCACCGTGGCGATCGAGGTCATCAGGATCGGGCGCAGGCGCGTGGCTGCGGCGTCGAGGATCGCCTCGCGGATCGGCAGTCCTTCGTCGCGTCGCTGGTTGGCGAACTCAACAATCAGGATGCCGTTCTTCGCGGCCAGGCCGATCAACATGACGATACCGATCTGACTGAACAGGTTGATGGTGTTGCCGGTCGAGGCCAGGCCGATCAAGGCGCCGAGCACGGCCAGCGGAACCGTCAGCATGATCACCAGCGGATGCACGAAGCTCTCGAACTGCGCGGCCAGCACCAGGAACACGATCAGCAAAGCCATGCCGAAGGTGAACATCGCCGCGCCACCGGCCTGCAGGTATTCGCGCGACTGCCCGCCGAAATCGAGCTGCGCGGTATCGGGCAATTCCTCCTGCACGGCCTTGCGCGCGAAGTCGATCGCTTCGCCCAGCGGGTAACCGGGCATCAAGCGCGCCGAGATCGTGATCGAACGCAGCCGGTTGAAGCGATTGAGCGTGCCGGGCTCGGCGATCTCCGTCACGGTCACCACGCTCGACAGCGGCACCAATGCGCCTGCCTGCGCGCGCACATACAAGTTCTGCAGGTCGCTGATGCTGGATCGGTCCTGGCGTTCGGCCTGTACGATCACGTCGTATTCCTTGCCCTCATCCACGAAAGTCGTGGCGCGGGTGGAACCGAGCATCGTCTGCAGCGTATTGCCGATATCGCTGACCGCCACGCCGAGGTCCGCAGCGCGGTCGCGATTGATCACCACGCGCAATTGCGGCCGGGTTTCCTTGTAGTCGGAATCGACGCCAGTCAAATTCGGATTGGCTTCCATCCGCGTCTGCAAGCGGTCGCGCCATTCCACCAACTGTGCGTAATCGGGACCGCCGAGCACCACCTGCAAGGGTTGTCCGCCGCCGCGCACCAAGCCCTGGCGCACAGTGGGCAATGCGCGCACGCCCGGAATCTTCGCCAGTTCGCTGCTGACTTGCTGGACCACGTCGTCGGTCGTTTCTTCGCGATCGTTCCAGTGTTTGAGCAATACGATCGCCATGCCGTTCTGCATTTCGCCGCTGCCGCCGAATCCGCCGGGTATGCGGGTGTTGATCCGGTTGATCGGCTTGCCTTCGCCGACGTATCGCATCAGCACGTCTTCAACCTGTTCGACCTGCTTGACGGTGTAATCGAAGCCGCCACCCTCCGGGCCGTTCGCCATCACGAAAAATGCACCGCGATCTTCGGTCGGCGCCAGCTCGCGCGGCACCGAAACGAACAGGAATCCCGAGGCGAGGAAGGCGCCGAGCATGACGCCGCCGAACAACCACGGACGACCCACGCTGTGTTCCAGCACGTGCCGGTAGCTGTTGGACAGTTGGCCGAGGCGACGGTCCACCCAGGCGCCAAAACCTTTCGCCTCGCGCTTGTGGGGCTGGATCAGCAGCGAGCACATCATCGGGGTAAGGGTCAGCGCGACGAAGGCGGAAATCGCCACCGCGCCCGCCATCGCGACCGCCAGTTCGCGGAACAGCCGGCCGTTGTTGCCTTCCTGGAAGGCCATCGGCACGAACACTGCAATCAGCACCGCCGTCGTCGCGATAACGGCGAACGCAACCTGGCGGGTGCCGCGCAACGCAGCCAGCGGCGCCGGTTCGCCCAGGTCGGCGCGACGTTGCGCATTTTCCAACACGACGATCGCATCATCCACGACCAGGCCGATCGACAACACCATGGCCAGCAAGGTCAGCAGGTTGATCGAGAAACCGAAGGCCCACAGCGCGAGGAAGGCAGCCACCAGGCAGACCGGCACGGTCACTGCGGGAATCAGTGCAGCCCGGATGCTGCCCAGGAACAGCCAGATCACCAGCAACACCAGCACGATCGCCTCGATTAGCGTCTTGTAGACCTCGCGCACCGCGACATCGATATATTCGGTCGAGTCGAAACTGACGCCCATCTGCATGCCCTGCGGCAGGCCGGTATTGATGCGGGCGATTTCTTCCTTGACCAGCTTGGCGACTTCAAGACTGTTCGAGGTCGAGGTCTTGACGATGCCCAAGCCCAGCATGGGGATGGCATTGCCACGGAAATAACTGCGCGGTTCCGCGGAGTCGAGTGCGACCCGCGCCACTTCACCCAGGCGGATGACGTGGCCGTCCTCGCCGCGCCCGATGGACAGCCGGTCGAATTCCTCCGCGGTGCGGAAGCCGCGTTCCACGCGCACCGTGAAGTCGCGGTCAGTTGATTCGATGCTGCCACCCGGCAGCTCGATATTTTCGCGACGGAGGGCGGCCTGCACGTCGGCAACGGTCAGCGATCGAGCAGCGAGCGCGGCGGGGTTGGGCCAGATGCGCATCGCATAGGTTTGTGCGCCTCCCATGTTCACCTGCGCAACGCCGTCGATGCTGGACAAGCGATCAACCACGTAGCGGTCGGCATAGTCGGTAAGCGCGAGCGTGTCGGCGCTGGAGCTGCTCAGGTAGGTCCACAGGATGACTTCGGAATCCGAATCGGCCTTCTGTACCTGCGGCGTATCAACGTCATCAGGCAGCGAATCGATGGCCCGGCTGACCGCATCACGCACGTCGTTGGCGGCACTTTCGATGTCACGCGCCGCCGAGAATTCGATGTTGATGTTGGAGCGACCATTGCGGCTGTTGGAGGTCAACAGCGCGACGCCCTCGATGCCGCTGACCGCGTCCTCCAGCACCTGGGTGATGCGTGTCTCCACCACGGCGGCAGATGCGCCGGTGTACGCCGTGCTGATCGACACCACGGGCGGATCGATATCCGGCAGTTCACGCAGCGGCAACTGGGTGAACGCAAAGGCGCCCAGCACGATCAACAACAGGCTGATCACCGTGGCCAGTACCGGCCGGCGGATCGACAGGTCGGAGAGCACCACCGGTCAGGCGCCTGGCTTGACGGGCATTGCGGGCTTGGCGGGCGACGCCGGCTTCGCCGGTGCGGGCGCCGCTTCGGCCACCTTGGCGCCGGGCTTGAGCTTGACGATGCCCTCCACCACGATGCGGTCGCCAGCCTTCACGCCATCGAGTATCTCAACCCAACCCGGGCGGCGCGAACCGATGCGCACCGGCACCTGGTCGACCTTGTCTTCGGCACCGACGCGATACACGAACGCCTGCTGGCCCACTTGCTGCAGCGACAACTCGGGCACTTGCAGGACGGTGCGCGACGGCTGTTTCAGGCGCACCCGCAGCAGCATGCCGGCGCGCAACTTGCCGGACGCGTTGTCGAACTCCGCGCGCGCGGCTAGCGAGCGCGTGGCCGGATCAACGCGCGAGCCTACTGAAGTGATGGCCCCGGTGAATTCTTCACCGGGGAAGGCATCGCTGGTCGCCATGACGGACTGGCCGACTGACAGAGCCGACAGTTGGCGCTCCGGGACGGTGAAGTCGAGATTGATGGTGGACACATCATCGAGCGTGGTGATGACCGTGCCCGGCGTCACCAGCGAACCCGGGCTGACCTGGCGCAAGCCCAACACGCCGTCGAAGGGCGCGGTAATGACGCGATCGGAAACTTGTGCCCGCAGCTGGTCAAGCCTGCCCTTGGCCGCATCGCGCGCGGCCCGTTGCATGTCGAGCTGGCTGGCGGCGATCAGTTGTCGTTTCGCCAGCGATTGCTGCCTTTCAAAAAGTGCCTGCGCTTCGCGATAGTCGGCGGCGGCTTCGCTCAGGCCCGCGACTTCCGCGCGGTCGGACAAGGTCACCAGTACCTGCCCCGCCGAAACCGACTGGCCGCTTTCGAAGCGGACCTGCGCCACCGTCTCGCTGACTTTCGAGGTGATCGCGAGCGACTCGCGCGCAATGGCCGTGCCCAGCGTCTCGATGCTGTCACTCCACGGCGCCGGCGCCAGGACGGTCGTCGTGACGACGGCGGGCGGCCCGCCTGCGCCGCGCCCCTGCCCTGCTTCCTTGCCGCCACAGCCCGCGAGCAGGAACACAGTGGTGCAGACCAGGGTTGCCAGCATCCATTTCTTGCGTGCTGCCACTGGCAAACGGGCGTCGCGCAGGGACTGGCTCATCGGCAACCTCTTCAGATAGATCTCAAGTTTAAAACACCCGAGTGTTCAGGCTGTGTCATCGCGAGCGCTTCGCCCGCAAAAAAAACGCCAACCGGGGTTGGCGTTTTCCTGAACCTATGCCGGACCTGACGGCAACCTCAGGCAGCGGGTCGCCACTGGCCAAGCGCCGCCTGGCCGTTGTCGCGGGCGCGGGCGAACACCGTCTGCTGGGCTTCTGCAACCTTGCCCACCAGGTCGGCAGACCACAGCTTGAGCGCGGCGGACTGCATGGCGCGGCCGTAGCTGAAGCTCAGCGGCCAAGGTTTCGCACCGAGCTGGTTCATGGCATTGAGGTGCGCGGTCGCGTCGAAGTCGGACTGGCCGCCGGACAGGAACACGATGCCCGGCAAGGTCGCCGGCACGGTGCTCTTGAGGCAGCGCATCGTCAACTCGGCGACTTCGTCCACGCCGGCCTGGTCGGGGCAGCTCTTGCCCGACACGACCATGCTTGCCTTCAGGATGGTGCCTTCCAGCATCACGTTCTGGTCGTACAGCGCGGCGAACAGCGAGCGCAGGGTCACTTCGGTCACTTCGTAGCAGATGTCGATGTCGTGGTCGCCGTCCATCAATACTTCGGGCTCGACCATCGGCACGATGCCGGCTTCCTGACAGAGCGCGGCATAGCGCGCGAGCATGTGGCTGTTGGCTTCGATGCAGGTACCCGACGGAATGTCCTCGCCGATGTTGATCACCGCGCGCCACTTGGCGAAGCGCGCGCCAAGTTGCGCGTATTCCTTCAGGCGCTCGCGCAATCCGTCCAGGCCCTCGGTCACCACTTCACCGGGGAAACCAGCCAGCGGCTGCGGACCCTTGTCTACCTTGATGCCGGGGATGATGCCGTTGGCCATCATGATCTGGGTGAACGGCACGCCGTCGCTGCTCTTCTGGCGCAGCGTTTCGTCGTACAGGATGGCGCCGGAGATGTGCTGGTTGAGGTTGGGCGTGGTCAGCAGCATTTGCCGATAGGCGCGACGGTTGTCTTCGGTGCACTCGATGCCGACGCCGTCGAAGCGCTTCTTGATGGTGTTGTTGGACTCATCGATGGCGATGATGCCCTTGCCGGCCGCTACCATGGCCTGTGCGGTTTCGGCGAGTTGGTCGATGCTCATGGCTGGATTCCGGCTGGTTTAAAGCCGGAATTATAACGCCGGCGCGAGGGCGCCGGCGAATGCCAGACTCAGGGGTATGACTTCAGCGGAATCTGGCCCGGGTTCTGGGTCCGGTTCCGGTCCATGGTGTTCTTGTTGAGGTTGCCGCGCCGGCGATAGGCCTCTGCCTGGGCCTTGGCGATGAAATCCGGAAGGTCGGCGATCGTGCAGTGGCCGCGCAGGGTCGCGGCATCGCTACCCGCGTTCGTGGTGAAGGCAAAGGTGGCCGCCGTGTAGATCGGCTTTATTCTTGATTCGGGACCGCTGGTGGAGCTGAATTTCCAGCGCTGAACGGCAGCCAGTGCGTTCTGCGCGAACGGGAGGAAGTGCGGATCGGTCGCTTTGGTCTTGCCGTCGGTCCTGCTTCCCCAGGCATTGAGCACCGCGAAGTCCGAGGTGCTGCCGTCGGTATTGAGCATATAGCCCACGCCCACGCAAACGTCTTCGGACTTGTCGGCGACGATGCCCGGATAGGCCGGCATCGCAATCGATTCCGGCACCGGCCGCCAGTACTGGGCCGCGCCGCCTTCGCTCAGGATGGTTGCCTTGTCGGCGGCAGCAGCAGAGCCGAGCACGGCCAGCAAGGATGCCGCGACCAACGTTCTGGAATTGGCGATTCTGGTCTTCATAACTTGCCTCGATTCATGTTGACCATCGATATTTAGCACGTGCTGGCGGGACTTCGCAAATGCAAAACGGCATTGGCAATCCGGCTACTCCACGTCGGACCGGCTGACTCTCTGGATTCCCTTTCGCCGCTCTGCATTCGTGCGCCGTACGCGCTCCAACTGGGCTCGCGTCAGGCTTCCCCGCGCTTCCGCTTCGCGCTTTGCGTCGGCCACATGACCAGGCAAATCATCGATTCGACAATGGTCCAGGATCTGGGCGGTCGGGAGAGACTTGCTTCCATCAAAAGCGAACGCCGCAGACGTGTAGATGGGCTTGGGCTTGTCTGCAACCGGCGCGAAGCGCCAGAGCGAAACAGCTGCGGCGGCCGATTGCGCGAAGGGCCGCACCTGCTCGGCCTTGGGATCCTCGGCACCGGCACTTGCATGCCAGGCCTTCATTTCAACGAAGTTGGACGTGGTGCCGTCTTCGTGGATCAGGAAGCCGATATTGACGCAGACGTCCTGGGCGCGATCGGAAATCGCAACGGGATAGCCGGCCACCACCCGGGCCGAGCCCGGCACCGGCTTCCAGACTTGCGCCGCGTCTTTTTCGGAGACGATGGTGGGCTGTGGGGCGCCGGCGCGGAGCGGGCCCGTGGCGGTTGCGGCGGCCAAGGCAGCCAGCACCAACAGATGATTGATATTCACGGCACAACTCCCTGGTCAGGCCACGGTAACCTGAGTGTTATCACAGGGTGGATGCCAATTCAAAGGATTTGGTTGAAAGCCTTCAGAGCTCGCCCAGGCCATGCGCCACGCCACCGGATCCGACCTGCAACAGGCGCAGGGTATTGGTAGTGCCGTGCTTTTCCATGTGGTCGCCGCTGGTGATCAGCACGCGATCGCCTTCGGTCAGCAATTCCAGTTCGAACAGCTGCTTGATGGCACCGCGTGCGGCTTCGCGGGTGGGCAGCCCTCGGCTGTCGAACGCCACCGGAAAGACATCGCGCATCAGCGCCATCTTGCGCCGTGCGCCGTCGTGCCGTGACAGCCCGAAGATCGGCGCCTCGGACCGGAACCGGGACAGGAATCGCGCCGTGCCGCCGGACTCGGTCAGGGCCAGGATGGCGCGGACCTTGATGTGCTCGGCCAGGAACATGCTGGCCATGGCGATGGCCTGGTCGGCCCGTTCCAGGTTGCGTGGCGCGGCCTCGTAGTCGGTATCGCGGTCGAACTGCCGCTCGGCGCCGAGGCAGATGCGAACCATCGCCTCGACCGCCTTCACTGGATAGGTGCCCGAAGCGGTCTCCGCAGACAACATCACCGCATCGGTACCGTCGATGACGGCATTGGCAACGTCGAGCACTTCGGCGCGGGTCGGGATCGGGTTGTCCACCATCGACTGCAGCATCTGCGTCGCGGTGATGACCACGCGATTGTGTTCGAGCGCCGTGCGGATGATCTTCTTCTGGAGTCCCGGCAATTCTGCATCGCCGATCTCGACACCGAGGTCACCGCGCGCGACCATCACCACGTCGGATGCGATGGTGATCTCGACCAGGTTTTCGATGGCTTCGGCGCGCTCGATCTTCGCCACCAGCGCGGCGTCGCTGCCCGCGGCCACCGCCAGCGAGCGGGCCTCATGCATGTCAGCCGCCGAACGACAAAACGATACCGCCAGGAAATCAACGCCAAGCCGCGCGGCGATGATGATGTGTTCCTTGTCCTGCTCGGTCAGTGCGCCCAGCGACAGGCCGCCGCCGAGCCGGTTCAAGCCCTTGCGGTCTGACAGGTAACCATCGGTCAATACCGTGGTGTGCACGGTGTCGCCGTCGATGCTGGTGACGCGCAAGGCCATCAGCCCGTCGTCGAGCAACAGCATGTCGCCCTCGCGCACGTCCTGCACCAGGCCCAGGTAACTGACGCCGACCTGGGTGGTGTCGCCCGCCGGTGCATCGGCGCGACAGACCAGCGCAAATGCGTCGCCGGATTTCAGCGCGACCTTGCCGGCGGCGAATTTCTCGATGCGGATCTTCGGCCCCTGCAGGTCGGCCAGGATGCCGACTTCGCGGCCCTGGCGCGCGGCCGCTTCGCGAACGGCGCGGATGCGCGCCTCGTGGTGGTCCGGCGTGCCGTGGGAAAAATTCAGGCGGACGACGTTGACGCCCGCGCGCACCAGGTCGTCGAGCACGCCGGGCGCGTCGGTGGCCGGGCCGAGGGTGGCGAGGATCTTGGTGCGGCGCAAATCGAGGGCCATGGAATCACTTTCGGGTAAAACGCAACGCTAGCACAGGCCTGTGTGATTCGGACCATGGAAATGCTGGCGTCAGCCGCAAGCAAGTGTTACGGGTCGTCAGCCGGCGCGAGCCTGCAGGGCAGCGACGGCTGGCAGTTCCTTGCCTTCGCAAAATTCAAGGAATGCGCCACCGCCGGTGGAGATGTAGTCGATGCCGTCCGCGACGCCATATTTCTCGACGGCCGCGAGGGTATCGCCGCCGCCGGCGATGGAGAACGCCTCCGAATCGGCAATCGCCCGCGCCAATACTTCCGTGCCCTTGCCGAACGCGTCGAACTCGAACACGCCCACGGGCCCGTTCCAGAGGATGCTGCCCGCCGACGCGATGGTTGCGGCGTAGCGCGCGGCCGTGTCCGGGCCGATGTCCAGGATCATGTCGTCGGGGCCGACATCGGCGACTGCCTTGATGGTGGCCGGCGCGTCGGCCGCGAAGGCCGGCGCCACCACCACGTCGGTCGGCACCGGAATGTCCGCGCCGCGGGCCTTGGCCTGCGCCATGATGGCGCGCGCCGTCTCGACCAGGTCGAGTTCGCACAAGGACTTTCCGACCGGGTGGCCCATGGCCGCAATGAAGGTATTGGCGATGCCGCCGCCAACGATCAACTGGTCCACCTTGCCGACCAGGCTGCCGAGCAGTTCGAGCTTGGTCGAAACCTTCGACCCCGCGACGATCGCCACCAGCGGCCGCGCCGGTTCGTGCAGGGCCTTGGCCAAGGCATCGAGTTCGGCCATCAGCAGCGGCCCGCCGCAGGCGACCTTGGCCTGGCGGATCACGCCATGCGTGGATGCCTGGGCGCGGTGCGCGGTACCGAAGGCATCCATCACGAACACATCGCAGAGCGCGGCGTACTTGCGCGACAAAGCTTCGTCGTCCTTGCCCTCGCCGGGATTCATCCGGCAGTTTTCCAGCAGCACCAGGTCCCCGGGCGCGACCTGCACGCCGTCCACCCAATCGCGGACCAGCGGAACGGGGCGCCGCAACAATTCAGACAGGCGCCGCGCCACCGGCTCGAGCGAGTCTTCCTGGGTCCACACGCCTTCCTTCGGCCGACCCAGGTGCGAGGTGACCATCACCGCCGCGCCTTTTTCCAGCGCCAGCCGAATGGTCGGCAAGGCGGCCAGGATGCGTTGTTCGGACGTGATGTGCCCGTCCTTCACCGGCACGTTCAGGTCTTCGCGGATCAGCACGCGTTTTCCGGACAGGTCGAGGTCGGCCATTCGCAGGATGGGCATCGGTGGGCTCCTTGGGTGAGGCGACTATTGTCCGTCGCGCGACAGCTTCGTACAAACCCGGCGAAGGCTCGTTCATGGCGGGCTGTGGGACAATCCCCCGATGGAAGAACCTGCGGCCGACGGCGTCCCCGTACTCGAGTCCCACCGCCTCCGCCTGCGGCCCTATCGCGCCGACGATGCGGAGGCGATGTTCGAGCTGTATTCCGATCCGCGCGTGATGCGCTATTGGAGTTTTCCGCCGTGGGTGGAAGTCGCGCAGGCCCGCGCCTACCTCGACCACGCGAGGGCCGGCATGGATTCGGGCGACATCTTTCCCTGGGCCGTCGCTGACAGTGATAGCGACCGGCTCATTGGCGCCCTGACCTTGTTCTCGTTGCATGTCGAACAGCGTCGCGCGGAAATCGGCTACAGCCTGTCACCCGGATTCCAGGGGCGCGGCCTGGCCGAAGAAGCGCTGCGGCTGGCGCTGGTTTTTTCATTCTCGAATCTCGGATTGCGGCGCATGGAAGCCGACATCGATCCGCGCAACATCGCATCCTGCCGCCTGGTGGAGCGCCTGGGGTTCCAGCGCGAAGGTCTGCTGCGCAAACGCTGGAAAGTCAATGGCGAGGAATGCGATACCGCACTGTACGGCTTGCTTGCCGATGAATTCGGCGACGCCGCCGAACCGGTGACGGGAAAGCAGTGATGGGCGCCGCGCCAACGTCCACCGACATTCAAGCGGCCGTTGCGGCATTGCGACGCGGCGACGTGATCGGCCTGCCTACCGAAACCGTTTACGGCCTGGCCGCCGATGCGGGCAACGTCGAGGCCGTGCGCCGGATCTTCGCGCTGAAGGGTCGACCCGCCGACCATCCGCTGATCGTGCACATCGCCGAAGCTTCCGATTTGCCAATGTGGACGTCGGGCGCTTCGCCACTTGCCGCTCGATTGGCTGAAGCCTTCTGGCCCGGCCCACTCACGTTGATCCTGCCGCGCAACGCGCGCGTTCCAGACGTGGTGACGGGCGGCCAGGACACCGTGGGCCTGCGCTGCCCCGACCATCCGGTGGCGTTGGCCGTGCTGCGCGAATTCGGCGGCGGCCTGGCCGCGCCGTCGGCCAACCGCTTCGGGCGGATCAGCCCCACGTCGGCGGCGCACGTACGCGAAGAATTTCCGAGCGGCGTCGATATCGTTCTCGATGGCGGCGACTGCGACATCGGCATCGAGAGCACTATCCTCGACCTGAGTTCGGGCGAGCCGCGCATCCTGCGGCCGGGCCGGATTTCCGCTGCCCGCATCGAAGCCGTGATCGGACCGGTGGCACAGGACCGCAGCGAGCACAGCCCACGCGCCTCGGGCACGCTGGAAGCGCATTACGCACCGCGTACGCCGCTGTTGATGTTGCCGCGTGCCGCGCTGGAAGCGGAAGCACGCCAACAAGGCGCGTTCGGCAAGCGCGTTGCGATCCTGGGCGTCGGTACGGTGCCGAAAGGCAGCCACGGACTGGCGCTGCCCGAAGACGCGGAGTCCTATGCGCACGGCCTGTATGCGGCGCTGAGGCGGCTCGATGCCGGCGGACAACAGCTGTTGCTGGTCGAGCGCCCGCCCGACGATCCGGCTTGGGATGCCGTGCAGGATCGATTGCGTCGTGCTGCTGCCGGCGCCGCGGCCGACGACGATTCGCCCTGATCGGACAGGGACGTTTACTTCGCCGCCATCAACGCCACCGTCATGTCCAGCATGCGGTTGGAGAAGCCCCATTCGTTGTCATACCAGGCGCAGACCTTCACCAGCGTTCCGCCCATTACCTTGGTCAGCGTGCTGTCGTAAACCGAGCTGCGCGGGTCGTGGTTGAAGTCGACTGAAACCAATGGCGCCTTGTTGAAACCAAGGATGCCCTTCAGCGCGCCTTCGGACGCGGCCAGCACGACCTGGTTGATTTCATCCACCGTGGTTTCGCGCGCGGCGACGAAGGTCAGGTCAACGACGGAAACGTTGATGGTCGGAACCCGCATGGCGAAGCCGTCCAGTTTCCCGTTCAACTCCGGAAGGACGAGGCCAACCGCTGCCGCGGCACCCGTTTTGGTCGGGATCTGCGACATGGTGGCGCTGCGCGCGCGGCGCAGGTCTTCGTGGTAGACATCGGTCAATACCTGGTCGTTGGTGTAGGCGTGGATGGTGGTCATCAGGCCATGCACGATGCCGATTTTTTCATGCAGCACCTTGGCCAGCGGCGCCAGGCAGTTGGTGGTGCATGAGGCGTTGGAAATCACTTCGTGCTTCGCACTGAGCTGGTCGTGGTTGACGCCGAACACAAACGTGCCATCCACGTCCTTGCCACCCGGCGAGGAGATGATCACTTTCTTGGCGCCACCGGCAAGATGGGCCTTGGCCTTTTCCTTGCTGGTGAACAAACCGGTGCACTCGAGCACGACGTCAACGCCATGCGAGCCCCACGGAATGTCGGCCGGATTGCGCACCGCGTAAACCTTGATGCGATCGCCGTTGACGATCAGGTCGCCGCCGTCCGCCGATACCGCGCCCGGGAACTTGCCGTGCGCCGTGTCGTACTGCGTGAGGTGCGCGTTGGTGTTGGCATCGCCCAAGTCGTTGATGGCGACCACCTGGATTTCATTGTTGCGGCCGGACTCGTAGATGGCCCGAAGCACATTGCGGCCGATGCGGCCGTAGCCGTTGATCGCGACCTTGATCGTCATGACATCTCCTGGGGTTGCCCGGCGCGCGCCGGTGGCGGATGGGAAACCGTGATTTTAGCAAGTCTGGCGGGTCACGCCCAAGCTCGCGCCGTTTTGACTCGGCTCAAACGCGCAAGCGGCCCACCGCCGAAAATAGTCCCAGTCGAAGTCTTTCCCACTGGAGCAACACCATGAAAACCCGCAAGAACGCGCTATTTCCGCTGATCCTGGCCTTGGGCTTCGCCGGCCCGGCGCTCGCCACCGAAGCCGGCGACTGGACCCTGTCGGTCGGCGCCCATGTCGTCAACCCAGCCTCCAACAACGGCAGCCGGGCCGCCGGCGCACTGGAAGCGGATGTCGGCAGCGACTGGAAACCCACGATCACCGCCGAGTATTTCTTCACCCCAAACCTCGGCCTGGAAGTGCTGGCGTCCCTGCCGTTCAAGCACGATATCTCGCTGAACGGCATCAAAGCCGGATCCACCAAGCACCTGCCGCCGACCTTCACGCTGCAGTACCACTTCAATGGCGCGAAGGTGTCGCCGTTCATCGGCGCCGGCGTCAACTACACGCTGTTCTTCGACCAGCAGACCACCGGTCCCTTGGATGGCGCCGATCTGGATCTTTCGAACTCCTGGGGCCTTGCTGCGCACGCGGGCCTGGATTTCCGCCTGTCCGACACGGCTTCGCTGCGCGTGGATGCGCGCTGGATCGACATTGATACCGACGTTTCCGTGAACGGCGCGGACGTTGGCACGGTGAAGATCGACCCGATCGTGTACGGCCTTGCCTACGTCTGGAAGTTCTAAAGCTGGTGATGCGCATGGCCGGCGGATAAGATCGACGGCCATGCGCAAATCCGTCACCGCCCTGATCCTTCTGACTTTCGCGACCCAGGCGCTCGCCTGGCGTGGCGACGGGCATGCCATCGTTGGTTCCCTCGCCGAACGGCAGTTGCAGCCCGCCGCGCGCGCCGAAGTGGCTAGACTGCTCGCCGGCGAACGCGACCCGACCTTGGCCGGCATCGCTTCCTGGGCGGACGACATCCGCGCGGCCAAAGGGCCGGGTAAATCCGCGTCCCTGCACTACGTGAACTTCAGGGGTGGCGACTGCAGCTACAAGCCCGAGCGCGATTGCCCGGATGGTGACTGCGTGATTGCCGCGATCGACCGGAATTTCCTGATCCTGTCGGACGGCAAGCTTCCCGACGCCGAGCGTCGCGATGCGCTCAAGTACCTGGTCCATTTCGTCGGCGACGTGCACCAGCCCCTGCATTCGACGCCCCGCGATGACAAGGGCGGCGGCGACTTCCAGGTCAACTATCAGGGCAAGGGCAGCAACCTGCACATGGTTTGGGACTTGCTGATCCTCGAACATCGCAAGACAACGCCTGCCGAAGCTGCAAACCTGCTGGCCAACCAGCCGTCATTGTCGGCCGATGCCACGCGTCGCTCCGATCGCCCCGCCCTGGACTGGGCTCTCGAGTCCTGCCGCATCGTGCGGGACGGCGGCATCTATCCGGTCGGCCACGTCATCGACGACGCGTATCTCGATCGACAGGCGCCGACGGTTGACCTGCGGCTCCGCCTTGCCGGCAACCGCCTCGCCGACATGATCAATAACGCTCTGGCGCGTTGATCAGGCGCCCGCTTCGAAACTCTTGTCGCCCATCAGCACGTTGCCGTGCGCATCCTTCACCGTCACCTGCACGTCGATTCCCTGCCGGACACTCTGGGTGACGATGCAGAAGTCCTCGAATTGGGCGAGCACGCGGTCCAGGTGCTGATAGGCCTCGTTGCCTTCGGGCAGCAGCAGCTCGACCTGCGCCTGTGGAATCCGCAGGCGGCCTTGTGCATTGCGCACCATGTTTGCACTGATCTGCACGCGTAGCTTGCCCGCCTGGTTGTGTTGCTTGCGCAGCGCGAACAACAGGCTGGCCATCAGGCAGTTTGCGATGCTGGCCAACAGCAGCCGCGACGGATTCGGCCCGCGGCCCTGACCCAGCGGCGGCGACTCGTCGGTCAGCAACGGATCCAGATCGGTGTCCTCGAAAGTGACGCGGAACGCATAGTCGCTTTCCTGTTCGAGGCTGATGCGGATTGGCTGGTCGTCACTCATGGCGTTGCTCCGGAATCGTTCGTGGTCAGGGTGCGGCCACGCGCGGCGCGCGGGCGGACAACAAGGCGTAATAAAGCAGGGGGATGACGACCAGCGTCAGTGCGGTGGATACCAGGATGCCGAAGATGAGCGAGATCGCCAGGCCGTTGAAGATCGGATCGTCCAGGATGAAGAACGCCCCCATCATTGCCGCCGCGCCGGTCAGCACGATCGGCTTGGCGCGCACCGCGCAGGCTTCGATCACCGCGTCCTCCGCGCTTCGTCCCTCAGCCAGGGCCTGGTTGATGAAGTCCACCAGCAGGATGGAATTGCGGACGATGATGCCGGCCAACGCGATCATGCCGATCATGGAGGTCGCGGTGAACTGCGCGCCCAGCAGGGCATGGCCGGGCATCACGCCGATCACCGTCAATGGAATCGGCGCCATGATGACCAGCGGCACGAGGTAGCTGCGGAACTGGGCGACCACCAGCAGGTAGATCAGCACCATGCCCGCCGCATAGGCGATGCCCATGTCGCGAAAGGTTTCATAGGTTATCTGCCATTCGCCGTCCCATTTGATGGCGAAGCCACGGGTGTCGGCTGGTTGCGCGATGAAGGATTGCTCGATGGCCGTGCCGTCCACCGGATCGTCGCGCAGACTGCCCACCAGCGAGAACATGCCGTACAGAGGGCTGTCGAGCTCGCCGGCCTCATCGCCCGTCACGTAGACGACCGGCAACAGGTCCTTGTGCATGATCGCGCCGTCCCAGGGCGCGGTTTGCACCGTCACCAGTTCCGACAAGGCAACCAGCTGGCCCTGCGAGCCGCGCACGCGAAGCGCGAGCAGGCGATCGGTCGTGGCCTGCTCCGACGCCGCCATGCGCAGGCGCACCGGCCTGGCATATTTCGACGTACCGTCATGGAGGTAGGTCGCATCAAGCCCCGGCACGGCTGCGGCCAGCGCATCGCTGATCGCCGACTGCGGCACGCCGAGGCGTGCAGCGCGGACGCGATCGACCACGTAGGTCTCCCGCGGCGCATCGCTTTCGACGCTGGTATCGACATCGACGATGCCTTCGGTCTTCTGGAATCGTTTCTCCAGCGCAAGTGCAAGCTTGCGATTGCGCGCGTAATCAGGTCCGTAGACCTCGGCAACCAGCGGCGACAGCACCGGCGGGCCCGGCGGCACTTCCACCACCTTGACCGACGCGCCGTGTCGCTTGCCGATGGCCGCAAGCTGCGGACGCAGGTCGCGCGCGATTTCATGGCTTTGCCGGTCGCGCTCGTGCTTGTCTATCAGGTTCACCTGCAGGTCGCCGACATTGCTGCCGCTGCGCAGGAAGTACTGCCGCACCAGGCCGTTGAAGTTCATCGGCGCCGACGTGCCCGCGTAACCCTGGTAATCCAGTACTTCGGGGACTGTGTCCACCACCGCCGCCAGTTCGGTCAGCAAGGCATTGGTGTCCTCCAGGGTTCGTCCCTCGGGAAGATCCACCACGACCTGGAACTCCGACTTGTTGTCGAAGGGCAGCATCTTCAGCACCACCAGTTGCACCACGGCCAACGAGGCCGCCAGCAACACCAACCCGACAACGCCGCCGAAGAAAATGAATCGGCGGCGCGAGCCCTTCGCCGGATCGAGGAAGGGGCGCATCAGCTTTCCGAACAAGCGATGCAGCCAGGACTCTGCAGGTACTTTTTCGGGCGACGCTGCGGCGTGAGCAGCATCCTGGCCTGCAGACGGCGCCGCCGCATGCCCGCCATGCCGCGACAGCAGCTTCAGCGACAACCAGGGCGTGACGACCAGCGCTATCGCCAACGACAACAGCATGCCGACCGACGCGTTGATCGGAATCGGCCGCATGTACGGTCCCATCAGGCCGGACACAAAGGCCATCGGCAACAACGCAGCGATGACGGTGAAGGTGGCGAGGATGGTCGGGCCGCCGACTTCGTCCACTGCCGGCGGAATCGCCTCGCGCAAGGTCTTGCCGCCGCGCGCCATGTGCCGATGGATGTTTTCGACCACGACGATGGCATCGTCCACCAGGATGCCGATGGAAAATATCAATGCAAAAAGCGAAACGCGATTCAGGGTGAATCCCATCGCCCAGGAGGCAAACAGGGTCACCGCCAGAGTCAGAACCACCGCGCTGCCGACCACAATCGCTTCGCGCCATCCCAGGGCGAACAACACCAGCAATACGACCGATCCCGTGGCGAACACCAGCTTCTGGATCAGCTTCATCGCCTTGTCGGTAGCGGTCTGGCCATAGTCGCGGGTAACGCTGACGTGCACGCCCGAAGGAATCAGTTCACCTTCGAGTTCGGCGATACGACGGCTGACTGCGCCGGTGATGTCGGCTGCATTGCTGCCGGGCTTCTTCGCCACGGCGATGGTGACGGCGGGGGCAAGTCCGCCGGCCGGACCGGCGCGACCGGCAGGCGCGCCATGCCAGGCATATCGGGTTGCGGTATCGCCGCCTGCGCGAACATCCGCGACATCCGACAACAGGACCGGCTTGCCGTCCTTCAATCCGATGACCAGTCCCGCCACGGCATCGGCATCGGCGAGGAAACTGCCGGCCGTCACCGGCACCGCGCCATCGCCGCCAACACGTTCGCCCAGTTGGCGCACGGCATTGGCTGCCTGCAACGATTGCACAAGGTCCGCGACGGTCAGGTTGTAGGCGGCGAGTCGTGAGGCATCGAGCGTGACGGCCGCGATACGGTCGGGCGCGCCGATGGTGTACACGTCGCGCGTGCCTGGGATGCGCTTGATCTCGGTTTCGAGCGCGTGCGCGATCTCGGCCAGTTCGACCGGGCCGCGCCAGGCTTCACCGGGCTTGATCGCGGCGCTGTCGTCAGCCCATACGGTCAGGCTCATCACGGGCACGTCGTCAATGCCCTTGGGCTTCACCAGCGGCTGGCCTACGCCCAGGCCGACAGGCAGCCAGTCCTGATTGGAATAGACCTGGTTGTACAGGCGCACGATGGCCGGCTGGCGTTCCACGCCGACGGTGTACTCCACCGTCAGGATCGCCATGCCCGGACGACTGGTCGAATAGACGTGCTTGACGCCTTCGATCTCGAGCAGCTTCTGCTCGAGCGGCGTACTCACCAGTTGCTCCACATCGCGGGCGCTGGCGCCCACGAACGGCACGAACACGTTGGCCATCGTCACATCGATCTGCGGCTCTTCCTCGCGCGGCGTGATCATCACGGCGACCAGCCCGAGCAGCAAGCCGAGAATCGCGAGCACGGGCGTCAGGGGGTTGGCCTGGAAGGCGGCGGCAAGACGGCCGGACAGGCCGAAGTGCGCGCCCGAGGGCGGATTACTCATGGTTGGCGTTCGCAGCCTTGCGCTGCGCGGCCAGTGCCTGCAAGGCGGCGACCGGATCGCTGGCGAGGATCTCGCCTGCCTTCAACCCGGCCAGCACCTCGACCTGGTCGCCAATGCGGCGGCCCAATCGCAACTGTCGCAAGGACAGTCGGTTGCCTTCGATCACGTACACGCCCGACACCTCGCCACGCTGCACGACCACCGATTGCGGCACGTGCACGACGGCGACAGCACCCGCCGCTTCGACAAGGGGGAACTGCACTTTGGCGGTGGACCCGGGACGCGGCGGATTGTCGGTGTCGGGCAGTGTGATACGCACGCCGACACTGTGCGTGGACGGATCGGCCGCAGGAAAAACCACCACGGTTGCCGCGTCGAGCACGCGTTCATCATCGAGCACGACGCGCGCCACGCCGAGCTTGCGAATCGCATCAGCATCCGAAGGCGGCACCTGCACTTCGATGCGCAGCGCGCCCGGCGCATGTACCGAAACCAGCGGCTGGCCCGGGCTCAGGCTCTCGCCGGGTTCGACATGGCGTGCGCCGACAATGCCCGCAAACGGGGCACGCACGACCGTGTAGTCGGCTTGTTGCCCGGCCTGGGAGAGCTGTGCGCGCGCCGCATCGCGATTGGCGGCGGCGGCATCGCGCGCGGCGCGCGCCTGGTCGAGTTGCAGTCGCGAAACGAACTGCTTCGCGGCGAGCGCCTGGTAGCGCGCGTAGTTGGCCACGGCCTCGGCGGCCATCGCTTCTGCGGCACGCAACTGGGCACGGGCGGCTGATGCACCGGCTTGCTGCTCGACCGCCGTCAGGCGCAGCAACACCTGGCCCGCGACAACGGCATCGTTGACGTCTACTTCAACCGAGGTCACGCGACCACTGGTCTGCGCCGACAAATCGGCCTGGCGCACGGCCTCGACCACGCCGTCCCAACTGCGCCCGCTGGCGTTGCCGCCGGCAGCGACGGTAATCGTCTGCAGCTTCGGCAGAGGCGCGGCCGCGGAACCTGCCTGCTCGCTGGAGCAAGCGGCAAGTCCGAGCAGAAGCGCGGCGCCGAAGAGTCGCAAGCCTGTCTTCATTTGAATGCAGGACCGCCGCCGGGCACGCCCAACTTCTTGAAGACCATGGCGGCCGGGCAGAAACCGGTGAAGCTCGATTGGATCAGGTTGAGCCCGACGAAGCAGGTCAGCAGCAACCACATCGGCGATACGAAATAGGTCAGCGCGGCGCTTGCCAGCACCATGACGCCGGCGAAGGCGAGTACGGCTCGATCAAGGTTCATGACGGTGTCCTCAGCTTGGATTGGAAGTTGCAGTCGGTGACGTGGATGGCTTGGTTTCCTTCAGGCGCTCGATTCCGAGCATGCCGAGGATGTATTTCTCGTAGACGGGTTCGGACGTGCCGTTGCGCATCTTGTAGAGGAAGTATTTTTCGAACGCGACCTTGGCCAGATGAACCCATTTTCCGGTCTTGGCCCAGGTGACATTGCGCGGCGGAATCTGCGGCAGGGCCACGAAGGCGACGCCGGTGTCGCCCATGTCGGCGAGGCAAACCGCATTCCAGGTGCCTTCGAAATTCGCCGGCTTGCCGGCGAGATCAGCCTGGATGTTGCGCACGATGGTGGTCACCATCGATTCGATCATGAAGCCGGTCTTGGGCGCGCCCGTCGGGATGGGCGTGACCTCGACCGGCGGGATCGCGACGCAGACGCCGGCGGCGAATATTTCCGGATACTTCGGGCTGCGCTGGTGCTTGTCGACGATCACGAAGCCGCGCGGATTGCACAGGCCCTCGACGGCCGCCACGGCGGGCACGCCCTTGAAGGCAGGAAGCACCATCGCAAACGAGAAGGGCAGCACGTAGTCCTTCTTCGGGTTGCCGTCCTCGTCGTGCTGGATGACCGACATCTCGCCGGCGCGCACGTCGGCGATTTTGGCGTTGGTCACCCACTTGATATGGCGTTGGCGCATTTCCGATTCCATCAATCCCTTGGAATCGCCCACGCCGCCCAGGCCCATGTGGCCGATGTAGGGTTCGCTGGTGACGAAAGTCATCGGCACCTTGTCGCGCAACTTGCGCTTGCGCAGGTCGGTGTCGAGGATCATCGCGAATTCGTAGGCGGGGCCGAAACAACTCGCACCTTGCGCCGCCCCGATCACGACCGGGCCGGGATGCGCCAGGAACTCCTGGTACGCGCCCCAAGCCGCCGTCGCATGGGGCGCGGTGCAGACGGACTGGGTGTGGCCGGGATGCGGGCCGAGTCCCGGTATTTCCTCGAAGGCAAGCTTCGGGCCGGTGCAGATCAGCAGGTAGTCGTAGCCGATCCTCTGCCCGGCATCGGTGAGCACGGTTTTTTCCGCGGCACGGATTTCAGTGACCGGGCGCGGCAGGAAATCGATGTTCTTCTTCGACAGGTATTCGGCGGCCGGAAGGCAGGTCTGGTCCGGCTTGCGCCAACCCACGGCCAGCCAGGGATTGGAGGGCGTGAAGCTGAAGCGCTCGCCATCGCCGATCACCGTGATGCGATGGTCGGGACCAAGCGTCTCGCGCAGTTCGTAGGCGGCACTCATGCCACCCAGTCCCGCGCCAACGATCACGATATGGGCCATGTCAGGTTCCTCGCAATGGACACACGCGGCGCGTGGTCGGCGTTTCCCAGTCTGGGCGGCTTCGCTCGCGAAACATTGACTGCGGTCAAGTCCGTTGCGACAGGGTTCATGACAATGGCCCGCAATAGATGTCGTGCAGGGTGTGCATCAACTGGTGGACGGGGCCGGTGGGCAAGGAATAGAAGACGGTCTGGCCGGATTTGCGTGATTCGACCAGGCCGGCCTCGCGGAGGATCGCTAGGTGTTGCGACAGCGCCGACTGGCTCAGCTTGATCCCGGCCAGCAGTTCGCCCACGCTCAGCTCCTTGTCCACCAGTTGGCACAGCACCAGCAGGCGTTGCTCGTTGCCCATGGCCTTGAGCAGCGCCGAGGCGTCGCCCGCATGCGCTTGCATGCGCGCCATTGCCTCGTTCGGGCTGGGTCGATCGGATCGGGCTTTGCTCATGGTCGGTCTTGTGTGGGATGGGGTACGAGTTCATTATATTAGCTATTCCTAATTTAGCAAGAACTAATTTACAGGAGACCCGAGATGGAAGCCTCAACCGCCCAGGCAGCGATTACGCCCTTCTTCCACGAGGGCAGCAGCACCTGGACCTACCTGGTGGCCGACCCCGCCAGCGCCAGCGCGCTGGTGATCGACCCGGTGCTGGACTTCAACGCGGCCTCCGGCCGAACCGGCACAGTTTCGGCACAGGCCGTGCTGGACGCGGCCCGGGCGCAGCGTTGCGAACTGAAATGGATCCTCGAGACGCACGCCCATGCCGACCACCTTTCAGCGGGCGCCTGGTTGCGTAGCGTCGTTCCGGGCGCCCGGATCGGTATTGGCGAAGGGATCCGCGCGGTGCAGCAGACCTTCCGGTCCGTGTTCAACCTCGGCGATGGTTTTGCGGTGGACGGCTCGCAGTTCGACCACCTGTTCCAGGACGGCGAGCGGCTGGACGTCGGCGGACTGCAGGTGGAAGTGATCGCCACGCCCGGCCACACCAGCGACAGCGTCAGCTATCGCATCGGCGATGCGCTGTTCGTCGGCGATTCGCTGTTCATGCCTGACGGCGGCACCGCGCGCTGCGATTTCCCGGGCGGAAGCGCGGCCACGCTCTATGCCTCGATCCGGCGGCTTTACCAGCTGCCCGACGCGACGCGGGTGTTCGTCTGCCACGACTACGGCCCCGGTGGCCGCGCTGTCGCATCACAGACCAGCATCGGTGCGGAAAAATCTTCGAACATCCACCTGACCGCGCAAACATCGCAAGCGGATTTCGTGGCCTTGCGCGAGGCGCGCGACGCCACCTTGTCCATGCCGGCGCTGATCCTTCCCTCGGTACAGGTGAACATCCGCGCGGGGCAACTTCCCGATCCCGAGCACAACGGCGTGCGCTACCTGAAACTGCCCCTGGATAGTTTGTAGGCGATACTCCGCCATGACGACTGCCCAACAAGCAGCAGCGCCCGGCACGCCCGCCGCCGATCCGCTCGCGGACAGCGTGGACTGGCTGCTTTCGAAACTAGGCAAGCACATCGTGATGGCGGCGCCACTGGGGCTGGGCAAGCCGAACCGGTTGTTGAACGCGGTCTACCGGCGCGTGGCCGCAGACCCGTCGCTGAAGCTGCAGCTTTGCACGGCGCTGTCGCTCGATACACCGACCGGATCATCGTCCGTCGAGAAGCGATTCCTCGGCCCCTTCGTCGAGCGTCATTTCGGCACGGACTATCCGAGGCTCGACTACACCGTCGCGCAACGGCGTGGTGAGTTGCCGTCCAACATCAAGGTCGAGGAATTCTACGTTCAGTCCGGCGCCTACCTCGCCGCCAGCCAGCTGCAGCGCAGCTACAACTCGCTCAACTACACGCACGTGGCGCGCGCGGTGGCGTCGTTCCACGTCCGCGTGCTCGTGCAAAAGGTGGCGCGCGAACCGGGGGGAACGCGGCTGAGCCTGAGTTGCAATCCCGACCTCACCTTCGATCTCCTGACGGAAACGGAAGCACTCGGCTTGCCGCGGCCGCTGCTGGTGGCGGAAGTCGATCCCTTGCTGCCCTATATCGGTGGTACGGCGTCAGTGGACCCCGCCTTCTTCGACCGCGTCATCGACCTGCCGGGTCCGACGCCGAAACTGTTCGCGCTGCCGCGGGAGCCGGTCACCGATGCCGACTTCGCGATCGGCCTGTACGCGAGCGCGCTGGTGAAGGATGGCGGCACCCTGCAGATCGGCATCGGCTCGCTGTCGGACGCGCTGTGCCATGCGCTGATCCTCCGCCACACGCGCAACGCCGAGTACCTGCAGATGCTTGACGCGCTGTCACCCGGCCTTGCAACCCGCGACCTGGTACTCGCGCAGGGCGGAACAGGCCCCTTCATCCAGGGCCTGTACGGCGCCAGCGAAATGGTGAACGACGGATTCCGCAGCCTGCACCAGGCGGGCATCCTGCGCCGCCGCGTCGTGGACGATATCGCCGTGATGCAGCGCGTGAATTCCGGCAACGCCACGCCCGAGGATGGCGCGCGGCTGTTGCGCGAGGGGCATTGGCTCAACGGCGGTTTTTACCTGGGATCAACCGACCTCTACCACTGGTTGGACAGCCTGCCGCCCGAACAGGCCGTGGGCCTGGGCATGACCCGCATCTCCCACATCAATGAGTTGTATGGCGGCAACGAGATGCTCGAACGCTTGCAGCGGCGCGACGCGCGCTTCTTCAATACCTGCATGATGATGACCGCGCTCGGGTCGGCGGCATCGGACGCACTGGAAGATGGCCGCGTGGTTTCCGGCGTGGGTGGCCAGTACAACTTCGTCGCCATGGCGCATGCGTTGCGCGACGGCCGATCCGTCCTGCTGTTGCGCTCCACTCGCCACGCGAAAGGGCGCACGGCGTCGAACATCCTGTGGGAATACGGCCATTGCACCATTCCGCGCCATCTGCGCGACATCGTCATCACCGAACACGGAATCGCCGACCTGCGTGGTGTTACGGACGAGAATTGCGTGCACGCGATGCTGGCGCTGACGGCGGCCACGTTCCAGGAAAAGCTGGTGACGTTTGCCAAGGCGGGGCTCAAGGTCGATGCCAACTACGCGCTACCCCCTGCCCTCGCAGGCAACACGATGGAAAACCTGCACCGCAAACTGGCGCCGTTCCGGAAGTCCGGGCTACTGCCCGACTATCCCCTGGGCTGCGATTTCACTGGAACGGAGCAGCGCCTGGTAAAGGCGCTGTCATGGCTGAAGTCAGCGACAGCGCGCAGAACGGGCAAGGTCAAGACCATCCTGCACGCACTTCGCGCGGATCCCTCGCGTGATGCAGAGGCCATGCAGCGAATGGGCTACCAGCACACATCCGGGTGGCGCGAGTGGCTCGAGGCGCGGCTGGTGGCGTTGGCGCTCGAGCAGACTCGATAGGTTCTGAGATTCGTGATCGGGCGTTCTGGGTGCGGCGGTTGCCGCGCATCATTTTGAGTCGCTGCCCGATATCAGCTTGGTCAAAATGATACCCGGCACCCGCCCTCCCTCACCTGCGACAAACTGAGCCTCAGTGCAACACCCTGCCGTACCCCCGCCAACGCAGGTCGCCCGGCGCCGTCAGTCGCACTGCGTGCTTGGTGAGGCAGCCAGGCGATCCTGCGTTTCGTCATCAGCGTGCGTGGGCCTCGCTGCGCTCGCCGGAGGTTGTGCTGGCGACAGAACGCAGGATCGCCCGGTGGCCCCACCGAGCAAGCCTGCGAATGGGGTAGCGGGCGACCTGCGTTGGCGGCGGTACGGCAGGGTGTTGCTGGAAACCTTCAGGATGTGAAGGTCATTGCAGGCGAGCGCCGGATTTCATTTTGACCAAGCCGGTATCGTGCGGCGACTCAAAATGAAAGCCGGCGATCGCCCCTCGCGATAACCGGCTTCTGAAGCTTCCCCCGCAATCAGACCAGCTTGCGAGCCGCCGCCAGGATGGCATCGACCGTGATTCCGAAGTGCTTGTACAGCGCATCGATCGGCGCCGACGCGCCGAAACTGTCGATGCCGATTACTGCGCCATCCAGGCCCACGTACTTGCGCCAGTAATCGGTCACGCCCGCTTCCACTGCAATGCGCTTCCGGCAGGCGGAGGGCAACACGGCTTCGCGCCACTCGGCCGGCTGGCGGTCGAAGTGGTTGGGCGACGGCATCGATACCACGCGAGCTTTCACGCCTTCATCGGCCAGTTGCCGCGAGGCCTGCATCGCCATCTCGACCTCGGAACCGGTGGCGATCAGGATCAGGTCGAAGTTTCCATCGGCTGGCTCGTGCAGCACGTACGCGCCGCGAGAGATGTCGGACAGCTGCTGCGCTGTACGCGCCTGGTGGGCCAGGTTCTGGCGGCTGAAGACCAGGCAGGTCGGGCCGCCACGACGCTCGATCGCACGCTGCCAGGCCACCGCGGATTCGACCGCATCGCAGGGACGCCAAACGTCGTTGTTGGGGATGTAGCGCAAGGACGCGAGATGCTCGACCGGCTGGTGGGTCGGGCCGTCTTCGCCCAGGCCGATCGAATCATGGGTGAACACATGGATCGCGCGCGCCGGAATCAGGGCGGACATGCGCAATGCATTGCGCGAGTAATCGGAAAAGACCAGGAAGGTCGCGTCGTACGGAATGAAGCCGCCATGCAGCGCGAGACCGTTGCTGATGGCGCTCATGCCGAATTCGCGGACGCCGTAGTACACGTAGTTGGCGTTCGCGTCCTGGCTGGTGACCGACTTGCTACCACTCCAGAGCGTCAGGTTTGAATGTGCCAGGTCGGCCGAACCGCCGATCAATTCCGGCAGGTGTGGTGCG
>JANNWV010000081.1:0-11229 GCA_031408815.1 Gammaproteobacteria bacterium
TGCGCACACTGTCAAAGAGCCTTGCGACACCAACGCCAGCGCCAGGCTGTCATCAGTAGGTGGGGCGTTTCGCCCAACCGAGCCGCACATTATAGGTCGAATTCCGAGAACGTCAACACCCCAGAACCGGACTTTTTCGAACCCCCGTTCAGCGCGGGGTCCGGAAAACCGGGTCGCAGCGAAGGGCCGCGCACTATATCCAGATCATCTGGAATAGGAAAGCTCAAACATGAAACTAAATTCCTTGACAGCGTCGATGCCTTGCCGGAACGTCCGCAAAACCTCGGGGAAACACCAATCGAATGAACTTTTCTGCACGCATGCTCGGTCCGCTGATGATGCTGTTCGTAGCCACCGGGTGCGCCAGCGCCGGTAGCGACGCCAGCTGGGTCGAACTCAAGGGCAAGCGTTTCACCGTCGAGATTGCCGACGACGATGCCGAACGCTCGCGCGGCCTGATGTTTCGCGATGACCTCGCCGCCGACAGCGGGATGATCTTCGTCCACGACGACGAAGTGCCGCAGGCCTACTGGATGAAGAACACCAAGATCCCGCTGGACATCCTGTATTTCGACCGATCACGCAAGCTGGTTTCAGCCTCCGAACGCGTTCCGCCCTGCTCGGCAGGCGACCAGTGTCCGCCCTTCCCGAGTGCCGGGCCGGCGCTCTACGTGCTGGAGCTCAATGCCGGCATGGTCGAGTCGCTGGGCGTGAAACCAGGCGACGAACTGGTGTTCGGGCCGACCATTCCGAAGCGCCCCTGACCCGGACTACGGGCGCTGGCGGGTGGCACTTGATTTGCGCCTGCCCAACGTCCACATTTGAGCCATGCGCACCAGCCGTGATTTGCCCGATTGGAATGCCCTGGCGACTTACGGCGACGACGAACTGCCCCTGCTCGACACGGCCCTGCTGATTGCCCGCGACGAGTATCCGCACCTGGATGCGGCCAGCTACGACGCCACGCTGCAGTCCTATGCCGACGACCTGAAGCCGCGGCTCAGCTCGGATGGCGACTTGCCGGCGACGCTGACCACGATCAATCGCTACCTGTTCGACGAGCTCGGTTTCGCCGGCAACAACCACCAGTACGACGATCCGCGCAACAGCTACTTGAATGAAGTTTTCGATCGCAAGCTGGGCATCCCGATTTCATTGGCGGTGGTGCAGATCGAACTGATGCGGCGACTGGGCCTACCGCTGGACGGCATCTCGTTCCCCGGGCATTTCCTGGTGCGCCTGCCCGTGGACGATGGCATCCTGGTGATGGACCCCTACAACAAGGGCCGTCCGGTCAGTGCCGAAGAATTGCGCGAACGCGCCTCGCCGCACCTGGGCGGACACGCGCCCGACGACGTCCAGCTGATCGAGATACTGGCGCCGGCGACGCACCGCATGATCCTGGCTCGCATGCTGCGCAACCTCAACGGCCTGTACCTGGAAAGTGCCGACTGGGAACGCGTCGCGCGCACCGCCGACCGGCTGGTGAAGATTTCACCGGAAGCGTCCGAGGCCTGGCGCGATCGCGGCATGGCCTATCGCGAACTGGGCTACAGCAAGGGCGCGCGTGAAGATCTGGCGCGTTACCTGCAGATGCAACCGGGCGCCAACGATGAAGAAGCCGTGCGCGCGCTGCTGGTGGAAGTCAGCGGGCGACGTTCACGCCTGAATTAAGCGGGCATCAACTCGAAATCGGACTTGGTGACGCCGCAATCGGGGCAGCACCAGCTGTCGGGAATGTCTTCCCAACGCGTGCCGGCGGCGATGCCGTCTTCGGGCAAGCCCTCGGCTTCGTCGTAGATGAATCCGCACACCACGCACATCCAGCAGCGGTAAGCCACCTGCTCGGTCATTGCCATCTCGGTCATTGCCATCTCAGTTGAATCGGAACGCTATCATTGTCTCATCCCGCCTGTGGCCAAGACATGAATTCGCGCACCTTTTCGACGCTTCGCGGCCTGTACCTGCTGACGCCGGACGAGCCGGACACGCAGCGGCTGGTGGCGCGGGTGGCCGACGTCATCGCCGAGGGCGCCGTCCTGCTGCAATACCGCAACAAGACCGCGGACGCTGCGCTGCGACGGCGGCAGGCGCAGGCACTGCTGCCGCTGTGCGACGCGCACGGCGTGGGCTTGGTGATCAATGACGACTGGCAGTTGGCGGCTGACATCGGCGCTGCCGGCGCCCACCTGGGCGAAACCGATGGCGGCCTGGTCGAGGCCCGCCGCGTACTCGGGCACGACGCGCTGATCGGCGCTTCCTGCTACAACCGGCTCGAACTGGCGGTCGCTGCGCGATCGGCAGGTGCGGACTATGTCGCCTTTGGCGCGTTCTTCGACTCCGGCACCAAGCCCGCCGCGCGTCGTGCGCCGCTTGCGCTGCTCGGGCAGGCACGGGCACTGGGGCTACCGACGGTGGCGATCGGCGGCATTACCCCGGACAATGCACGCACCCTGCTGGCGGCAGGCGCAGACCTGCTCGCCGTACTCGGCGCGGTCTTCGATGCCGCCAATCCCGCCGCCGCCGCGCGCGCCCTTGTTTCCTGTTTCGACACGGATCCCCAATGAACCACCAGGCAAGCCACGAACTGTTCACCCGCGCACTGCAACTGATGCCGGGCGGCGTCAACTCACCCGTGCGCGCCTTCAAGTCGGTGGGCGGCGAACCCTTCTTCGCCAAGCGCGCCGAAGGCGCCTACCTGATCGACGTGGACGGCAACCGCTACGTGGATTACATCGGCAGCTGGGGCCCGATGATTGCCGGCCACGCGCATCCGAAAGTGCTTGAGGCCGTGGCACGCGTGATGGTGGACGGCCTGAGCTTCGGCGTACCCAATGCACTGGAAGTAACGATGGCCGAAACCATCACGCGCCTGATGCCGAGTTGCGAAATGGTGCGCATGGTCAATTCCGGCACCGAGGCGACGTTGTCGGCGGTCCGCCTCGCGCGTGGCGCGACCGGTCGCAACCGCATCGTGAAATTCGAAGGCTGCTACCACGGCCACGGCGACTCCTTCCTGGTGAAGGCAGGCTCGGGAATGTTGACGCTGGGCGTGCCCGATTCGCCGGGCGTGCCCAAGTCGCTCGCCGACCTCACGCTGACCCTGCCCTTCAACGACCGCGATGCTGCAACGGAAATGTTCGATGCCTGCGGCAGCGAGATCGCCGCGTTGATCATCGAGCCGATCGTCGGCAACGCCAATTGCATCCTGCCGCGCGACGGTTACCTGCAGCACCTGCGCGACTTGTGCACCAAGCACGGCACGGTGCTGATCTTCGATGAAGTGATGACCGGGTTCCGCGTCGCGCTGGGCGGCGCGCAGCAGCGTTACGGCATCACGCCGGACCTGAGCACCTTCGGCAAGATCATCGGCGGCGGCATGCCGGTCGGCGCCTACGGCGGACGCGCCGACCTGATGCGGCAGATCGCACCCAGCGGCCCGATCTACCAGGCAGGGACGCTGAGCGGCAATCCGGTGGCGATGGCCGCGGGACTGGCGACACTGGAACTGATCCAGGCGCCGGGCTTCCACGACGCGCTCGAGGCCAATACGCATCGCCTGTGCGACGGACTCGAAGCCGCCGCGCGTGAAGCGGGCGTTGCCGTCACCACCAACCGCAGTTGCGCGATGTTCGGCCTGTTCTTCACCGACAAGCAGGTCGAGACCTACGCCGACGCCGTGGCTTGCGATCGCGAGGGGTTCAATCGCTTCTTCCACGGCATGTTGCGACGGGGTGTGTACCTGGCGCCGTCGGCCTTCGAGGCAGGTTTCCTGTCATCGGCACACGGCGAGGCCGAGATCGCGCATACGCTTGAAGCCGCGCGCGAAGCCTTCCGCGACGTTGCGGCTGGTTGACTGAACTTACGGAGATGAAGATGCGACCCGAAACGCTGGCAGTCCACGCGGGCGGCGAAGCCGATGCCGCCACCGGCGCGCTGTCGCCGCCGATCCACCTGGCCACGACCTTCAAACACGGCCCGGCTGGCGAGCGTGTCGCCGGCTACGAGTACCAGCGCGAAGGCAATCCCACCCAGGACCGTCTTGAAGCGATGCTCAGCGTGCTGGAAGGCGGACACGCCGCTCTCGCAACCGGTTCGGGCATGGCCGCGATGTCGCTGCTGCTCGACAGCCTGGCGCCCGGTTCGCGTGTTGTGATTCCGGATGACTGCTACACCGGCTTGCGCGTGCTGGCGCAGGAGTTCCTGCCGCAGCGCGGCGTCAGCGCCGTAACCGTCGACATGGCTGACCTGGCCGCGGTGAAGTCGGCGGCGGCAGGCGCTGCGTTGATCTGGGCGGAGACGCCTTCCAATCCCCAACTGAAGATTGCCGACATCGCCGCCCTTGCCGCCATCGCGCGCGATGCCGGCGCCTTGCTCGCCTGCGACAACACTTTTGCCACGCCAGCGCTGCAGCGCCCGATCCAACTCGGCGCCGACGTGGTGATGCATTCCACCACCAAGTATTTCGGCGGCCACAGCGACTGCATGGGCGGCGCACTGGTGTTCGCCCGACAAGATGATTTTTTTGAAGCGGTCGCGCATCGCCGCCACGTGACCGGCGGCATCCTGTCGCCCTTCAATGCCTGGCTGACCCTTCGCGGCGCGCGGTCATTGCATGCGCGAATGGCCTGGCACTGTCGCAGTGCCGGCCTGCTGGCCGCCTTCCTCGCCGACCATCCAGCCGTTGAAGCCGTGCACTACCCAGGGCTGGACTCGCATCCGGGCCACGACGTCGCCAAGCGGCAGATGCGCGATTTTGGCGGCATGCTCAGCTTCCGCGTGAAGGGCGGACGCGACGCGGCGCTGGCGGTGGCGGGTCGCTTGAAGCTGATCACCAACGCGACGTCGCTCGGCGGATCGGAATCCCTGATCGAACATCGCGCATCGGTGGAAGGGCCGACACCTTTCTCGCCACAGAACCTGCTGCGCTTCTCGGTCGGCCTGGAAAACGTCGAGGACCTGATTGACGACCTGACCCAGGCGCTCGGCTAGGCAGCGTGCAGGTATTTCATTTTGGCGGGCCTCGCTGTTCGAGTGCTTCGTCGAGGAAGAAATCGATCAAGGGTTCCTGCGACGGGTCATTGGCATAGACATCGAAGTCGCTGACGCCACGACTGCGCAGGAAGGCTTCATCGATCAGGAACTGTCCGGTGAAACCACGCGCCGGCGTCGTCAGGATCGCGTGGGCGGCATCGGCCATGATGTCGGCCTTGCGACAGCGCGAGAGCTCGACGCCGGGAATCATGTTGATCGCGTCGGTGGCGATGACGGTGCGCGGCCACAGGGCATTGACCGCCACGCCGCGCTCGCGGAACTCGGCGGCCAGGCCCAAGGTGATCAGGCTCATGCCCATCTTGGCCAAGGTGTAGGCAGTGTGGGCAGCCCACCAGACCGGCGCCAGGTTGGGCGGCGGGGCCAGGGTAAGGATGTGCGGATTGTCGGATTTGAGCAGGTGCGGCAGGCAGGCCTGCGAACAGAGGAAGGTGCCGCGCGCGTTGACCTGGTTCATCAGGTCGAAGCGCTTCATCGGCGTGTCCAGGATGCCGCGCAGCCAGATGGCGCTGGCGTTGTTGACCAGGATGTCGATGCCGCCGAAGGTCGCGACCGCTTTGTCCACGGCGGCATGCACCTGCTCTTCCTCGCGGATGTCGCAGCGTATGGCCAATGCCTTGCCGCCGAGTTCTTCCACCTGCGCCGCCGCACTGTGGATGGTGCCGGGCAATTTTGGATTGGCGACGTCGGACTTGGCGGCGATTACGACGTTGGCGCCATCACGCGCGGCGCGCCGGGCAATGGCCAGGCCGATGCCGCGCGAGGCGCCGGTGATGAAGAGGGTTTTACCGGCAAGGCTGGTCATTGGCGTGTCCCGTAAGTGGTCTCAGGCGTGGCGTCCGAACCGGCCACGTTTCAGATGGCCATGGTGCCTTAAACGATGGCCAGGGCGTACACTCTGCTTCCATGGACGACACACCATGTGACCCGATGACCACGCGGCGAATTCGATTGCCGCCTGGTAATCCGGCCACGGCCGGGGCGCGCCTGCTGGTCATCCACGGCGCGTGCATGGGCCTTTGCGTGGAGATGATCGACCGACCGGTGAATGTCGGCCGCGGACGCGACTGCGAGATGATGATCGACCACGGAAGCGTGTCGCGCATGCATTGTCGGGTGTGGACGGAAGAAGGACGGTTTCATATCCGCGACCTCAGCTCCACCAACAAGACCCTCGTCAACGGGCATGTCGTTGAAACTTGCGAGCTCAAGGATGGCGACACGATTGCCATCGGCGAGATCGTTCTGAAGTTTTTCCGGCGCGAAAGTCCCGAGGACCGCTACCACCAGGCGATGGTCGAGATGGCCACGGTGGATGCGCTGACCCTGTTGCCCAATCGCCGCACCTGGCGCGAGGGCCTCGAACGCGCCATTGGGCAGGCCCAGGACGGCAGCCCGCTAAGCCTGGTCTTCATCGACCTTGACCACTTCAAACGCGTCAACGACGAGCTCGGCCATCTGGCCGGGGATGAAGTGCTCAAGGCCGTCGCTGCGGTGATCCGCGATTCACTCACGCCCGAATGCCTGGCAGGACGCCTGGGCGGCGAGGAGTTCGCCATCGTGATGCCGCGCACGGTGCTGGCGCGCGCGGTCGACTCCGCCGAGCGGCTGCGGCTGGCGATCGAGTCCTTGACGATCGCGCTGCCCGGTGGACCGCGCCCGGTCACCACCAGCCTGGGCGTGGTGCAATGGCAGCCCGGCATCCAGACCTCCGCCGAGTTCATGCGGGCCGCGGACCTCGAGTTGTTCCGTGCCAAATCCGAGGGACGCAATCGGGTCTGCGCGCGCCCATCCACCTGACCTGACGGCACGCCATGGCTGACGAATCGCTCGACGACACCCTTCCCCTTTCCGCCGAGCAACTCGGCAAGCGCCCGTCCCCGCAACGCGCGGATGAAGCAGCGATATTGAAACTCGAACGACTCGGCGACTTCCGCCTGATCTCGCTGATCGGGCAAGGCGGCATGGGCAGCGTTTACCTCGCCGAGCAGGACAATCCCGCCCGCAAAGTCGCGATCAAGCTGATGCGGCTGGGCAGCCATGATGCCGATGCCGAGCAACGCTTCCGTCGCGAAGGCGCGGCGCTTGCACGCCTCGACCATCCGGGCATCGCAAAGGTCCATGCGGCGGGTGTTGCCGATACGCTGCTCGGCAAACTGCCCTACTTCGCGATGGAGTACGTGGACGGCGTCAACCTGATGGCGCATGCAAGCGCGCAGCAGCTCGACGTGCCTGCGCGACTGCGGCTGATGGCCGCGATCTGCAGCGCGGTCCAGCACGCGCACCAGCGCGGCGTCGTACATCGCGACCTGAAGCCCGGAAACATCCTCGTGGATTCGGAAGGCCAGCCGCGCGTGCTCGACTTCGGCATTGCACGACTGATCGACGAGGCCGAAGGCGGCACCCGCCTGACCCAGATGGGAGAACTGGTCGGCACCCTCCCCTACATGAGCCCCGAGCAACTGCAGGGCGACCCGGCCTCCGTCGACACCCGCGCCGACGTGTACGCGCTGGGCGTGGTGTTGTACGAATTGCTGAGCGGCCGCCTGCCGCGCGAGTTCGAACCCAATACCTCGCTGGTGCAAGCAATCACCAGCGCCATGCGCTTGAGCCTGGTGCCCTTGTCCAAGGCCAATCCCGCCTGCAAGGGCGAGCTCGACATTATCACGATGAAGGCGCTGGCCGAAGACCCGACCCAGCGCTACGCCTCCGCTTCGGAACTGGGCGCGGACATCGAGCGCTATCTCCACGACGAACCCATCCTGGCGCGATCGCCCAGCGCCTGGTACGTGACGCAGAAATTTGCGAAACGGCATCGCGCGCTGGTGGCCGCGACCACGATTGGCGTGCTGGCGCTAATGGGCAGCACGGTATTCGCGGTCAATGCCGCCTGGAAGGAACGCGACGCCCGGCAAGCCGCCGAGCAGGCGCGACAGGCGGCCGAGCGCAGCGCGGCGATCAGCACGTCGGTGCAAGGCTTCATGGATGACATGCTGATGGCGGCGATGCCCGAAGCCGCGCTGGGTCGCGAAGTCAGCGTGCGCGAGGTGGTGGACCAGGCCAGCTTGTTGCTGCGGCATTCGCCGCCGAAAGACCCGATGGTCGCTGCGGAAAGTGCGCTGGCACTGGCCAGTATCAACCTCGCGCTGGGCCGGTTCGAACCCGCGCAGCAACTGATTGGCGGCGCGCGCAGCAGACTCGCCGGACTGGGCCTCGAGGCGGACCCGACGCGGATCGAAGCGGCGATGCTGGACATCAGGGTTCGCACGGCGCTGGGCGCGGATGAAAAAACCGAGCAGGACGCGCGCGCGCTGGTGGTCGAGGTGAAGAAGACGCTGGGCGCCAGCGACCCGCTTGCTTTCGATGCCGGCAACCTGCTCGGCGAAAACCTGATGCGGCAAAGCAAGTTCGATGAAGCCAACGTCCAGTTCCGGCGCACGCTCGATGCGCCGACGTCCGTGCTGCCCGGCGATAACCCGGCGCGCGAAACCGCATTGGCGAATCTCGCGGTTTCACTGCGCGGTGCCGGCGACCTCAAGGGTGCGGCCGAAGTACTTACGTCGCTGGAAAAGGATTTGTCGGCGCGTCGCGGCGCCGACCATCCCGGAACGCTGTCGGTGGTGAACAACCTGGCCATTGCCGTGCAAAACTCCGGCGATCCGCAACAGGCACTGGCCCTGTACGACCGCGCCTTCGCCGGCAGGAGCCGCGTGCTTGGCCCTGACCATCCGGATACGCTCAACGTCCTGCAAAATCGCGCCACCTTGCTGATCCAGGCGGGCAAGGCCGCAGAAGCAGAACCCACTTTGCGGCAATTGTTGGCCAGCTTGTTGAAGACGCGACAGAAGAACCATCCGGCCGTGCTGGTCGCGATGAATTCGCTGGCCTATGCGCTGGAGGACATCGGCAAACTGGGCGAGGCCGAGCAGATCTATCGCGACACGCTCGCCATCCAGAGGCAAGCGAACACCGCGCATCCGGAAACCTTCGGCACGCGCAACAACCTGGCGATGTTGTTGATGCGGCAGGACAAGCTGGCGCTGGCCGAACAGGAATTCGTGCAAATCATCGAACTGGCGACCGAACACCTGGGCGCCGAGCATCCCTACGTGATGATCTTCAGCAACAACTACGGCGAGTGCCTGACACGGATGAAGCGCTACGCCGAGGCCGAGTCCATGCTGCTGCGCACGCACGCGGCGCTGAGCAAGTCGATGGGCGCCGACAATGCACGGACCACCAAGGCGCGCAACCGACTCGCGGATCTTTACGACCGGACCGGCCGGCCGGAGTCCGCGGCCAAGTGGCGCGAGCCCGCGGCAGGATAAGGCGCAGGTACTTCAGGCGTCCTGCAATCGGGCGACGGCATGCATCAGATGTTGCAAGCGCGCGTGCGGGTCATCGAGTTGCAGCAGGTCCTGTTTTTCCTCGGCCGATAGCGGCAACCATTCGGCAAGCCGCCAGCTGACCCACTCCGGATCCTGGAACTGGTGCTTCTCCACCTTGTCGTGCGGCGGCCCGGCGCGTTCGAGGATACGACGCAGCAAGGTCGCGAGAAGTTCGTGCTCGACGCGGACCTCGCCGGGATCGGGCTCGACCCGCCACATCACCTCGCCCAGCACCAGGCCGTTGTCGCGCACGCGCGATCGTTCGACATGGAAACGTCGGCCGCCTTCGACAGTCAGCACCAGCAGGCCTTCCGGCGAAGTTGAAAAATCGGTGATGCGCGCCTCGCAACCGATGGCGGCAGGCAGGGCGGGCTCGCCGACTTCCTCGCCATCCAGGATCAGGCAAACGCCGAAGCCGCGGCCGCGATGGCTGCAGTCGCGGACCAGGTCGAGGTAGCGCGCCTCGAACACGCGAAGGCTGAGTTGCCCGCCGGGAAACAACACGGCGTTCAAGGGAAACAGCGGGAGTTCTTCAGTGCCCACGGCGCCAGTCTATGCCGCGGATGCGGACCCGGACAACGCGGCCAGCGTGCGCCGCGGCGCGCCTTCAAAACCACCATTGGACATGAACACCACGTGGTCGCCGGGACGCGCGAGGTCGACGACGCGCGCGATCAGGGCGTCCACGCTGGCCACGGCCTCGCCGTGCGAGTGCAGGCGGGATATGACCGCACCCGCATCCCAGGCCAGTTCGGGCCGATGCAGGAATAGCGTGAGGTCAGCCGCGTCGAGCGAGGGGGCGATCTGTTCGGAGTGCGCGCCCAGGCGCATCGAATTGCTGCGTGGCTCCATCGCCACCAGGATGCGCGCCTTGCCGACCCTCGCGCGCAATCCTTCCAGCGTAGTGCGAATGGCCGTCGGGTGGTGCGCGAAATCATCGTACACGGTGATCTGGTTGGCGCTGCCGAGATTTTCCAGGCGGCGCTTCACGCTGACGAAGTCGACCAGGTGCGGAACCACGGCAGCAATATCCACGCCAACCGCATGGGCGGCGGCCAATGCAGCCAGGCCATTCATCACGTTGTGCCGGCCAACCATGTCCCAGCGGACGACGGTGATTTCCCGGCCGTGATGGCTGACGGCGAACTCACTGCCATCCTCGCGCAGCAGCCGAGCCTTCCACTCCGCTTCGCCGTCGATCGCGAATCGCTCGACCGGCGTCCAGCAACCCATCGCCAGCACTTCGCGCAGCGCTTCGTCCTCGCCGTTCACGACCAGGCAGCCATTGCCCGGCACGATCCGCACCAGGTGGTGGAACTGGCGCTGGATGGCGGCGAGGTCCGGGAAGATATCAGCGTGGTCGTATTCGAGATTGTTGAGAATGGCCACCGTCGGCCGGTAGTGCACGAACTTGGACCGCTTGTCGAAGAAGGCCGTGTCGTACTCGTCGGCTTCGACCACGAATTCCTTGCCGGTGCCCAGCCTTGCCGACACGCCGAAGTTTTCCGGTACGCCGCCCACCAGGAAACCGGGGTCGCGGCCCGCGGCGTCGAGCAGGAAGGCCAGGATGGAGGTGGTCGTGGTCTTGCCGTGCGTGCCGGCCACGGCCAGCGTGCATCGTCCCGGCAACACATGGTCGCGCAACCATTCCGCGCCCGAGGTGTAGTCGAGTTGTGCATTCAATACGTGTTCGACTGCGGGGTTGCCACGCGACAGGGCATTGCCGACGACCACGATATCGGTGTCGCTGGAAATCGATTGCCCGCTGTAACCCTGGCTGAGCGTGATG
>JANNWV010000082.1:0-13555 GCA_031408815.1 Gammaproteobacteria bacterium
GTCGCAAGTTCGTCAGGATGGCGCTGGGCGGGGTTCGAGACGAGGCTGAGATCCGCGGCCATCGTCGTACCTACATCGGTTCGATGCCAGGCCGTATTGTCCAGAATCTCAGCAAGGTGGGCAGCAAGAATGCGCTGTTCATGCTCGACGAAATCGACAAGATGAGCATGGATTTCCGCGGCGACCCGTCATCGGCGCTGCTCGAAGTGCTCGACCCCGAGCAGAACCACAGCTTCAACGACCATTACCTGGAAGTTGACCTGGACCTTTCCGAAATCATGTTCGTGGCGACCGCGAATTCGCTGAACATCCCAGGTCCCCTGCTCGACCGCATGGAAGTGATCCGCATCCCCGGCTACACCGAGGAAGAGAAACTCAACATCGCCGACCGCTACCTGATGCGCAAGCAGTTCAAGGCCAATGGCCTGAAGGAAGACGAGTTGAAGATCCAGGACTCGGCCGTGCGCGACATCGTGCGTTACTACACGCGTGAGTCGGGCGTACGCAACCTGGAACGCGAGATCGCCAAGATCGCGCGCAAGGTGGTGAAGGAACTCGCCCTCGCAGGTCCGCGCCCGGCACCGAAGAAGGGTGCGAAGCCGGTGCCTGCCATCCAGGTCAGCAGCAAGAACCTCGACAAGTATCTCGGCGTGCGCCGCTTCGACTTTGGTCGCGCGGAAGCGGAGAACGAAGTCGGCCTGGTGACCGGCCTGGCCTGGACCGAAGTGGGCGGCGACCTGTTGCAGATCGAAGCGTCGGTCATGCCGGGCAAGGGCCAGCTGATCCTTACCGGGCAGTTGGGCGACGTGATGCAGGAGTCGGTGAAAGCCGCATTCACCGTGGTTCGTTCGCGCAGCGAGCGACTGGGCCTGGATCCGGATTTCCACCAGAAGTTCGACACCCACGTGCACGTGCCCGAGGGCGCGACGCCCAAGGACGGTCCGAGCGCCGGCGTGGCGATGGTGACGGCGCTGGTGTCGATCCTGTCCGGCGTGCCGATCCGGTCCGACGTGGCGATGACCGGCGAGATCACCCTGCGAGGCCGCGTCCTGCCGATTGGCGGCCTGAAGGAAAAACTGCTGGCGGCCCTTCGTGGCGGAATCAAGACGGTCATCATTCCCGAAGAGAACCGAAAGGATCTTGCCGACATTCCGAAGAACGTCACGCAAGGCCTTGAGATCGTTCCGGTGAAGTGGATCGACGAGGTACTCGACATCGCGCTGGTTCGGCCGATCGTGCCCCAGCCAGTCGAGGTTCCGACGCCGGTCGAGGCGGTTGACGAGGCTGCCGAACACAAATCAGAAGCAGTTCGCCCGCATTGATGCAAGTGCATCTGACAAGCCGGAAAGCCGCGAAATACATGGCTTTCCGGCTTGCACGCGGAAATTCCCGCTGGTATAAATCGTTTGCACCGTCGACGATGATTCGCGATGGCTCAGGAGGAACGGACGATCTGCGCCCAGGGCCAAATCGATCCGCATGACAAGAACCGCGGGAATGTCCCGCCTAGGGAGTCACTAATGAACAAGGGCGATTTTATCTCCGGCGTCGCTGACGCGGCTGAACTGTCAAAGGCCGACGCCGCACGCGCCGTCGATGCAATGATCGATGTCATCAAGAAGACTCTCAAGAAGGGCGACACCATCACCCTGGTTGGTTTTGGCACCTTCTCCGTGCGCAAGCGCGCCGCCCGCCAGGGCCGCAACCCGCAGACCGGCGACACCATCAAGATCAAGGCCTCCAAGAATCCGGCGTTCAAGGCTGGCAAAGCCCTGAAGGATGCAGTAAACTGATCGTCTCGTTTGGGTGCTTAGCTCAGCGGTAGAGCGTCTCCCTTACACGGAGAGGGTCGGGGGTTCGAAACCCTCAGCACCCACCAGCTCCGGGTTGGACAAGAGCCCAGGCAATGTTTCGTGGAGTGGTAGTTCAGTTGGTTAGAATATCGGCCTGTCACGCCGAGGGTCGCGGGTTCGAGTCCCGTCCACTCCGCCACACCCCCGAAGGCGCCTGAGAAGGCGCCTTCGTTTTTTCCGGGTTCGCCGACAGCGCGCCCAACAACATTGGCCAGACACCATGCTCCAAAGCATTCGCGAGAAAACTTCAGGTTGGATTGCCGTCGTCATCCTCGGCCTGGTGATAATCACGATGGCCTTCTTCGGCATCGAGTCCTACGTCGGCGGCGGCAGTGAAACCTACGCTGCCAAGGTGGAAGGGCCGGCGAAGTTCCTGGGTTTCGGCGGCCAGGTCCGCGAGATCACCACGGCGGAATTCCGCGAGCGTTTCGATCGTGTCAGGCAGCAGGAACGCACGGCCAAGGGCGAAGCCTTCGACCCGACCGCGTTCGAGTCCCTGCAGAAGAAGCGCGAAGTGCTGGACCAACTGGTTGACGAGGCACTGCTCGGGCTGGTCGCCCAGAAGGAAGGCCTGGTCCTGCCGAAGTCGGCCGTGCAGAAGGAAATCATGGGAATCCAGGCCTTCCAGATGGCTGGCCGCTTCGATCCCAAGCAATACCAGCTGGTGCTGGGCGCGCAGAACATGACGCCGTTGCAGTTCGAGAAGCTGATTACTTCCGACCTGATCCAGCGCATGCTGCCCGAAGAGCTGATGTCCTCCAGTTTCGTCAGTGACAACGAGCTCGATGCCTATCTGACCTCGAGCCGGCAGACGCGCGACATCCGCTTCATTGAATTGCCGCCGGTGTTGCCAACCACGATGACGCCACCCACCGAGGCCGAGATCAAGGCCTGGTATGAAGGCCATCTCGCCGCCTATCGCAGTCCCGAACAAGTCGCCATCGAATACGTCGAGCTCAATGCCGCCGCGATGCCGGTGGACACGGTTGCCGACGAGGCCAGCCTGCGCGAGCGCTACGAGTCGGTGAAAGCCCGCTACGGCACCGTCGAGCAGCGCATCGCCTCGCACATCCTGGTCAAGGTCGATGAGAAGGCGACGGCGGCGCAACAGGCTGCCGCACAGGCCAAGGCGGCCGACCTGGCGACCAAGGCGCGCGCGCCGGGCGCCGATTTCGCGGCACTGGCCCGCGCCAATTCCGATGACGTCGGTTCCAAGGATGCCGGTGGCGATCTGGGCCCGGTCGAGAAAGGCGTGTTCGGCGACGAGTTCGACAAGGTGTTCTTCGCCATGCAGCCGGGCCAGGTCAGCAACCCGGTTCGTTTGGCCGATGGCTTCCATGTCGTGCTTTATCGCGAGCGGGTGGCGGGCAACGCCAAGCCGTTCGAGGAAGTTCGCGCCGAAATCGAGGCTGAAGTGCTCGAATCCGAACGCGAGCGCGTGTTCAACGACGTTGCCGGCCAGCTGGTCGACCGCATCTTCGATGATCCGACCGCACTGGCGCCGGCGGCCAAGGCACTGAACCTTCCGGTACAGCGTACCGGCTTGTTCTCCGCCACTGCCGGCGAAGGCATCGCTGCGCTGCCGCAGGTGCGAAAGGCTGCTTTTGCCGATCCGCAGAAGACGGAGCGGCAAGTCAGCGATCCGGTTGAAATCGGATCCAACCACACGGTTGTCGTGCACGTGATCGATCATCGCCCGGCAGCCTCACTGCCGATGGCGTCGATCCGCGATCGCATCATCAATGACATCAATTCCGATCGGATTGCACAGGCTACCCGGCAGGCTGCCGATCAGTTGTTGGCGCGCGCGAAGAAGGGCGAAACGCTCGATGCCATCGCGGTCAGCATCGGTCGCACCGTTTCCGATTTGCCCGGCTTGCAGCGCCAGGCGCCCAACCCCCAGTTGCAGTTGGCCGTGGACGACGCCTTTCGCCAGCCGCGCCCGGTTGCCGGCAAGCCGCGTCCGGTCGGCCTGGTCACCGTTGGCCCTAACCAGTTCCTGTTGTCGGAAGTCGTGGCGGTCAAGGATGGCGACCTCAGCACCCTGGACGCCAAGACCCGCGCCGACCTGAAGAAGCAGTTTGCGCAGATGCGTGGCTCGGTGGATGCACGCGCGTTCGTGCAGGCGCTGCGCAAGCAATACAAGATCACCGTCGCCGAAGACCGGCTCTGATCGATAGCGCCGAATCCGGACGGATCGGTGCTGGCTTCACCAACGAAGGCCCGGGCGATGCGCCGGGCCTTCTTTTTTCAGACGCCTTCGATTCCAGTCATGCCGAGCACGTTGTAGCCGGCATCGACGTAAGTGATTTCGCCGGTGACGCCACTGGCCAGGTCGGAACTGAGGAAGGCCGCGACATTGCCGACGTCCTCGATGGTGACGCTGCGGCGCAGCGGCGCGTATTGCTCGACGTGGGTCAGCATCTTGCGGAAGTTGGCGATGCCCGCTGCGGCCAGGGTCTTGATCGGACCGGCGGAGATGGCATTGACGCGCGTGCCTTCCGGGCCGAGGTTCAGTGCCAGGTAGCGCACGTTGGCTTCCAGGCTGGCCTTGGCCAGGCCCATCACGTTGTAGTTGGCCAGCGCGCGTTCCGCGCCGAGGTAACTGAGCGTCAGGATGCTGCCGCCGCGACCGGTCATCATCGGACGCGCCGCCTTGGCCAAGGCGGCCAGGCTGTAGCTGGAGATATCGTGCGCGATGCGGAAACTCTCGCGAGTCAGGCCTTCCAGAAACTCGCCATCCAGCGCTTCCCGCGGCGCGAAGCCGACCGAGTGCACGAGGATGTCCAGGCCGTCCCAGCTCTTGGCCAGTTCGGAAAATACATTGTCGATCTGCGCGTCATCGGAGACATCGCAGGGCAACACGATCTTCGCGCCGTATTCGGCGGCGGCAGCCTCCACGCGCGACTTGAGCTTTTCATTCTGGTAGGTGAAGGCGAGTTCAGCGCCTTCACGCGCCATCGCTTCGGCGATGCCGGTCGCGATCGAGCGCTGGCTTGCGATGCCGACGATCAAGGCGCGCTTGCCGGTAAGGAATCCCATCGTGTTTCTCCTGATTGTGCGAATTCGCAGGGGGCTAGTTTGAACGCGGGTGCGCCATACCGCCAAGCATGGTCGGTTTCTGCACTCAGGGTGCCAGTTTCAACTTCTGTCCGGGATGGACCAGGGCGCGGGCGCCCAGCTTGTTGAGGCGGCGCAGGTCGTCGATGCTCAAGCCGTAGCGGCGTGCGATCGTCCACAGGGACTCGCCGCTGTGCACTTCATGCACTTTCGGGTTGGCGGCCGTGGCAGCGTCCGGATCGGCAGATGAGGTCGCATCCGCCGGATCGGATGCCGGTTGTCCGGGGTGCCGGCTCTCGCTGGCCAGCAACGTCGCCTCGTCCTGGGCCGGTTGCTGCCAACCGATGGTGGGCGTCAGCACCAGGCGCGGCACGCCGGCTATGACGCGGCCGTTCTTGAAGCCGGGATTCAATCGGCGGATCTGCTTTGGATCCTGGTTCTGCTGGCGCGCGAACTCGTCCAGTGATTGCACGTCCGCTTCGATCAGCAAGGGCAGGACCGGTACGAAGCGGGTGGCGTTGGGCAATGACAAGCCGTGGCGCCCGGGTTCGGAGACCAGGCAGGACAAGGCCTGCAACTTCGCGACGTAGTCGTAGGTGATGTTCGACAGGCCGTGCGGCTTGCGCAGGGCAGCGGAAACTTCACGGCTGCGCGCGCGCCTGAAGGCGTTCTGGATGCGACCTTCGCCGGCGTTGTAGGCCATCACGATGGCCTGCCACTCGCCGAACATTCCCTGCAACGTCTTGAGGTAGGACAGCGCGGCCCGCGTTGATTCCACCGGCGACAGCCGCCCGTCGTAGCCGGGCTGGATGTGCACGCCGTGGTTGCGGGCCGTACTCGAAATCATTTGCCACATGCCTGCGGGACCACCGGGTCCGATGGCTTCGGGCTTGTACCAGCTTTCCACCAGGGGGATGAAGACGAACTCCGCAGGCAGGCGCGAACGCTCGACCTCCAGGCTGACGAAATCGAGCAGCGGCAGCACTTGCTCGAGGTGACGCGAGAAAGCGGCAGGACTGCCGGCGTAGCGCTTTCGCCACCGGGTGCTGTTGCTTCCGGTCGAACACGCGCCCGGGCTCAAGCCCTTGTTGATGCGTTCGAAAACGTCCGCGCCCCGGCCCATCACCGGGACCGGGGTAACCGGTGCAAGCGCCGCGACAGCCGCTGCGACGGGATCGGTTGATGCGGCCATGGCGGGTTCGGGAGCGGCAGCCTCCACCACTGCCTGTGAGGGCTGCAGCGCCTGCGCCCCGGGCAGGTTGGGCCTGACGACCGGCTGGCAGCCGGACAGCCACAGCGCGCCCACCAGCAAGGCGAGGGTTCGCCCGCGCGCGAACGCCATCAGAATCCGTCTTTCCATGCGCGCAGCGCGGCGAACGCGGCGATCCGGTCGCCCTGGGGCACGCCACGCGCTTCAAGTCCGTCGCGCAGCCCGGGCTGGTCAACACGCAGGAATGGATTGCAGGCGCGCTCACCGGACATCGGGCTCGGCACGCTGGGCAGGCCATGCGCACGCAGGTCGGCGACTTCGGCCAGGCGACGGTCGCGCTCGGCGTTTTCCGGTTCGGCGGCCATTGAAAACCGACCGTTGGATTGCGTGTACTCGTGGCCGCAACAGACCTGGATGTCACCCGGCAGGGCGGCAAGCCGGTCCAGGGAATCGAGGAACTGGGTCGGCGTGCCTTCGAACATGCGTCCACAGCCCAGGCTGAAGAGCGTATCTCCGCAAAAAAGAAAACCGCCGCCGTGGAATGCGATATGACTGGTCGTATGCCCGGGCACTTCCATCACCTCGAAGTCGAGGTCCAGGGCGTCGATCCGGACACGATCACCTTCGCGAACCGGCTGCATCGGAAAACGGATCCTGGCGTCGACGGGTCCGTAGCAGGGAATGTTGAAATGCTCGCTGAGCGCCGCCGCGCCGCCGATGTGGTCGTCGTGGTGATGGGTCAGTAGTATCGCGACCGGCTTCATGCCCGCCCGTGCCGCTTCCATCACCGGCGCCGAATCGCCGGGATCGACGATGATCGCGCGGCCCTCGCCATCGGCGAGCGTCCAGATGTAATTGTCCGAGAAAGCAGGCAGGGGGCGCAGGACGAGCATTCAGGGAGTGACCTTGGTGGCGGATTGCCGCAGAATCCCGACCATGCCTCCCCGTCGCCTTCCGAGTCAACCCGACGCCCGGTCCCACCCGTGGTTGCGGCGGCAGGCGGGGCGCCAGCTCCTGAGCGGCGTACAGCGCATGGCAATCCCGGAGTTGACCCGGGTTTTCGGACAGTACGGTCTTTATCTTCGTCCATCTTCCGAAATCGCCCCTGAACTTTCGGGCAACATGCTTCGCCACGTGGTGAGCCTTTACCGATCCGGAGAAGGGCTCGGCGGACAGGTGCGTTGCCGGGACGCGGAGTTGCCGATCGAGAACAGCAGCCTGTCACTGGTCTACGCATTGTTCGTGCTCGAAAGTTCGACCGATCCCGAAGCGCTGATGCACGAGATCGCCCGGGTGCTGAAGCCCGAAGGCGTGGCGCTGGTGATCAGCTTGAATCCGTGGAGCCTCGCGCGATTGCGCTGGTGGTCGCCGTCGAGTCGCAGCACACCGGCGTCCTACGTCGAACGTCTCGCCGGCGACGCGGGCCTGGATCGGGTTCGTTGCCGCCACATCGGCCCGTTCTGGCCGAATGCCAAGGCGGCACTGTCGGCCGAAGCCGGCGAATCCTGGTTGGATGGATTCCGCGTCGCGAACATGATGGTGTTGCGTCGTCGCGAAGCCGGGCTCACGCCCTTGCGCCGCAGCCATGCAGCGGTCAGTCTTCGCCCCGGCATGAGCGCCGGCTGACGGAATACCGAACAAAGATGAGTGCACTGAAGAAAGTCGAGATCAACACCGATGGCGCCTGCCTGGGCAATCCCGGCCCGGGTGGCTGGGGCGCATTGCTGCGCTACGGCGACACGGAACGCGAACTGGCCGGGGGCGAATCGGACACCACCAACAACCGCATGGAGCTGATGGCCGCAATCGTCGCGCTCGAGGCCCTGAGTACGCCCTGCGAAGTTACCCTGCACACCGATTCGCAATACGTGCAGAAGGGCGTTGGCGAGTGGATGCCGAACTGGATCCGTCGCGGCTGGAAGACCGCTGCCGGCCAGCCGGTGAAGAACCAGGACTTGTGGGAACGTCTCGACCGCGCGGCTGCGAAGCACAAGGTGCATTGGCGCTGGGTACGCGGCCATTCCGGCCACGTGGACAACGAACGCGTGGACAAGCTCGCCCGCAACGCCGCCGAATTGATCAAGAAGGACATGGCCTGATGCGCCAGGTGGTGCTGGATACGGAGACGACGGGACTGTCGTGGGAACGCGGCAATCGCGTCATCGAGATCGGCTGCATCGAACTGCTGGAACGTCGCCCGACCGGCAAGCGTTTCCAGCGCTACCTGAATCCGGGCCGTGAGATCGAGCCGGGCGCGCAGGAAGTGACCGGGCTGACCCGCGAGTTCCTGTCCGACAAGCCGCTGTTCGAACAGGTCGCTGGCGAGTTCCTGGATTTCATCCGCGGCGCCGAACTGATCATCCACAACGCCGATTTCGACGTCGGCTTCCTGGATTACGAACTGGGATTGCTGGGGCCGGGCTTCGGCCGCATCCGCGACCACGCGGGCGTACTCGACACGCTGCGGCTGGCTCGCGAACGGTTTCCCGGGCAGAGGAATTCACTGGACGCGTTGTGCCGGCGCCTGGGCGTGGACAACGCGCATCGCAAGTTGCACGGCGCATTGCTGGACGCGGAGTTGCTGGCCGAGGTGTACTTGTCGCTGACGGCCGGCCAGGGAGACCTGGGGCTGAGCATGGCCGTCGCGGCGGCGCCCGCAGGCACCGGCAGTTTGCAGCCAGCGGCAACGCCGCAGGCAAGGCTGCGGATATTGCTGGCTACGGCCGAGGAAGAACTCGCGCACATCGCGCGAATGGAAAAGATTGGCAAGAAGTCAGGCAGCCGTACGATCTGGCCGCCATCGCCCGAAGCGGCTGTTACACCCGACGCAGCAGCACGACCGTAACGTTGTCGGAACCGCCGCCATCGAGGGCGGTGGAAATCAGGTGGTCAACGCATTCCTGGGCGGACAGTTCGGTCTGGGCCAGCAGGGATCCGATGGCGACATCGTCCACTTCTTCGGTCAGTCCATCGCTGCACAGCAGGATCTGGAAGCCGGGGCGAAGCTCGCCCGAGATGGTTTCGACCTTCAGCGAATCGGGATCAGTGACACCCAGCGCCTGGGTCACCACGTTGCGATGCGGATGGCTGCGGGCCTGTTCGGGCGTGATCGCGCCCTGGTCGATGAGTTCCTGCACGTAGCTGTGGTCGGAAGAAAGCTGGCGCAGTTGGCCATTCCACAAGTAGGCGCGGCTGTCGCCGACCCAGGCTAGTTCGAACTTGTGGTCTGCTACCCGCAGCGCAACCATGGTGGTGCCCATTGGCAGGCTGTCGGCGCGCTTGCGCGACTGCCGGATGATGTCCTCGTCGGCGCTGCGGATGGCTTCGCTGAGCGTCCGGCCGGCGCGCACTTCACGAACCACGGCATCGCGGGCGAGGGCGCTGGCCACTTCACCGAATTCATGCCCGCCCATGCCGTCGGCAACCAGCCACAGGCCGAGCTCGCCGTCCGAATAATAGGTGTCCTCGTTGAGCTCGCGGCGCAGGCCGACGTGGCTCGAGTTTCCGAATTCAATCATGGGCAAAAGCCAGCCATGTGGCGAAACTCCAAGGGGACAAGCTTCATCATCGCAAAATTAGAGGCGCAGCCAAAGCCCGGACTTTCCCCGGCCTTTCAGGAACATCATACGGTCTGGAAGGGAAAAGGTTGGAAACTAGCCCAACAGGGGGCCGGCAGCTTATACTTCGCGCCCTGCCGGGCCCCTTGGGGCCCCGACCCGACCGGAGAGGTGGCAGAGTGGTCGAATGTATCTGACTCGAAATCAGACGTACGTGTAAGCGTACCGTGGGTTCGAATCCCACCCTCTCCGCCATCAAATGCGAAAGCCCCCTCGGGGGCTTTTTCATTTTCCGGCTAAACTTGGGATCGCCCGACCCTGTGAGCCCACCATGTCCGAGATCCTCGTACCCGTGTCCTTCGGCGAACTGCTGGACAAGATCGCCATCCTGCAGATCAAGTCCGAGCGCATGTCCGACGCGGCGAAGCTGGCCAACGTGCGCAAGGAACTCGACGCGCTTTCCGCCACCTGGCTGGGCCACCCCGCGGCCGGGCACGACATCGTCAACCTGCGCGCCGAGTTGAAGTCGGTGAACGAACGCTTGTGGGACATCGAGGACGATATCCGCCGTTGCGAGCAACGCCAGGACTTCGGCGCCGAGTTCATCCGCCTGGCGCGCGCGGTGTATTTCGAGAACGACGAACGCGCGGCCATCAAGAAGCAGATCAACTTGGCGCTGGGTTCGTCCTACGTGGAAGAAAAGTCCTACCAGGATTACCGCGCCGGCTCGACGCCTGCTGCCTGATTTCGTGCAGCGTCAGTAACGAAGGCATCGAAGATGCCGGTTACTTCTTCCACTGAAATCAGGTCCATCACGCCGGGGAATTCGACCCGCTTGCCCCAGCGCAGTTCGCTGGCCGGCTTGCCCATGAATTTTCGCGACGCCTCGTCGTAGTGGTTCACCGACCAGCGCAGGTCGGAGTAGGGCCCGCAGCGCTCGCGATCGGTGCAGGCAAATAATCCGATTACCTTGGTGCCCATCGCGTTGGCCATGTGCGCGGGGCCAGAATCGGGGCTGAGCACGAGCGTTGCGCGTTCCAGCAGGGCCAGCAATTGTTTCAATGTGTCCTTGCCGATCAGGTCGATGGCGGGATGGCGCATGGCGCGCAGGATTTCATCGCCCGTGCGGCGCTCCAATTCGCTGCGCCCGCCGCAGATCGCGATCCGCCAGCCCCGTTCCGCGGCGTGGTCTGCGACGTCGGCATAGCGTTCGGGACGCCAGTTGCGCAGCGTGTGGCTTGAACACGGCGAGACGATCAAGGTCGGCTGGTTGCCGGGCAATTGCTCCGCGGCCCACACGCGCGCTGATTCGGGAACCGGCAAGTTCCATTCGACGCGGTCTTGCTTGAGGCCCAGCGGCTCGCAGAATTTCCCGAAGGCATCCAGCACGTGGTGGCCACCGGCGCTGATGCGTTCATTGATGAACAGCGAATGGCCTTCCTTGCTGCGCACGACGTCGTAGCCGATGCGTCGATTTGCGCGCACCAGGGCCGACAGCAGGTTGGCGCGCAGGGCCAGTTGCAGCTGCAGCAACACGTCGAAGCGGCGACCGGCCAGGGCCTTGCGCAGTGCCAGGACACCGCGGACTCCTGCCCCCTTGTCGAACACCAGCAATTCGACGCCGTCCAGGCCTTCCATCAGCCTGGCTTCACCCTTGCCCAGGATCCAGGTGATCGCAAGATCCGGCCAGGCGCGACGCAGCGTCCGGATCAACGGCACCATGTGCGTGGCGTCGCCCAGGGCCGACAGGCGGAGCAGGCAGATCGATCGCGGCGCGGCGGGAGGGCTCACTTGCTAGAATTCACCGTGATGGACGTGCTTACCGCCAGCGGCAGCCGACAGTCTTTCCGCGATGCGGGCGGACAGGGCACGATTGTGTTCGACCCGACGCGCCTGGGGCAAGCCACGCCGGCGATGTTCGATCCCGCGACCTATGGCGCCCGGGCCCAGCCCGTGCAGGGCAAGGGTGGTCGCGGTGCGGCGTGGTTCGTGCAGGGCGAGTTTGGGGACGGCGTGTTGCGCCACTACCGACGCGGCGGCTGGATGGCCCGCGCCAGCAAGGACGCCTATTGGTGGCGCGGCGAGCAGCGCGTGCGCAGCCTGCGCGAGTTCGAGCTGATGCAACAGTTGCAGCAACTGGGCCTGCCCGTGCCGGCGCCGGTGGCGGCCTTTTATCGGCGAGCGGGTTTGCACTATCGCGCGGCAATCATCGTGATGCGGATCGAACCTGCCGTTTCCTTCGCCAGCCTCGTCTCGGCGTCGCCCGATTCGGCGCCCTGGGCCGGCGTCGGCGATGCAATGGGTCGTTGCCATCGCCAGCTCGCGCGACACGCCGACCTCAATGCCAACAATGTCTTGCTCGACGCCGATGGACAGGCCTGGTTGATCGACTGGGACAAGGGCATGCTGGAAACGCGGCCCGGACCCTGGTGCGACCGTGTCATCGAACGCCTCGCGCGGTCCCTGCGCAAGGAATGCCCGGCGCTGTCGCCGGCCGAACTGGAATCGGGCATGGCGCGTTTGCGCATCGCCCACGAGAAGGCGCTTGCAGGATGAACTGGTCACTTCGATTCCTGGGCGTGGGCAGTTCCGCGGCGGTCGAACTCGGCTCCGCGTCTGCCGTCATCGAGCGCGATGCGCGCCCGCTGCTGATGATCGATTGTGGACAAGAGGCGCTGACGGCCTATCTCGCCCATTACGGCGAGGCGCCGGAAGCGGTGTTCGTCACCCACGTGCACATGGACCATGTGGCCGGGCTCGAGCGACTTTTCTACAGGACCTATTTTGATGCTCAGCGATGCGGCAAGCTCAAGCTCTACGTGCCTGCCACCGTCGTTCCACACTTGCAGTCGCGGCTCGCCGACTATCCGGGCGTGATCGCGGAAGGCGGCGCCAACTGGTGGGATGCATTCCAACTGGTGCCGGTGTCGCGTGGCTTCTGGCACAAGGGCCATTGGTTCGACGTGTTCCCGGTGCGCCACCACCTGCCTGATACCGCCTTCGGGCTGCGCCTGCGCGGCGCGATGGTTTGGACCGGCGATACGCGGCCGATTCCGGAAATGCTGGCGCTGCACGCCGACGCCGGAGAGATGATCGCGCACGACTGCTCGCTGGTCGGCAATCCCTCGCACAGCGGCGTGGATGACCTGGAGCGTGAGTATTCGTCCGAATTACTTTCGCGTTGCGTGCTCTACCACTACGGCAGCGTGGCCGATGGCGAATCGCTACGGGCGCGTTCGCACCGCGTGGCTGCCCCGGCGGAGGTGATCGTGCTTTCTCCGCCCGCTGATCCGGCCGTGCCCGCGTGAGAACCGCGATGGATCCCGGCCCGCTGATGCCGCCGCCCGTTCCGGTCGACCGTCTCGGCCGGGGCCTGCGCGACCTGCGCGTGTCGGTGATCGAGACCTGCAACTACCGTTGCCCGTACTGCATGCCCGAAGACAGCACGCCGCCCGAAACTGCGCTCGACCGCGCGCGCCGGTTGGACTTCGCGCAGATTGAATCGGTCGTGCGCAGCTTCGTTCGCATGGGCGTGCGCAAGATTCGCCTGACTGGCGGCGAGCCACTGTTGCGCAAGGACCTGCCATCGCTGGTGTCTCGACTCGCTGCCATCCCCGGTGTCGAGGACCTGGCACTGACCACCAATGCCTCGCTGCTGGCAGGCAAGGCGCAGGCCTTGCGCGACGCCGGCCTGCATCGGCTGACGATCAGCCTGGACGCGCTGGATCCGGAAATATTTCGCCAGTTGTCCGGCGGGCGCGGCGATGTTGCCGACGTGCTCGCCGGCATTGCAGCGGCAGAAGCCGCAGGTTTTGATTCAATCAAGTTCAATACGGTCGTGCAGCGTGGCGTCAACGAAGGCGAGGTGTTGCGCC
>JANNWV010000083.1:0-3376 GCA_031408815.1 Gammaproteobacteria bacterium
CAAGATCGGCGACGATGAGATCGTGCACCGGCTGGTCTACGCGCTGGTGAACGAAGGTGCGAAGATCGTTGAGGAAGGCATCGCGCTGCGCGCGTCCGACGTGGACATGATCTACCTGACCGGCTACGGCTTCCCGCTGCATCGGGGTGGGCCGATGAACTATGCGGACACGGTCGGGCTGTTCAACGTGGTGCAGGCGATGAAGCGGTTCCAGAGGAACCCGCTGGACGATGCGAAGTTCTGGGAGCCGGCGCCGTTGTTGGCGCGGTTGGCGGGGGAGGGGAAGAGTTTCAGTTGACAGCCAGAGACTGTCCCGGGGATTCGAAACCAATGTCCGTCGAACAACTTCGCCCGCTCCTCCAAACGTTGACGGCTGAGGGGCTGTCAGCTATCGAGAGCAGTTCATTTGCGGTCGATGGCTGCAAGCACGCAATCGCTTGGTTTGATAGTGAGAAAGATCAACTGATACTGGATTGCCCATCGTATACGGCAGCCGCTGAGGCGATGGCGACAGACGAGCGAGTCATCACCCTCTACGGCGGGAATGAAGCCAATCGACTAGTGCTTCAGTTTGTGTTTAACGCATGTGGCCGCTTCTCCGCTACGCGAGACAAGGCCGAAGCGTTTGAGGAAACGCTTGCTCGCTTTGCGACAGAGTATGAGACAGATCATTGGACCTTTCGTGCGGTCGCCAACGTGCAGAACTGTGAGACTGACGAACTTCCCGCCGATCTGGGAGATGGAGTCTCGTTGCGCGCGCGCTCATTCGAGGAACTGGGCCGTCTCTTGAACTGGGGTCAGGGTCAGCTCAATCGGCTTGGCGAGGACTGGCGAAGCGGCGGCGGTGGCTCGAACATTCTGATGGTTGAAGTGCAAGCCAAAAAGACCCCCGCGAACTTCCTTCTCGAGGACGACGGCTCCCAGCTTTTACGGGCAGCCCGAGCGCTGCTCGCAATGCGCCTCGTTCGACCTGGCGATATCCGAATCGGTCGCATGTTTGCTGCGCGCCCGGCAGTCTTCAATGTTGGTCTTGGAGGCTTGCTGTCATACGGCTTTAGTCATTGGCATCCGGGTCCAGCGTACAAGCTTGAAGCTCAGGACTTGCCGAAGATCGCTCAGGTCTACCGTGATCTGCTGAAGCTCGACACACAGCCAGCGAAAGTGCATCGAAACTTACGCCTTGCTCTTCGTTCCTTCGGCGCAATCTACGACCGATTGATGCATCAATTAGACGATCGCGTTGTCGATGCGATCACCGCTCTTGAGGCTCTATGGAAGTTGGACCAGGAGCTGTCGTTTCGGCTGGCATTTCGAACAGCCTCGCTGTTGGCACACACCGACGACGAGCGAATTGCGCTCTTCTCTCAGCTTACGAATTCCTACAGGATTCGTAGCAAGATAGTGCACGGCGGAACTCTCTCTGATGATCAAGAGCGCGAGTTGCGACTTGATGAACCGCTGCGTGAGATCGTTCGGCAGTGCATTCGAGGATTTCTCCACCTTGCCGTCAACCCTGGCGACTGGACACTAGCTCGGGTTGAAAAGGAGGCAGACACGGCGTTACTTCACCACGTCGCTTGCAAAAATCTTCAGGAGGCGATGAGGTTGTAGGCAAGCAGTCGACTTTGGCATCGAGCGGGCTCAGAGGCGCAAGCCAGTGCGGTCGCGTCGCGCGCGATCGAAGCGCTTGTGTAGACCTTGCCTTGGCAAATTGAGTTAACCAGAGAGACGTCAGATGTCCCGAGTCAGCACCTACCTCAACTTCTCCGGCACCACCGAGCAGGCTTTCACCTTCTACCGCTCCGTTTTCGGCGGCGAGTTCAACGGCCCGGTCCGTCGCTTCGGCGAAGCCCCCGTCGCGCCGGGCGAGCCGCCGACGTCGGAGGGCGACAAGAACCTCGTCTTGCACGTCGAGCTGCCCATCCTTGGTGGGCACCTCCTGATGGGCACCGACGCGCCGGAGTCGATGGGCTTCACCGTCTTGCATGGCAACAGCGTGCAAATCAACCTCGAGCCCGACACGCGCGGCGAACCCGACCGGCTCTTCGCCGCGCTGTCAGCAGGCGGCGCGAAGGTGGAGATGCCGTTGCAGGACATGTTCTGGGGCGCCTACTTCGGCAGCCTGACCGACCAGTTCGGCATTCGTTGGATGTTCAATTGCCACGGCAAGACCTGAGCGGCGATGGTGCCATCCCCATGCTGCCGTCCGCTGCCCCCCGACAGGAGAGAACCATGGGAAACGTGAAGTCGATTGAGAAGGCCATCGAAGCGCTGCCGCCTTCCGACCTTGCCGAGTTCCGGCGCTGGTTCGCGGAGTTCGATGCCGCTGCCTGGGACGAGCAAATAGAACGGGACGTCGTATCCGGCAAGCTGGATCAACTCGGCGCCGAAGCACTGGCCGACTTCCAGTCTGGCTCACAACGCGAGCTATGAGTGAAACACACCGCGTCGAAGCGGTTCTGGCAATGCCTGGACGCGCTGCCGGCCAACGTTCAGGCTTTGGCGCGAAGAAACTTCGTGCAACTGAAGGCCGACGCTGCGCACCCCTCGCTGCACTTCAAGACGGTTGGCAATGGCCGGTTCCACAGCGTTCGCGTCGGCCTGAACGGGCATGCGCTTGGATTGTCCGTGGCCGAAGGCGTCCATTGGTTTTGGATCGGGTCGCATGCGGAGTACGACAAGTGGGTCGGCTGAGCTTGTCATGAACCCATGCGTCAGCTGACCGCCCTCGTCGTCCAGTGCCTCGCCGTCAGCCTGCTCGGGCTGATGGCCGGTTTCTTCTTCGCGTTTGCCATCGACGTGGCGCCTGCGATGGCGCAGCTCGACGCGTCGTCGTACATCGCCACGCAGCAGTGGATCAACCGCGTCGTGCGCAACGCCGTCTTCGGCGGGGTGTACTTCGGCGCGACGGTGCTGCCGTTCGTGGCCGCGCTGGCGGCCTGGTGGGCCGGCCGGCGGTTCTCCGCGCTCGGCTGGACCGTCATTGCGGTGGTCTATTTCCTGGCGGTGTTCTGGCTCACGCGCTCGGTCAACGTACCTATCAACAACGAGCTGGCAACCTGGAATCCGGCCGCCCCGCCGGCCGGCTGGCAGCAGGCGCGCGACACATGGAACGAAGCCAATCTCCAGCGCACCGTGGCGGCCGGGGTGTGCTTTGTCGGCGCGGTGTTTCTTCTGGCGCTGTCGGGCCGGCCTCGGGCATGGGCCGCTTAGGGCCGATCAGGATGCATGCTCTCGCAGCCACTCCCGCAGCGCGTTGTTCAGCCGCGTCTGCCACCCGGCCCCGGTGCGCCTGAAGGACTGCACGATGTCGGCATCCAGGCGAATGTTCACGTGCTCCTTCGGTTCGGCCAGCGGCGGCCGGCCGCGCTTGGGC
>JANNWV010000084.1:0-3411 GCA_031408815.1 Gammaproteobacteria bacterium
CATCCGAAAGACCCTTGTTTGCTTCACGCTGCGCTGCCGCCACATCCCGCATCCTGGCCTTCCGTGCATTGGCCTCGCGCATCTGCGCCATCATGTCGCGAAGGTCGGCGTCTAACTGGCGGACGGATTCCATCATCACCAACTGCACCAGGGCTTCAATGTCGGCGTCTGAGAAATCCTGGCCTGCCAATCGCACCCGGGCATTGCCAGCGATAATTTCCGGATCAGGGCTCCCAGCGCTATCGAGCGTCGTACGCGCCTGCGTGATCACCCAAGCGCGCAAGCTGGGCGACAAGGTGGCCATCTGCGGTTCGGGACGGGACAGATCGACACCCGGCTGAATCCTCGCAATCTGTAGCTGGGCAGCCCCCGCAGGGCCCGCAAGCGACAGCACCAGCACTACCGGAATCAAGATACGCATGGTCGGCTCCAACGATGGCCCAGGCCCACCTTACGCCCCCCGACCCGTGCAAGTGAAGCGCGTCGACCGGCCCGGGTAGAATGCGCTGATGCTTCCCGCGCCCCTCCAGATCGGCCCCTACCGCATCAATGTTCCGGTCGTGCTGGCACCCATGGCCGGCGTCACCGACAAGCCGTTCCGGATATTGTGCAAACGCCTGGGCGCCGGCCTGTGCGTGTCGGAAATGACCACCTCCGAGCCGCGCCTGTGGCACACGTCCAAGTCCCTGCATCGCATGGACCACGCTGACGAGCCGGCGCCGATCAGCGTGCAGATCGCCGGCACCGACCCGAAGGTGCTCGCCGACGCGGCGCGCTACAACATCGACCACGGCGCGCAGATCATCGACATCAACATGGGCTGCCCGGCCAAGAAGGTCTGCAATGTCTGGGCCGGCTCCGCACTGTTGCAGGATGAAGCGCTGGTCGGCCGCATCCTGTCTGCCGTGGTCGGCGCCGTGGATGCGCCGGTCACGCTGAAAATCCGCACGGGATGGAATCGCGACAACCGCAATGGCGTGGCCATCGCCCGCATCGCCGAGGACGCCGGCATCGCCGCGCTGGCGGTGCATGGCCGCACCCGCGCCGACCAGTACCTGGGCGCGGCCGAATACGAAACCATCGCGGCCATCAAGGCGGCGGTGCGCATTCCGGTGCTGGCCAACGGCGACATCGATTCGCCGCAGCGCGCGCGATACGTACTGGACTACACAGGCGTGGATGCGGTGATGGTGGGACGCGCGGCGCAGGGACGACCCTGGATATTCCGCGAGATCGCGCACTACCTGGAAACCGGCGAGCACTTGCCTGCGCCGACGCCATCGCAAGTGCGCGACATCCTGATCGGCCACCTGCAGCACCTGCATGATTTCTACGGCGAACTGTCGGGCGTGCGGATCGCGCGCAAGCACCTGGGCTGGTATGCGAAGGACCGGCCCGAGAACGCGGCGTTTCGCGCCGTGGTCAATCGCGCGGAAACCGCCAACGAGCAAATCCGCCTGACTCGCGAGTACTTCGTCCGCCTTGCCTCCGGTGAACGATCGGCCGCGACTTGAACTACCACTCCGGCGAACACGTCCACTTGCTAAGCTCCATCGCCCGTCGCAGGTAGCGCAGGTTTCCGACCGGAAAGGTCCATTGGCTTACTTCGCCCTGGTCGGTCATCAGCACCAGGCGAACGATGCTTGCCTTCAGCAACGCGGGCAGTGCTCGACCTGGTGGCTCGTCAAAGGTCACGTACGGCTTGTAAGTCCTCACCGGCCTTGGGTTGTCCCACTGGTGGAAGGGTTTGAGCGGAAACCGTTCGCTACCGACGACCAGGAACGCCGACGTCACCTGCGCGCGACGGTGCGCGTCAGCCTTGACGTGGATGTACAACCTTTCGCGGCCGTTGGCATAGGATTCCAGCTTGAAACCATGGAAAAAATCCATAGTGCTTCCGGGGACGAGGGCGGCGAATTCGCCGTAGCGCCCGACGACTGGCGAGTCGACCAGGCGCACCTCGGGCAAGTGGCGATACTTGCACTGGCGGTTGCCGACATACTTGCCGGCATCGTATCGGTCGGTGAGCTCACGGTCGGTGAGCCCACCCTTGGTCGAAGGCGCGGCCTGCGTCGGCGGCGCAGGCTTGGCGCTGGCCGTCGTGGCTGGCGAGGGCACTGCCGCGGACGGCCCGGGAATGCTGGCCACAACGCCCGTATCCAGGTCAAACGTCATCCAGGCGTAGGCTATGGTCTTGCCCTCCTCGTAAATTCCGAGCCGTAACCGCAGGTTGCGGCCGTTGCGGGAAATTTCGGAGAGCGGGAGGTCCATGCGGCGCAATAACTGCGGGCCGATGGCCTCCTGGGAAACACGCGCCGCGCTCGGCAACTCGCCACAGAAAGATTTGTTCTGCTCGGAGATCCACTTCTGGGCGCACAGCGAGCCGTCCTTGCGCATTGAGTACGAGCCGTCCACGGACGGATCGATCTTGCCATTGCCATCGACGTCGAATCCGTAGTGCACGTAGACCGTCGAAGGGCCAAGGCTACGCAGGAGGATGCGGTCTCCCTTCACCTCCGCGAACACCTGGGTACCACTTGACGCCTGATAGCCCAGTCGCGTTTCAGCCGACCGCGCCGACGGCGCTCCGCCCGCGACGACGGCCATTGCCGCCAAGAGACTCCAACGCTTCATACTTGCTCCGGGAGAGGACACATCGCTGGAGATTACAACGTCAAGGCCCTGCCGCCATCCGCTTCGTCGCCTAGAGCAGGGTAGAAATCACCGCGATCACGGCAAGCACGAACAATATCCTGCCGACCAGCCCTGGTCGGTCGCCCGGTTGCACGGTGCTGTTGTAGTGTCCCTTCGTCGAAACTTCCACTTTGCGCGTCGCGCGCGACGACATTCCCGCCTGCACCTGCTCCACTCGTGCCAGGGCCTTGTCCAGCAAGGGTGAGCTGCGCTCGACGAAGCGCGCCAACTGGTCGGGCGGCACTTTTGCCAACTGGGCATGCAGGTTTTCGCGAAGCTCGGTCGGCAGTCGATCGAGCTGCGCTTCGAGCTTGCTGCGCAGGCTGGCAGGCAGTGCCGAAAGGTCGGGCCTGGGGGAAGTCATCGGTTTGCTCCCGTCGCTGGTGACTGCCAGATTCGATGCCAAACCTCCGGCAATCGGCGCGAAGCCGCCCACGGCCACTTCAGCTGTCGCGGTGGAATCGGTTGCCATCCGCCCGCGCCATCGCGTGCCACCACGAAACGAAAACTGTAGTCGGGCTCGGCGCCCATGCGCAGGTCGGCCAGCACAAGTTCGCCCTCGTGCCGTTGTGCCTTCAGGAATCCGTGCGTGAACCAGCGCAACTCGCGCACGGCCGGATAGGTCGCGGTCGCGGCCAGGCCGTCGGTGTCGCTGGCGTGTTCGACGAATTGCATCGGCCCGCTATCGGCCACCAGCGATCGTTGCCCTTCCATGAA
>JANNWV010000085.1:0-4274 GCA_031408815.1 Gammaproteobacteria bacterium
TCAAGCGCTGGGGCTTCGCCCCATTTTGCGCTTGCTGTCCAGCGCGCCAAGCCGTTGTCGCCAGCTTAGCTCGAACGTTAGGCCTCACACGGAGACAGCTGCGTCGGGCCTAGTGCATTTACTGACTACAGAGGGGCATAGGATGGAATTCAAGATAAAGCCCGACCGCAAACCCAATCAACTGGTTCGTAGCAGCACCATCGAATGGCAACCGCTTGATGGGGCAAGAGTAAGCAACGTCTACGTTATAGCGTTGCGCTTCGATGCTTCTGCCGACAGCGTGCCGATGACTGTTCGCAAGTTTGACCCCGTACGGCCGCTGTGCAGCATATAGGAGGACCGCGAAGAGTTCTGCGTTGGCCTCGGTGAAAAGTACAAATGCGGAACCTCGCGCAGCACAAGAATGAAAAACTCACCTGAATATTGATAGATCTGTCAAAGGGATTAATATGAATTCAAGAGACTACGAGTTGGTGATAGCAGCATGTGCTGATTCAATATACATCTTGCAAAGAAGCGGCGGGAACGAATCTGAGAATCTCATACTGGAGTATAAAGAGCTATGCCAAATGCTCCAGGTCTGGAAACTAGATGCTCCTCCGCCGCTCACGGTCGGTGAACCGCCTGATTGCGAGGACTGACATTATCGAACTGAAGTTCTAAAGCGCCCCATACTCGTCCCAGCGCTGTTCTCCGATCTTCGGGTCATACCTTCGGCTTCTAACTACCCTGATCACATTATTCCCGCAGGTGAAGTGATCTTTGTTGGGCAGTTGAAATTCACTTGGGCAAAGTGCGGTTGCATGCAATGCCGACGGCGATCGACGAGCTGTCGACAATCCCGGCTTTATCCGTAAGCGCGCGGCAAACCCATCTTGAACTTGGCGGTGGCACCGATAACGATCCTGTCCACGTAAGACTTACGCGGACACGATGACAAGCGACAAGGCAGCGACTCGGCGGCGGTACAGCCAGGAGTTCAAGGCGCAGGTGTTGGGCGAGTGCGATGTGCCTGGCGCCTCAGTGGCCAAGGTGGCGATGTCGCACGGCATCAACACCAACATCGTGCACGGTTGGCGCAAGCTGGCGCGCGAGGGTGGCCACCCGACGAGCTTGGCCTCGCGGGAGTTCGTGCCGGTCACGGTCGAACCCGGATGCGTAGCTCCCATTGGTGAGCGCGACATCGAAGTCGAGTTGCGCCGCGGTGCGGTGACCATGAAGGTCACCTGGCCCGTGTCGGCTGCGGCCGACTTCGCGGCTTGGACGCGCGAGTTGCTGCGGTGAACCGGGCTCATGATCAAGATTGAGGCCGTGTGGCTTGCGGTGGCGCCTCTGGACATGCGTGCTGGCACCGAGTCGGCGCTGGCGCGAGTTGTCAACGTCTTCGGTGCTGCCCGGCCGCATCACGCGTACCTGTTCGCCAACCGGCGCGCCAATCGCATGAAGATGCTCGTGCACGACGGTATCGGCGTGTGGCTGGCAGCGCGGCGCCTGAACCAGGGCAAGTTCGTGTGGCCCCGTGATGGCGGTCCAAGCTTGACGCTGACACGAGCGCAACTCGACGCGCTGGTGCTGGGCCTGCCCTGGGCGCGCATCGGCGAGGCCGGGGTCATTCGAGTGCTATAGACCGGCACGCAATTCAATTGCCGAATGTGCCGATGCGCATGTGCGCAGCGGCCGGCAAGATCACTATCCGTGATCGCCGCCAACCTCGACACGCTCAGCCTGGACCAACTGCGAGATGCAGTTCGGGTGTTGATGGCCGACGTGGCCAGCAAGAGCGCCGAGATCGCCTTCAAGCAAGCCACCATCGACAAGCTAGCGCACGAGATGGCGGTCTTGAAGCGCCTGAAGTTCGCTGCCAAGTCCGAGGCCTTCAACGCCGAGCAGAAGAGCCTGATCGAAGAAGCCATCGACACCGACCTGGCAGCGCTGGCCTTGGAGATCGAGCAGCGCACGCCGAGCAAGGACAAGGGCGACAAGCAGCAACCCAAGCGCGCCGTGCTGCCGCCCGATCTGCCGCGTACCGAGCATCGCCATGAGCCCCACAGCACCACCTGCAGCTGCGGCTGCCAGCTCAAGCGCATTGGTGAAGACGTCGCCGAGAAGCTGGACTACACGCCCGGCGTGTTCACGGTCGAGCGCCATGTGCGCGGCAAGTGGGTCTGCGCGACGTGCGAGACGCTGGTGCAGGCGCCCGTGCCAGCGCACATCATCGACAAGGGCATCCCCACCACGGGTTTGTTGGCGCAAGTGCTGGTGGCCAAGTACCAGGATCACCTGCCCCTGTACCGACAGGAGCACATCTTCGGTCGCGCCGGGCTGGCGATCCCGAGATCAACCCTGGCCAGTTGGGTAGGCCAGTGCGGCGTGCAGCTGCAGCCGCTGGTCGATGCCCTGAAAGCGGTGATGCTCAAGAGCCCGGTGCTACATGCCGACGAGACGCCAGTGGCGATGCTCAAGCCGGGCAACAAGAAGACGCATCGGGCCTACATCTGGACTTACTGCACCACCTCCTACGACGAACTCAAGGCGGTGGTGTTCGACTTCGCCGAGGGGCGCGGCGGTCAGCACGTGCGCGGCTTCCTGGGCCTGGACGCCAACGCCGGCAAGGACGGCTGGCACGGCAAGCTCGTGTGCGACGACTTCTCGGGCTACAACGCCTGCTTCGAACTGGGCGTAACCGAAGCGGGATGTCTGGCCCACGCCAGGCGCAAGTTCCATGAACTGTGGGCCAACCACGGCAGCAAGGTGGGCGAGCGGGCGCTGAAGTTCTTCGGCGAGCTGTACGACATCGAGCGTGAGGTCAGGGATCTCAAACCCGATGAGCGAAGACGGATACGCCAAGAACGATCGGACAAGGTTGCCAAGGCGCTGCTGCAGTGGTTGCAGCAGCAGCGAGCACCGGTGCCCGAGGGTTCGGCCACGGCCAAGGCCATTGACTACAGCCTGCGGCGCTGGGACGCGCTGACACGCTTCATCGACGACGGCGATCTGCCTGCGGACAACAACTGGGTGGAGAACCAGATCCGTCCGATTGCCGTTGGCAGATCGAACTGGTTGTTCGCCGGTTCACTTCGGGCCGGCCAGCGCGCTGCGGCGGTCATGAGCTTGCTGCACTCGGCAAAGCTCAACGGGCACGACCCGTATGCCTATCTCAAGGACGTGCTCACCCGGTTGCCCACGCAACCCGCCGGCCGGACCGAGGAACTGCTGCCGCATCGCTGGCGCCCAGGCGCCGCAGCCTGATCTGCGCATCTCGCTGCAGGGGTGTGATGCCCGCGCGCTTACCTTTATCCGTCAAAATCGTGACCTCTGCGGCAACTAAATGCCAAAACTTGGAACACCATGAAGATCGGCGAATTCGCAAAACAGCACATATCGTCAATCCTTGATCACTGTGATCAAACTGATCACAGTGAGATACTAAACCTCCTGGATCCAAAATACTCCAAAGAGAGATTTGGCTTAAGTTTTCCGTTCTGTAAGCAGGCCGATTTGATTAAAGTGAGTGAATCCAAACGATACTGGACTCCCGTATATTTGGTGCGAGGTCAAAGAGTTAGGGTAACGAGTCAATGGTTTGCTTGGCAATTCGAGAAGCTTGAGACCTACCTTAAGTCTAAGAATATTTCGACGACGCCTGTCTCACTGCTCGTTTCAGCGCCTCGGAGTTTGGAGAAATCCCCAGGTCGTTCAAATAGTAGATATCGTGGAAACGCCATTGGAAACGCACAAAATCTATTCATAAGGAATATTCTTAGTAATTTAGGATTAGAGTCATTCAATGAGTCAGATTGGACTTCCACAAAGAGCTACTTTGAGAACAAATGTGCCTATTGCGGGATTCTGGCTGAATTAGCGATCGAACACGTCATACCAATTAATAAGGAGAAACTTGGAGAGCACAGACTTGGAAACATTGTTCCGAGCTGTAAAGCGTGCAATGACAGCAAAGCCGACAAGGATTTTCGGGAGTTCCTCGGCGAGGACGTAGCGACCATCAACAAGATTGAAGAATACATGGATAGCAGAAATTATGTTCCGCTGGAACGCAACGAGCAGATGAAGTTGATTCTCAATATGGCTCACAAGGAAGTCGCCTCACTTGCGGAAAGGTATATAACAATTATCAATGAGCTGTTTGCGCAATCTGCAAATTCCAGCAGGGCGCCTCAAAGTGAGGCCTAACCCCTCGCTCAAGCTGAGCCCCAACGGCATGGCGCGCTGGCCATCATGCGCTGGGCCTTCGGCCCATTTTGCGCTTGATGGCC
>JANNWV010000086.1:0-64483 GCA_031408815.1 Gammaproteobacteria bacterium
ACGAGGCCGACCTGATCCTGGTCGGCGTGTCGCGATCGGGCAAGACACCGACCTGCCTGTACCTCGCGTTGCACTACGGCGTGAAGGCGGCGAATTACCCGCTGACCGAAGACGACCTGTCGGCCGACGAATTGCCGCGCCAGCTCAAGAAGCACAAGCGCAAGCTGTTCGGCCTGACCATCGATCCGATCCGATTGCAGCAGATCCGGACCGAGCGCAAGCCCGGCTCGCGCTACGCCACCCTCGAGCAGTGCCGGAAGGAAGTGGCGTTGGCGGAGATGCTTTTCCGTTCCGAGCAATTGCCCAACCTGAGCACCACGCATACCTCGATCGAAGAAATCGCGAGCAAGGTGCTGGCCCAATTCGGTATACATCGTCACATGTTCTGAATCTGGCGTGAGAGCGCAATGGCAGGCCCATCTGGCCTTTTCCAAAGCCCGTGCTAGCATCGATCCATGCCCGTTTTTCGACCCCAGGAACTACCGTCCTTCAGCCGCCTGAGCTGGCTGATGGGCCTGTACGGCGAAAATTACCAGCGCATGGCGCGCCTACTGGATCTGCACGAACTCGCGCCCGGCGCCTATCTTTCGCGCTGCGCGAACGGGCTGGATCTGGTGGTGGAAGTGCTCGAAGTCCATGCCTACACACTGGAATTGCGCCTGAGCTACCGAATGAACGACCCGGTCACGGGCCAGCCGGATCCGTCGGCCTACGTGCGTGTTTACCGCGATGCGCGCCAGGCCGAAGTGACGCATTGCTACATCGGGCGCCATTGGCAGGATGTGCTCGGCTTGCATCCGTCCCCCAAGGTGATGTTCGGCCATCGCCTGCGCATGAACAGCTTCCTCAACAAGTGGCTGGACTACCTGGTCGGGCAGGGTCATGGCCCGCACACTCTGGTTCCGCTGGAGGCTGCCGACGAAGCAAGTGTCGCGTTCGCTTGACGAGCGCCCGGGCCATCGCTAAAATTCGCGTTCTCCTATCGGTGGGGCTATAGCTCAGCTGGGAGAGCGCTACAATGGCATTGTAGAGGTCATCGGTTCGATCCCGATTAGCTCCACCACCCGGTTTCAACAGCGGCACGTTTCAAGTCTTTGTCCCCATCGTCTAGAGGCCTAGGACATTACCCTTTCACGGTAGCGACCGGGGTTCGAATCCCCGTGGGGACGCCATATTGCTCGCAAGAGCAACGATCAAACCCGGCCTCGGCCGGGTTTTTTCGTTTCAGCCCTGATCAGGCGCGGCGCACGCGGATCCAGCCCAGGGCAGGCGCGATGACGATGGGAACCAGCAACGCCAGCAGCCACGGCCCCAGGGGCGGCGGCGAAAACCTGAACCACTCGGCCGTTGCCGCAACCTGGGTCGCGAGGACGAGGAAGCCGATCGCCAACACGGCAATCGTCCAGAACGCCGCGTTGGGTTGGCGCAGTCGCGCAAGCACGCCGTCACCGGAACGATAGAGAAGGATGAGGCCGATGTTGCCCGCGACCAGCGCGGTGAACGCGAGCGCCGCGGACTCGCCGGCTGGCAAGCCCATGCGATTGCCCGTGAGATAAATCGCAGCCACCACCAGGAACATGATGAAACCCTGGCCCAGGCTGCTGACGAGGCTACGCAGGGTCAGCAGGCGCGCTTGGGGTGATCGCGGCTTTCGTTGCATCAGGTCGGCGGCTGGCGCTTCGCGTTCGAAGGCGATGGTGCACGCCGGATCGATGATCAGCTCCAGGAACACGACGTGCAAGGGCAGCAGCAGCATCGGCCCGCCAGTAAGCAGCGGCAGCAACGCCAGCCCGGTGATCGGGACATGCACGGCGAGGATGTAGCGCATGGCGCGCTGGATGTTGTCGTAGATGCCGCGCCCCAACTTGACGGCACGCACGATGCTGACGAAGTTGTCATCGAGCAGCACGATCGATGCGGCCTCGCGTGCGACGTCCGTACCGCGCCCGCCCATGGCGATGCCGACATGCGCCGCTAGCAGGGCAGGCGCGTCGTTCACGCCATCGCCGGTCATACCAACCACCTGGCCGGAATTGCGCAGCGATTCAACGAGGCGCAACTTCTGCTCAGGTTGCACGCGGGCAAAAACATTGCTGACATCCACTACGCGCTGCAGCGCTGCCGGATCGAGTGCCGCCAGTTCAGCGCCGGCCACTACCGGCGCGCCGCCCGGAAGCCCTGCCTGGCCTGCAATGGCAGCCGCAGTTGCCGCGTGGTCGCCGGTGATCATCAGGATGCGGATTCCGGCCGCATGCGCTTCTGCTATCGCCTCCACGACGCCGGACCGCAAAGGATCGTCAAAGGCCACCATGCCACGCCACTGAAGTTTCAACTCGAGCATCGAATCCGGCAGTTCGATGCCCTCCGGCACTTCGACGCTGGCGACGGCAAGCACGCGCAGTCCTTCTCTTGCCAGCTGATCCAACTCTGCCAGTACGCGCGCTCGTCGGTCGGCATCGAGTCTGCACAAGTCGGCAACAGTTTCGGGCGCGCCCTTGCACGCCACCAGCACGCCCGACGACTGTCGCCATGCATGGGCGACCGCGGGACAGGCACTGGAGAAGGGATACTCCCGAACCCGTTCCGTCGGCGCGCTCGCCAGACGACCCTCGGGGTAGCTGGCTGCACGCTCCCGCAACGCACGTTCCATCGGGTCAAGCGAATCGGGGCTGCTTGCCGCGACAGCGAATCGCAGCAGTTGATCGGCGTCGATGGTTTCGTTGCCCGGGGTCGCGCCATCCGGCACGAGACGCGCAACAGCCATGTGGTTCTGAGTGAGTGTTCCGGTCTTGTCAGTGCACAGCACGGTGATGGCGCCAAGGGTCTCGATGGCAGAGGCACGGCGCACCAGCACCTTGTGCTGCGCCATGCGCCATGCGCCCAGCGCCAGGAACACACTGAGCACCAACGGGAATTCTTCAGGGATATTGGCCATGGCCAGCGTGATGCCGGCCAGCAGCGCATCCACCCAGTTGCCACGCACGGCGAAGTACCAGCCCGCCATTGCCGCGCAGGAAACAAAGCTCAGCACCGCGAACAATCCCACTACGCGTCGCATCTCCACCTGCAACGGCGTCGCACCGGGATGGATGGCGTGCAAGGCGGCACCGATCCGGCCGACGGCCGTGTGCACGCCCGTCGCAGTCACCTCGGCCAGGCCACGGCCGCGAACCACCAGCGTGCTGGCGTGGATCGTGTGCATCCCGGGGTCGTCGGAAACGATGCGGGCCACCGGCACCGACTCGCCGGTCAACATCGATTCGTCCACGTGCAGGTCGGATTGATCGATCACCCGGGCATCGGCAGGCACGCGGTCGCCCTCCGCCACCAGCACGAGGTCGCCGCGAACGACATCCTCCACCGGAATGACCCGTATCTCGCCATCGCGCCTGACTCGCGCCTTGGGACTGCCCAGCTCGCGCAGGGCCTGCAGTGCTTTTTCCGAACGTTGTTCCTGCGCAATCGTCACGCCGATCACCAGCAACACAGAAGCACCCAGCAATGCCGCCTCGCGCGCATCGCCCAGCACGACGTACAGGACCGACGCGGCAACCAGCAACAGCAGCATCGGCTCGCGAAGCACGCCGATTGCGATTGCCAGCCAGTCGCGCCGTTCGGGTTGCGGCAACTGATTGCCGCCCTCGGCCAGCAGCCGGGCGCGCGCTTGCTCGCTCGTCAATCCGGAGCTGGCGTCCGGGTCGGTCATGGTTTGCGCAAGTCCACCACTTCAAGGTAATCGGGCACGTGTACGTCCCATTGCAGCTCGCGGTCTATTCGCACGCGCAGCGCCTCTGCCGCCTCGGGCTCGCCGTGGGTGATGAAGACGCGGCGCGGAGGTTTTGGCGCCGATCGAAGCCAGGACAGGATCTCGTTGCCGTCCGCGTGCGCGGAGGCGCTGGTCAACTGCACGACTTCAGCATTCACGGCGACGTCTTCCCCGTAGATGCGAATCGACTTTGCGCCGGCGGCCAGCGATGCGCCGCGCGTACCGCCGGCCTGGAAGCCGGAAAGCACGATGGCATTGCGTGGATCCGGGGCGAAGGCGATCAGATGGTGCAGAACTCGACCGCCGGTGGCCATCCCGCTTGCGGACACGATGATCATCGGGCCCTTGCGTCGATTCAGCGCCTTGGATTCCTCGACCGTATTCACCAGGCGCGTCATGGACCGCATCGCGTCCATGTCGGCGCCCGAGAGGCGATGCAAGTCCGGATATTTCCGGTACAACGCCGTCACGTCGGTCGCCATCGGGCTATTGAGGTAGACCGGTACTTCCGGAATCGCGCCGCTGGCCTGGATACGCGCGATCGCATGCAGGAGCAATTGCGCGCGACCGACTGCGAAAGCTGGAACGACGACCACGCCCTTGCGGTCGATCGTCCTGCGCAGCACGTCGGTGAGTTCGAGCTCGAGGTCGTCCGGCGGATGCAGGCGATTGCCGTAAGTGGATTCGGTGACGATCCAGTCGCTTTCCAGCGGCGGGGACGGCGCCAGCATCATCGGATCATGCGGTCGCCCGATGTCGCCGCTGAAGGTGATGCGATGCCCGTCGTAGGCAACCCCGACCGATGCAGCGCCCAGGATGTGGCCCTGCTGGCGCAAGACGGCACGCACGCCGGGCGCAGGTTCGAATTCGTCATCAAGGTCCACGCCGTGCAGAAGCTCAAGGCTGCGCAGGGCGTCGGCTTCGGTGTACAAGGGTTCGGCAGGGTGGTGTCGCGACGAGCCCTTGCGCTCGGCAAAGCCGGCCTCTTCTTCCTGCAATCGGCCGGAATCGGGCAACAGGATCGTGCACAGGCTGCGGGTCGGGCGCGTGCACCAGACCCGGCCCCGGAATCCTTGCCGCATCAGGCGCGGCAGGTAGCCACTGTGGTCGAGGTGGGCATGGGTCAGGATGACGGCGTCGATGCTGCCCGCTTCAACCGGGAAGGGCGCCCAGTTGCGCAGGCGCAGGGTCTTGTAGCCTTGGAACAGGCCGCAGTCGATCAGTATCCGGGCGTTTCCCGCCTGGACCAGGTGGCGGGAGCCGGTCACGGTCGAATTGGCGCCCAAGAACGTCAGTTCGAAGGGGGAGCCTGTCGGGCTGTTCACACTCATAAATAGAATCCTTGCTGATGAATGGCACGAGACGTACTTCATCGGTCGGCATGCCATGATGCACGGGATGACCACCTCCGTAACGATTGACTTCCATCGGCTGCGGCAGAGTTGTGCGCATTGCTCGCTGCAGCAGTTGTGTCTTCCCGCGGGAATTGGCCCAAGCGACCTGGCGCGCCTGGATGAGATCGTCCGACGACGCCGCCCGATTGAACGCGGTGATCGCCTGTTTCGGCACGGCGATCCGATGTCGTGTGTCTACGTGGCGCGCGATGGCGCCTTCAAGACGGTCAGCGTGAGCGAAGACGGGGAAGAACACATCCTGGGTTTTCATCTTGCCGGCGAGCTTATCGGACTGGACGCCCTGGGCGATGGCTTTCATCGCTGCGAGGCCATTGCCCTTACGCCCGCCAACATTTGCGAAGTACCGTTTGCGGATTTGTCCAGCGTGGCCGGACAGCTGCCCAGCCTGCAAAACCAGTTGCTCCGCGTCATCGGCCAGAGTCTCAACCGCGATAACGACCACCGCGAGATCCTGGTCCGGCGCCAGGCGAACGAGCGCATCGCGCTGTTCCTGCATGGATTGAGCGAACGCTACCGATTGATCGGCTCGTCCCCGCATTCGTTCAAGCTGCCGATGAGTCGCGAGGACATCGCACGCTTCCTTGGCCTTGCCCTGGAAACCGTCAGCCGCGGCTTCACCCGATTGCAGGAAGAGGGCGTCATCGCCGTGCACGGAAGACAGGTGGAGATCACCAACGAGGTCGAACTGGAACGCATGGTCCATTCCGCTGAACTCGAACCGGCGACACGCCAGGCTCGCCGCAGCTGAGTCCGCGTTCAAGCCTGCACCGGTAGGCAGCCGAGCGCGGCAAGCACGTCGCCCACCACGGGTACATGCGCAAGCCAAGGCGCAGCCAGCGTGATCACCCCTGCGAGGAAAACGAAAGCGGCGGCTGCATTTCGTCGCAAGGGATCGTGCAGCCATCGGCCCAGTCGCGCACCCGACCAGGTCAGCGGCAGCATCACGGGCAACGTACCGAGGCCGAAGGCGGCCATGGTCAGGGCGCCATTGGCCGCGCTCGCCTGCAACCACGCGGCGACTAGCAGGGTGGTGCTCAGCCCACAGGGCAACCAGCCCCAGAGCATGCCTGCCGCAATGCGCTTGGATCGGCTGTCGATGGGCAGCAGCCTTCGCTGCAAGGGCGCCAGCAGGCGCCAGGTGCCGAGGCCTGCCCGGGACGCACCGGAACCCGCCAGCAAGCCCGACAGTCGCAATGCGGCGAGCACCAGCACCACACCCACCAGCATCCGCGAGCCCACGGCCAGCCATTGCATTCGCGACGCCTGGACGATGCCCTGGCCGAGCCCGCCGGCGAGGGCGCCTGCGATGATGTAGCCGCCGACGCGCCCCAGGTTGGTCTCGACGGCCGTGCCCCATCCACTTCGGTTGGACAGGGCCTGGAAGCCGGTCGCGATGCCTCCGCACATGGCTACGCAGTGCGCGCCGCCCAGCAAGCCGGCGATCAGGGCCGCGACGATGGTCAGCCAGTCAGGTGTCATCAGGCTTGTCGTTCGCGGCGGGGGGCGCGGGCTTGGACTCGTCGCGCAGCATGTCGATGGACGGACTGTCGAGGTCATCGTACTGGCCGCTGCGGACGGCCCACAGGAAGGCCCAGATGGCGAGTCCCAGCAGGGCCAGGCTGATCGGTACGAGGACCAGCAGGATCGTCATGTCAGGGGCTTCCGCGCGCCAGGCGCAATGCATTGAGGGTGACCAGTAGCGACGACGCTGCCATGCCGACCGCCGCCAGCCACGGGGACAGGGTACCGCTAGCCGCCAGCGGCAAGGCCAGAACGTTGTACGCCACGGCCCAGGACAGATTCTGCCGCACGATGCGACGGGTTCGGCGCGCGAGCTCGATGGCTTGTGGCAGTCGCGACAGGGACGGACTCGTCATCACCAGGTCGGCGGCGCGCTGGGCAATGGCGGCGCCGTCTGCCATCGCCAGCGAGACATCGGCGCCCGCAAGCACCGGGGCGTCGTTGATGCCGTCACCAATCATCGCGACGATCCGACCTTGTGATTGAAGTTCGCGGACACGGGCAAGTTTTTTCTCGGGGGTTTGGCGTGCGGACAGCTCGTCGATGCCCAGCCTGTCCGCAACCTCGCGCACGGCAGACTCCGAATCACCGCTGCAGATCGCCACCGAAACACCCAGTTGCCGCAGTTGCCGGATGGCTTCGCCTGCATCCGCGCGAATGTCCTCGAGCAACTGGAAGCTGGCATGGCCGGTTCGGCCGTCGCCAAGCCAGATGCGTCCGTCATCGGGGTTGCCTGCGGCGAATCCGGGTCGTCCGATGCGCCACTGGCGACCGCCGATGGTGCCTTCGATCCCCGTGCCCGGCACTTCGCGACGATGTGATACCGGCAACAGCACCGTGGCATCCTGGAAAGCGGTGGCGATCGGGTGCTTGCTGTCGCGCTCCAGTGCAGCAGCAATTTCCATCAGGTACGCCGGATCTTCCACGGTGCAGACCTGCATGGCCGCAATCGAGCGCCGGGCGAGCGTGAGTGTTCCGGTCTTGTCGAACAAGACGCAATCCACGCGCGCCAGCGTTGCCAGAGCATCGGGCGACAGGGCCAGGATACCCGTCGACGCAAGCCGACCGTGCGCGGCTGTCAACGCGGCGGGAATGGCCAGCGACAGGGCGCAGGGACAGCTGATGACGAGAACGGCAAGGGTCACTTCCAGCGCGCGGGACGGGTCGTGCGCGTGCCACCATGCGAACACGATGGCCGCGCAAAGAATCAACACAATGGCAAAGATGCTGGCAATGCGGTCCGCCGTCTGCGCCAGGGCGGGCCGGTCCGCCTGTGCCCGTTCGACCAGGCGAGTCATCTCCGAAACGCGGGTGTCGCTACCGGTCCGCTCCACGGCAAGCCGGACCGCCTGGCCGACGCAGACGCTGCCGGCAAGGGCCAGGTCACCGGGGTTGCGCAGGATGGGCGTGGACTCGCCGGTCAGCAATGCTTCGTCGAAGCTTCCGGCCTGGTCGAGCACGCGTGCATCCGCCGGGACATTTTCACCCGGACACACGCGCACCACATCGTCGATGCGCAGTTCGTCGACAGACACCTCTTCAAGTCCGCCCTCGGCCATCTCGCGTGTCGCGAGCACGGGATGAGCACGTGCCAGCGCATCCACTTGCGCACCTGCAAGCCGTCGCGCGCGCAGCTCGAGCATTCGCGCGAACAACAGCAGCAACACAAACATGACGGCTGCGTCGTACCAGACCTGGGGTCCCCCGCGAAGGGTCTCGACCAGGCTGGCGCCATAGGCGAGCAGGGTGGAGCCGGCAACCAGCGTGTCCATCCCTATCCGGCGGCCACGCAACTCGCGGGCCATGCCCTGCAGGAACGGCCAGCCGGAATAGAACACCACGGGTGTGGCGACCATGAAGGTTATCCAGCGAAAGAAATCCCGAGTGGCGACGGCCATGTCGCCGTTGGAATCGAAGTACAGCGCCTCGGCGAACATCATCGCCTGCATCGCGCCGAGTCCGGCCACGCCCAAGCGCATCAGGCTGGTGCGTCGCTCGATCCTGAGCGCCTGTTCCCGCCCTTCGCCCGAAGCCAGCCAGGGCCGGTATCCCAGGCGCGACAGTCGGCTCATCAGCGACGAAAGTTTTACTAGCGAAGGATTCCAGCGCACCTGCACGCGGCCGGTGATCGCATTGGCGGTGGCATCGGTAACCCCGGTTTCCGAACGCAGCGCGCGATCGATCAACCATGCGCAGGCGGCGCAGCGCATGCCTTGTGTCAATACGGTTATTTCGCGGTCGGCATCGATGGTTCGCGTCTGTGCTGCCAGGAAGTTGTCGCGGTCCCAAGCTGAAAAATCCACGGCATCGGTATCGACTCGCGTACCCGACGCACTGCGCAGCCGGTAGTAGTCGCCCAGGTCCGCGTTCGCAATCCAGTCTGCGGCGGCAGCGCAACCCTCGCAGCAGAAAACCTGTTCGACGTCCGCACTCCGACGAGTGGCGGGGCTGTCCGCGACCGGTTCGCCACAATGGAAACAAGCCGCTCGCGCGCGGATGTCCATCGGATTAGTTCACGTCCAGCGCCGAACCCAGCCGGACGGCATGGCCGCCGGTTTGCACGCGCCCGAGGACTCGCCAGCCGCCATCGGTGGGGCCCAGTCGGGCAATCCAGTCGTGGTCGGCTTCGGTTTTCGCCAGAGCGCTCCAGCCGTGTGCGGATGGCAACAGAACCACACGCCGGTCGCGCGCCGAATCGGTCGGATGGCTGAGGTCCAGGACCAGTGGCTCGGTCCGCGGCACGTCGCCGCTGACCGGCAGCACGTCGATGGAGTCGGGGCCAATGCGCAGGATGACGGCAAGTTTCATCGCGCTGGCGCGCTGGTCCGGCCCCAACTCGCTCACCTGGATTTGCGCGCGTCGCTGCACCTTGTCCGTGACCTCGTCGGCGCCGCCGCTACGGACGGCAGTCACCACCAGCAACACGCCTGCAACCACGGACGCCGCAGGCAGGCCCCAGATCAGCCAGACCATCGGCTCGCGATGCGCCGGTCGATTGGTCATTGCGTCGGCCCGAAGAAATTGGAGTCCACCGACTTGCTGGCACTGGCGTCGGTGGCTTCGATCTCGAAGCGCACCGACTGGATTCCGTGCGTGCCTGCCGGCGCCGAGAGAGTCAGTGGCACGTCCAGCACTTCTTCCGCGTCTGCGGGCACGATGCGGTCGCCGCCGACAAGTTCGATGCCGGCTCCAGCGACAACCCGTATCCGGAAGCTCAGGGGTTCGACGGTCTTGTTGATTATCTTCAGCGTGTAGCTGTTTTCCACGCGGCCGTCGGCGACAACCTGGTAGAGCGCATTCCGATCACGCAGCACCTCGGCGATCATCGGACTGCGATGGGTGACGCCCCACGCCCAGCCGACGCAAAGCGCCAATAGCAACAAGCCATAGATGACGATCCGCGGACGGATGATCCGCGTGGGCTTGCCGTCGATCGCGTTCTGCGTCGAGTTCCGGATCAGCCCGCGTGGATAGCCCATCTTGTCCATCACTTCGTCGCAGGCATCGATGCAGGCGCCGCAGGCGATGCACTCGTATTGCAATCCGTTTCGGATATCGATGCCGGTCGGGCAGACCTGCACGCAAATCGTGCAATCGATGCAGTCACCCAGTTGCTGGGCTTCGAACAAGGGCAGGGGCTCGGCCTTCAGGCCGGGATCGGCAAACGCCGTACCGCCCCGTGCGTGCACCGCGGCGTCTGCGGCGCTCGGATGGTGCGCGGCACGGAACACGTAGTCATAGGCAAGCGCCTGGTCCAACAAGCCACGCCCGCGCTCGAGCACGCTGCCCAAGCCGCGCTTGCGTGGCCCCCGCGGTTCGCCGCGCATTGCGTCGTAGGCGATGATCAGGGTGTTGCGGTCGAACATCGCACTCTGGAATCGCGCATACGGGCACATGTATTTGCACACCTGCTCGCGCAGGAAACCCGCGTTGCCCCAGGTGGCCAATGCATAGAACAACACCCAGAACTGCTCCCAGCCGCCCCACTCGAGCGGCGAGCGGGCCGCCAGTTGCGTGATCGGGCTGAAAAATCCGACGAAGGTGAATCCCGTCCACAACGCGAATACCAGCCACAGGAAATGTTTCGAACCCTTGCGCAGGATCTTCTCGCGGTTCCACGGCCCTGCATCGAGCTTCATCCGGCGGCCGCGGTCGCCTTCGGTCCATCGCTCCATCCACAGGAATACTTCCGTCCAGACCGTCTGCGGACAGGCGTACCCACACCATATCCTGCCGGCCAGCGTAGTGAAGAAGAACAAGGCCATGCCCGCGATAATCAGCAACATCGCCAGGAAGACGAAATCCTGCGGCCAGAAATTCAGCCCGAAGATGTAGAACTTGCGCGCAGGCAAGTCGAACAGTACGGCCTGTCGTCCATCCCAGCGCAACCAGGGAAAAGCGTAGAACATGCCGAGCAAAACGAACACGGCGGCAAGGCGAAGGGACTGGAACTTGCCCGACACATCGCGCGGGTAGATCTTCCGCTCGCTGGCATAGAGGCTGTTGCCGCTCTCGTCGAGCAGCTCCACCGGAATTTTCCTGGCCATTTGGTCAGCGCTCCGGGGGAAGCGGCTTGTTGAAGCGGGCCGCGGGTCGCAAGAGGATCCAGGTGAACAGGCTGGAGCTGGCAGTCGCCAGCCAGAACATGAAGAAACCGATCGTGTAGCCCAGTTCGCGGGTCAGCTGCAGCCCGGGCCAGGTGATGTCGCGCAACGCCAGCGGATCGACGTAGGCGAAGAACACCATCGTCGACACGCCCGCGGCAAAGAAGCTCGGCCAGGCGATGGCGCCCAGCCGCTGTGCGATCGAGCGCGGTGGATGGTCGAAGCGTGGCTCGGTGAAGTCAGTCACTTCTCGTCATCCGCTCCGTCATCGTCGTCGTCACCCTCATGGAGTTTCGACTTCGGTTGCGACAGCGACCAGGCGTAGGCTGCCACCAGGCGGACCCGGGTCTCACCAAGCAGTTCGCGGTGCGCAGGCATCACGCCATGGCGTCCTTCATTCAAGGTCTTGTAAAGACTATCGTTTGAATCGCCATACAGCCAGTAAGCGTCGGTGAGGTTGGGCGCGCCCAGCGCGGGATTGCCCTTGCCTTCGACACCGTGACAGGCCACGCACACGCCTTCATAGAGTGCCTTGCCGCGCGTGGCCACTAAGTCGCCGGTCCGTTCTGCCTCGGGCTTGGCGAGGCTGCGCACATAGGCAATCACGTAGTCCTGCGCATTCTCGCCACCCATGCCGGTCAGGACCGTTCCCCACGCGGGCATGACGCCGTCGCGACCATCGAGGATGGTTTGCAAAATCTGGTCCGGTGACCCGCCCCAGTGCCAGATGTTGTCGCTCAGATCCGGAAAACCGACAGCACCATGGCCCGACGAGCCGTGGCAGGTTGCACAGGTGTTGCCGAAGATCGAACGTCCGAGCTTCAGTGCCGCCGGGTCGCGTGCCAGTAGCTGGATGTCCTTGCCGGTGAAGTGGCTGAGCGTCTGTTCGACCTTTGCATCGCGGACCTTCTTGTCTTCGGCGTGTTCGCCGGCCGACGTCCAACCCGACGTGCCCTTGAAGGCGCCCATTCCAGGGTAATAGATCAGGTAGGCGATGCCGAACACGATGGTGATGTAGAACAGGTTGATCCACCAACGCGGCATCGGCTGGTTGTATTCGGTGATGTCGCCATCCCAGATATGGCTGGTCTGCGTAGGTGCCGGGTCACCCGGACTGCGCTTGCCGGTCCACCAGATCAGCCACACGCAACCGACGATATTCGAGACGACCAGGGCAATGACAAACCACGACCAACCCGCACTCATGGCTGGGTCTCCTTAGCAACGGGTTCTTGGGAAATTTCGTCGAGCGGCAAGCGGGCCGCTGCATCGAACTCGGCCTTTCGGCGAGGGCTCCAGGCCCAGATCCAGGCACCGAGGAACAACACCAGCAGGGCGATGGTAATCAGTCCGGAAATCATCTCAGCCTCCCCGAGGCGCGTGCTTGCCGAGGCCTTGCAGGTAGGCCACCAAGGCATCCAGTTCAGTCTTGCCAGCCACCGCGTCACGCGCGCCAGCGATATCGGCATCGGTGTACGGGTCGCCGAGGCGCTTGAGCGCCTTCAGCTTCTTCGTGACCAGGTCGCCGTCCACGGGTGCCGTCGCCAGCCACGGGAAGCCGGGCATGTTCGATTCCGGAACCACGTCGCGCGGATTGTTGAGATGCACGCGCTGCCAGTCATCCGAATAACGGCCGCCGACGCGGGCGAGATCCGGCCCGGTCCGCTTGCTGCCCCACTGGAACGGCCGGTCGTAAACCGACTCGCCGGCGAGCGAGTAATGGCCGTACCGTTCGGTTTCGAAACGCAGCGTGCGCACCATCTGCGAGTGGCAGTTGTAACAACCTTCGCGGATATAGACGTCGCGGCCCGCCAATTGCAGCGCAGGGTAGGGCGTTACGCCCGGCAAGGGCTGGATGGTCTCGGCCTGGTACATCAGCGGCACGATCTCGGCCAGGCCGCCGAAGCTGAGCGCGACGGCAATCAACGCCGCCATCAGTCCGACATTGGTTTCAACTTTTTCGTGGGAATGGCTCATGGTCAGGTCTCAGGCCAGTGACGAGGCAGCGTCGGGCTTCAGCACCGGCGCGACGTGGGTTTTCGAGGAATCCTGCCAGGTGCGCCAGACGTTCCAGGCCATGACCAGCATGCCCGCAAGCGCGAGGAGACCACCGCTCAGGCGACCGAGGTAATACGGGTACGTGGCATTTAGCGACTCGACGAAGGTGTAGGTCAGGGTGCCGTCGGTGTTGGTGGCGCGCCACATCAGGCCCTGCATTACGCCGGCGATCCACATCGAGGAGATGTAGAACACCACGCCCACGGTGTGCAACCAGAAGTGCAGGTCAATGGCACGTGTCGAATGCATGTTGGTGCGACCAAGCAAGCCAGGCAACATCGAGTAGATCGAGCCCACCGTTATCATCGCCACCCAACCAAGCGCGCCGGCATGCACATGGCCGACCGTCCAGTCGGTGTAGTGCGACAGCGAGTTCACGGTCTTGATCGACATCATGGGCCCTTCGAAGGTGCTCATCATGTAGAAGGAAATGGCGACGATCAGGAATTTCAGGATCGGGTCGGTACGCAGCTTGTGCCACGCGCCCGACAGCGTCATCACGCCATTGATCGCGCCGCCCCAACTCGGTGCGAGCAGGATCAGCGAGAACGCCATGCCCACCGACTGCGCCCAGTCCGGCAGCGCCGTGTACATCAGGTGGTGGGGACCGGCCCACATATAGACGGCGATCAGCGCCCAGAAGTGGACGATGGAAAGCCGGTACGAGTAGACCGGTCGGCCGGCCTGCTTGGGCACGAAGTAATACATCATTCCCAGGAAGCCAGCCGTCAGGAAGAAGCCGACCGCGTTGTGGCCATACCACCATTGCACCATCGCATCTACCGCGCCGGTGTACGCCGAATAGGATTTGCCCAGCGTCACCGGCATGGCCGCGCTGTTGACGACGTGAAGCAGGGTGACGGCAATGATGAAACTGGCGTAAAACCAGTTCGCGACGTAAATGTGCTTGACCCGGCGCTTGACGATGGTGCCGAAGAAAACGACCGCGTAGGCAATCCAGACGACGGCGATCAGCAGGTCGATCGGCCATTCCAGTTCGGCGTATTCCTTGCCCTGGGTCAGGCCCATGGGCAGGGTGATGGCCGCAGCGACGATCACCGCCTGCCAGCCCCAGAATACGAACGAAGCCAGTCGGTCCGAGAACAGGCGCACGTGGCACGTTCGCTGGACGACATGGAAGCTGGTGGCCATCAGGCCGCAACCGCCGAAGGCGAAGATGACCGCATTCGTATGCAGGGGCCGCAGGCGGCCATAGCTCAGCCACGCGATATCGAAGTTCAGCGCCGGCCAATACAGCTGGGCCGCGATGAACACGCCAACCAGCATGCCGACGATGCCCCAGACCACGGTCATTGCCGTGAACTGGCGCACGATCTTGTCGTTGTAAGTCTCTGAAAGTATTTCTGTGGCCATTGCCTGTCCCTTTTTTGCGCCGCGCGTAGTTTTGACGACCCGGGCATTCCGGGACTTGACCTAGATCAAACGGGGCGAGACAGCGCCTGTCTCCGGAACCCTGGGTTCTATTTTCGTGGCGCGAGCGCCTTGCGCACGGCGACAAGGAATTCGGGATCAGGCCGGGTGCCGATGGTCTCCGTCCGCGCCAGGATGCGGCCGTCGGCGTCGAGCAGGATCAGCACGCTGGTGTGATTGAACTCACCGTCCGCGAGCGCCCGGTACTTCACCCCGAGGACTGCCGCCAGGGAACGAAGGTCCTTGGGCTCCGGGCGCAACAAGGTCCAGCGCTTCGCGTCGATGCCTCGCTTCTTGACCAGCGCCGTGAGTGCCGCCGGGGAATCGCGCTTGGGGTCGAGGCTGACCATCACCACGCCAAGTCGCGCGCGCTCGGCGGGAGTCAGCGATCGGTCGATGGCCTTGCCGCTTTCGATGATCAGCGGGCACATATAGGGACAGGAGCTGTAGAACATCGTCGCGATGCGTGGCTGTCCGCGAAATTCCGACCACTGGCGGGGCCGACCGGAGGCATCCACCAAGGTCGCCTGCAGTTGATAGACGGAGTTGCCGGGCAGGGGCTTTGCGGCAGGGCCGGCAGTCGCCGTTCCGAATCCGGAAAGGGAGAGCAGCAGCAGGACGAGCCAGGAAAGTCGCTTCATGGCAGCTTGCTCGCGCAGCGAAAGCCGAGGTTGGCCGTTGCGTCGGCGCCTTCCAGCGACGACAGCATCGCCACCCGCATCAGCACGGCGTAATTCTCACGATCACCCATGGACAGCGAACCGGCGCCGCAGAACTTTGCCTTGTCGGCATCGCCCTGGTTGCGGTTGTCGCCCGAAATCAGCAGGGCGGAAAAATCATCGGTCCATTCCCAGACCAGGCCATGCATGTCCTGCACGCCATAAGCGTTGGGGGCCTGCAAGCCCGCACGAGCCAGCGCTTCGTTGGAGGGACGCGAGTACCAGGCGAGGATGCGTTCCCGCCACGCGGGGTCGCTGCGAGCATCCCGACGTGTTTCATCTGCAGCGGCGGCGTATTCCCATTGTTGCCAGGTGGGAAGGGCGGCGCCCTGCGCCTCGCAGTAGGCACTGGCGGCGAACCAGCTGACCCAGGTGACCGGCTGCTCGGCCGTTGCCTTCTTGCCCAGTGCCAGCGGCGTGGACCATTGCGACAGGTATCGGGATTCGGCGAATACCGGCGCTACGCGGTCGCGGCGCCACTCAGGGTGAGTCTTGACGAAGGCCAGGAACTCGCCGTTCGTTACAGGCCTGCGCATCAGCGAAAAAGGCGCGACCTTTTGCGCGCCTTTCAAGTCTTCGTACTGCAGCGTCGATTTGAAATTTCCGCCCGGCAGGTCCACATACGCCTTGTCGCTGGCGTAAACACCAGCGACAGGCAACAGCAACAGGGCAAGCAGGACACGTTGCTTCATCAAGTCGATCTCAGTGCGCCGCAGCCGGAGCGGCTGGAGCTGCCTTGCGGCGGGCTGCAACGTCGGCCTTGTCGATGCGGCCACCCGGGTTGCCCCAGCTGTTGAGCACATAGGTACCGATGTTGGCGATCTCGTCGTCGGTCAGCTGCGTCATCGGCGGCATCACCGAGTTGAAATCCTTGCCGTTGACCGTGACCGGCCCGCTCAGGCCATGCAGCACCACCTCGATGATTTTCTTCGGATCAGCCGCGATGTAGCTCGACTTGGCCAGCGGTGGGAATACGCCTTCGAGGCCTTCGCCATTGGGCTGGTGGCAAGTCGAACACGTACCCGCGAACAGCGCCTGGCCGGCCTTGATCTGGTCGTCGACGGTGAGTGCACCCGACTTGGCGGCCGTAGCCGCGCTGGCAACTGCGGCAAGGTTCGGCTGGGCGCGCTCGCCGATGTACATCGCGTCGACTTCCTTGCCCGAGTAGATGTCCTTGTTCTCCGGACCGTCGGCTTTCAGGATCGCCAGCGCGCCCTTGTTGAAGGCACGGAAGATGGAGTGGTCGACCAGTACATAGCTTCCCGGGACTTCCATGTGGAATTCCATGATCGCCGCGCCGCCCGAGGGAATGAGCGTGGTCTGCACGTTTTCCTGGTAGCGCGTACCGCCTTCGAACCAGACCTTGTCGAAGATTTCGCCGATCACGTGGAAGCTCGAAACGAGGTTGGGGCCGCCGTTGCCGACGAACAGGCGCACGTTTTCGCCGACCTTCGCGGTCAGGGCCTTGTCGCCGGTCATCGAACCTTCCGCACCGTTGAACAGCACATAGGTCGGGTTTTCGTCGATGCCCTTCTGCATGTCGAATGCCTGATGACCCTTCTCACGATATTTGCCAGCCGTGTAGAAGTCGCCCTGCATCACGTAGTACTCCTTGTCCACCGGCGGCAGGCCTTCCGGCGGCTCGACCAGGATCAGACCGTACATGCCGTTCGCGACATGCATGCCTACCGGCGCTGTTGCGCAGTGGTAGACGAACAGTCCGGCATTCAGCGCCTTGAAGGTAAATCGACTCACGTGGCCAGGTGCGGTGAAGCTCGATGCCGCGCCGCCGCCGGGACCTGTCACACCGTGCAGGTCGATGTTGTGGGGCATCTTCGAGTCAGGCATGTTGCGCAGGTGGAAAACCACCGTGTCGCCTTGCCGTATGCGGATGAAACTTCCTGGAACCGTGCCGCCAAACGTCCAGAAGGTGTAAGTCACTCCCTCGGAAATTTCCATTTCCTTCTCGACGACGTTCAACTCCACGATGACTTTTGCGGGTGTCTTGCGGCCCGTTGCCGGCGGGACCATCGGGGGGCTGGTGAGCACTGCCTTGATCTCGGGACCTTGCGGCGGACCGAAATCGCCCTTGAGCGAGCCACCTGTGTCCTTCTGGATTTCGGCGCTGGCGACCGCGTCGGTCTTGTCGGCGCTTCGATCGCAGCCGGCAAGCAGCAATGCTCCGGCAGCAAGTGTTATGGCGAGTAGCTTGGTGACGTGTTTCATTGGCGTTCCCCCTGCATGGACCTGTGTTCGATGCCAACAGTGTCGGTACTGGGCAGCGTGGCCGCCCTGACGCAGGTCAAGTCCCGCTGAATCGTTGTCGCGCCATCCTTCCTCTTGACCCCGATCAATGCCTGGCTGGTGGTCGAGGTGAAGACTGGCGACATTCGAAAACGAGGAAACGTCCCATGTCACCTATTGCGATGGTACTGCCGCTGACTTGGGCACTCTCCGCTGCATCGCCGGCAGCCGCAAGCCCCGTCAGTGTCGAATGGAACCTGCGGTTCAGGCAGGAACAGGTCAGCGATGACGCCTTCGCCCGTGACGCCAGCGCAGAAACTGCCCGATTGCGGCTCGCCCTGAGGGCCGCGCTCGGCAACGGGGTCTTCGTGCTGTTGGAAGGCGAGGGCATCGCCAGTGCGGGCAATGACTACAACAGTGCAGCAAACGGCCGCACGGCTTGGCCCGGCATTGCCGACCCCAAGGGTGCCGAGATCAACCAGGCGCTCATTGGCTGGCGTGGTAGCAAATTTGCCGCCAGCCTCGGTCGACAGAGGATCAACTGGGACAACCAGCGCTGGGTCGGCAGCGTCGGTTGGCGCCAGAACGAACAGACATTCGATGCTGCATCGATGGAGTTCAACGCCTCGCCCGACCTGACACTGCGCTATGCCTGGCTGGATCGGGTGCACCGGGTCTCGGGTGATCACGCTATCGATCCGCTTGCGCGCGAGAGGCAACTCGACTCGCACCTGTTCGACGCGGCTTTCAAGCATGGTCCGCAGCAATGGGCGGCCTATGCTTACCTGCACGACGACCGGGACCTTGCGACGGCGTCGAGTGCTACCTATGGATTGCGCTGGACGGGTACGACCCATGCGCGCTGGGGCTGGACTGCCGAATTCGCAAAGCAGATCGACCACGCCGCCAATCCTCTTGGCTTCGCGCACTCCTACTGGCTGGTTGAACCGTCGCTACAAGCGCACGGGATCACCTGGAAGCTGGGGTGGGAGCACCTCGGCGGCGATGGCCACCACGCACTGCAAACGCCGCTGGCAACGCTGCACGCGTTCAATGGCTGGGCGGATAAATTCACCACGACGCCAGCTGCGGGCCTGGAGGACAGCTACCTGTCCGCCTCGGGCAAGGCCGGCAAATTCGCCTGGACCGCAGCCGCGCACGACTACCGAGCGGACCAGGGCGGGCAGCGTTACGGCCAGGAGTTCGATCTGTCGATCGGCCGGGCGCTGGGTACGCACTGGAATGGGCTGGTCAAGATTGCCGACTACCGCAGTGACGGGTTTGCGCGCGATACCCGCAAGATCTGGCTGCAGGCCGAGTACACGGGCAAGCTTCCGCGTTGACGAGTTGGACGAGCTGGCCGGTCAGCCGGCCAGCACCGCGAAAATTCCGGTGGGCTGGTGGCTGCGGGCAACACTTGCCATGAAGCCCAGGACCAGCAACGCCAGCACGTAGCAGAGGCGGCGCTGCGCAGGCGTACTGCCGCGCTTCAATGCAAAACTGCCGAGCACGACATAGACAGGCAGCAAGAGCAGCTTCACTGTCAGCCAGCCGTTCGCGAACATGGCGCCCGGCAGGATCGTCAGCAGCATCATCGCCGCAGTAAGCAAGATGACATCCACCGTGTAGCTAAGGAAGCGCAGCGGCGCTGCCATTGCAAATGACTGCCGGCCAAACTGGACCAGCACGCCGCGAAGCAGGAACAATCCGCCGCTGCAGATCACGCTGGCGATGTGCACCCATTTGATCTGCGCGTAGAACTCAATCATGTCAGCCGGGTTTTCCGTCGGCGCGCGCAGCCAGGTAGGTGCGCGCAAGGCCGAAGACCCATGGCCCGAGTGCGACGATCCAGCCCAGCGCCGCAACGATGTGCCAGGGCAGGGGATCGTGGCTGAACTCTGCGCCGATCCGCGTCACCGTGACGACCTGCATAGCGACGAAGGCAAACCAGGCGATCGCCGGCATTTCCAGTGGCCGGCCCGAGTGGCCGCGAGTCACGCGAGTCACCATCGCCACCAATACGCTGCCGAAAAATCCGATGAACAGGGCATGCGCCGGGGCGCGACCTAGTTCGAAACTTCCGGTCAGCAGATAGGTGATGCTTTGCGCCGAATACAAGGCGAAGGTGATGGGAAGCCACGCCAGCCCGAGGAACAGGGCGCGCAGCAATCCAGGCATCGGCTCGCGTGGCCAGCAGCGCCAGCATACGGTGGCTGCCAGCGCGAGCAGGCCCAGGTCGGGCGCCCAGAGCCAGCGATAGCCATGCACCAGTTCCAACGCGAGGTGCAACAGGGCGAGTACCCAAAACGTGATGAGCAAGCTGTTCGGCCGCCACGCAACATATCCGCGCACGACATTGCCCGCAAAGAACGGAAACATCCGATGCGCGACCGTCATGTAGATCGGAAGCAAAAGTCCGAAAGTGCCGATCTTGATACTCGCGAATTCCCAAAGGGGCGATTGGCCGAATTGATACGCGGCGTGTGCCAGCAGGCCGATCATTCCAATCACCAGTGCCGCGAAGCATGACCGCGCGTGCCAATTCTTTCCGCGGTCGCGCAGGACAAGCGGGCCGAGTGTTGCCAGCAGCGCTGCCCATCCAGCCAGGGTCATGAACAGCCCAACCAGCAAGCCGGAAGGCCAACCCATCGCACCTGCCAGCGTGGCCAACTGTCCGCCGAAAATCCCCAGGCCCACCGGCGCGTAACGCCACAAGGGCACGTCAGGCAGCGCCATCCATCGAGGAAAGACGGTAAGCAGGAAGCCGGCCATGAAGGACGGCAACACCTGGTACTGCATGACGAAGGCATGCACCCATCCCGCGACGACCACGGGTGGGGTGGTCGTCAATGGCAGCGCAGGGACCCGTTGCGAAATCAACCAGGCTGCCCACCACGCCATCCCGAGCAACAAGTTCGTCGCGCCGATGAAGAACAAAAGCCGATGCGGCGCCCATCCCAGGCGCCGCATCGACAGTTCCCCAGCCTCGGTGTTGATCATCGGATCAGGCATCAACGGGTTCTGCGATTTCCGGCAAGGCTGGTTCGCGAGTCGGCACCACCCACAAGCGGAACACGAACCAGGCCAGGGACAGTGCACCGACGCTGAAGATCGTGTCGCCAGGTACGCGCATCCAGATCAGTATCTCGACGATGGGTTGCTGCATGAACTCTGCCGACCGTGCATACCAGTAACCGTGCTCGATCGCCGCCATCAGTTGCATGATGCCCAGCGGAAGCAGTGTCAGCAGCGCCATCAGGACAAGGCCGATGTTCAGCGACCAGAACGACAGCTCCAGCGCCTTGGTGTTCCACACGACCTTGCCGCGCAACCCACGCATGCAGAACAGCATCAGCGCGATGCCCAACATGCCATACACGCCGAACAGGGCGGTGTGGCCATGCAGCGGTGTCAGGTTGAGGCCCTGCATGAAGTACAGCGAGACCGGCGGATTGATCAGGAAACCGAACAGTCCTGCGCCGACCAGGTTCCAGAACGACACCGCCAGGAAGAACATGATCGGCCAGCGATAGCGGGCCATCCAGGGCGTGGACTTGCCCAGCTTCCAGGTGTGGTAGACCTCGAAGCCGATGTAGGCCAGGGGCACCACTTCCAACGCACTGAAGCTCGCGCCCAGCGCCACCACTGCCGTCGGCGTACCGACGAAGTACAGGTGGTGCAGTGTGCCCAGCACGCCGCCCGACAGGAAGATGATGGTCGCGAACAACACGGCAACTGCGGCCACCGACGTCTTGATCAGGCCCAGGCGCGTGAAGATCAGCGCCATCACCGCCGTGGCGAACACTTCGAAGAAGCCTTCGACCCACAGATGGACCAGCCACCAGCGCCAGTACTCGACTTCGGAGATATGCGTGTGCTCGTTCCACATCAGCGCGGCGCCGTAGAACAGGCCGATGGCAACGGTGGACAGGAACAACAAGGTCACCATCGTCCTTGAATCCGTCGACGGCCCACGCAGGATTGGCCACAACGCGCGACCCACCAGCGTCAGCCAGAGCAGCAGTCCAACAAACAGGAACCACTGCCAGAAACGGCCCATGTCGGCATATTCCCAACCTTGGTGGCCGAACCAGAAATTGTTCTCGAGCCCCAGTTTCTGCATGATCGCCAGGTACTGTCCGGTGAAGGATCCAACCACGATCAGCAACAGGCAGACGAACAGGAAGTTCACGCCGAGTCGCTGGAACCGGGGCTCGTGGCCCGAAAGCGCCGGCCCGATGTAGAGACCCGTTGCCAGCCATGCCGTCGCAATCCACAAGACGGCGAGTTGGGTATGCCAGGTACGCGCGAGAGAGTAGGGCAGGATGCTGGAGAGCTCGAATCCGTAGGCCGTCTGACCTTCGACCTGGTAGTGCGCGGTAATGGCGCCAAGCAGGATCTGGCCCAGGAACAGGGCGAGCACCACCCAGAAATATTTTGCCGTCGCTCGCATCGATGGCGTCGGTTCGAGCTTGGCGAACGGATCGGTTGCAGGCAACGCTTCGACTTCGTCGTTGCGACCGTGGTTGACGGCGTGATACCAGCCGAGCAGCGCGATGCCCGCGATCAGGAACATCACGCTGAACACCGACCAGCCCCATAGTGCCGGCGGTGGCTTGTTGCCCACCAGCGGTTCGTTCGGCCAGTTGTTGGTGTAGGTAACCTTCTTGCTGGCCAGCACGCCTTCCGGGCTGATGGCAGTGATGACATCTCCCGCGCGTTCGGTGGTTGCGGCCCAAGCCGTCCACCAGAAGAAGGCCGTGAGTGCCCGGCGATGTTCGGCGGTATCCACCGTGTCCTGCTTCATTGCGTATGCTTCGCGCAGCGACGCGGTAGTCGGATCATTCCCGAACAGGCTTTCGTAATGCGCCGCCACGTTCGACAGTGCCGCAGCGCGGTCGCGGGTCAGCGTGATCGTGCCCGTCGTTTCGTCGTAAGTGTTGGCGCGCATCATCGCCTCGAGGCGACCGCGCAGTGCCGCTTGCTGTTCGATCGGCAGTTGCGCGTAGGTAGCCGCGCTGCCGTCGCTACGAGCCCAGAGGTTGAGCACCTCGACGGATTCGCGATGCAGCCAGTCCGCGCTCCAGTCCGGCGCGACATAGCCGCCGTGGCCCCAGATCGAACCCAACTGCATGCCGCCCATCGATTGCCAGACCTGGCGCCCGGTTTCGATGTCGGCCCGCGTATAGATTACGGAGCCATCTTCAACGAGCACTTTTTCCGGCACCGGCGGGGCGGCCCGGAATATTTCGCCGCCGGCCCATAACAGGACCGAGAAGGAAACGACTAGTAGTACGCCCAGGCCGATCCAGAGCTTTCGCGTGGTGCTCATGACATTCTCCAATGTGAACACTTGCATGTTCGGCGTGGCGACGATGCGTCGCCATGACATGGATCAAGTCATCCCAAGTGGACCACCTATTGGCGCAGGACGGGGCCCGCCAGTTCTTCCAATTGCTCGCGGCCGACCAGTTCGACCTCGCGGCGGTCCACGACCAGCAAGCCATCCTGCTGGAAGCGACGCAACACGCGGCTGACGGTCTCCGGCGCCAAGCGCAGGTAGTTGGCGATATCGGTGCGGGCCATGGTCAGCTGGAACCGGTTGGGAGAAAACCCGCGAGCGGCAAGACGTCGCGAGAACGCGATCAGGAAGGCGGCCATTCGCCGGTCTGCGGACCAGTCGCCGGCGAGCAGGGCGGCACGCCCGATATCGCGGCTGAGCAAGCGGAAGAGGTGCCTCTGCAGCCCCGGCATTTTCGCTGCCAGGACGGCCATCTTCGGAAACGAGAAGCGACAGAGCATCACCGTATCGAGTGCCACGGCGTTGCAAGGATAGTGTTCGCCATCGATCGCGCTGAGGCCGATCACTTCACCCGGAAGATGGAATCCCAGCACGTGCTCGCGGCCATCGGGGTCGATGACATAGGTCTTGACCGTGCCCGCGCGCACCGCAGCGATGGCCTCGAACCGGTCGCCTTCGCGGAACACATGGTCGCCGGCATGCAGCGGACCGACGTGTTCGACCAGCACATGCAGGTCATTCAATGCACGCTTGTCCATTCCCTCGGACAGGCAAGCCTGGGAAAAAGCACAGGTTGAACAGAAGTGAAGCGGGTCGCCATCGTCGGCGATGATGTGCGCGTCGGCCTTGGGAAAGGCAGGCTGGTTCATCCCGCCACCCCAGCCGCGATCAGATCGCGCGGGAGAAGCGGGGGGCAAGGGTTGCTGCCGGTTTTTCCAGGTATCGGTCGAAGCACATCGCGATATTACGCAGTAGCAGGCGGCCCTGCGAGGTCACCGTGATCCGGCCCGTTTCGATCCGGACCAGACCGTCGCTTTCCAATGGCCTTAGGCGCTCGATCGCGTCGGCGAAATAGTCGTTGAACCGGATGCCGTATCGGCGTTCCAGCGCGGCGACGGGTACTTCGCCCTGGCACATCAGCTGCTGAATGAGGTCGGCGCGCAGCTGGTCGTCTTCGCTGAGGTGCATTCCCCGGAAGACGGGCAGGCGGCCTTCGTCGATGGCATGTTGCCAGCTGGGCAGGTCGCGCGGGTTCTGGCTGAAGCTGTCGCCGATATGGCTGATGGCGCTGACGCCCAGGCCGATCAGGTCGCTGTCGGAATGGGTGGTATAGCCCATGAAATTGCGGTGCAGGCCGCCTCGCGCCTGGGCTTGTGCGAGGTCGTCGTCGGGCAGGGCGAAGTGATCCATGCCGATATATTCGTAGCCGGAATCGGACAGCTTGCTGATGGCCAATTGCAGCAGGGCCAGCTTGGTTTCGGGGCTGGGCAGGTCGCTTGCCTCGATCTGGCGTTGCGCCTTGAACAGTTCCGGAAGGTGCGCGTAGCTGTAGACCGCGATGCGATCTGGCCGGGCTTCGATCACCGTGTCGAGGGTCTTGGCGAACCCGGACAGGTTCTGCTTTGGCAAGCCGTAGATCAGGTCTACGTTGACCGAGCGGAATCCGTTCCGGCGGCAGGCGTCGATGACAGCCATCGTCTGTTCGACGCTCTGGATCCGGTTGACGGCTTCCTGGACGGCGGGATCGAAGTCCTGGACGCCCAGGCTTGCCCGGTTGAATCCGATCGTGGCGAGTTCAGCCACGTCCGCCGGAGAAATGAACCTGGGATCGAGTTCGATCGAGATGTCGCGACCGTCGCTTTCGGAGAAGTGGAACTGGCGGCGCAGGCAATCGACGACTTCGCGCAATTGCGCAGGCGTCAGGAAGTTGGGCGTTCCGCCGCCAAAATGCAGCTGGATGACTTCGCGGTCGCGGTCGAACAAGGCCGCGGTCAGGTCGATCTCGCGGTACAGGCGAGCCAGGTAGGATTCCGACCGCGTGGTGTCGCGCGTGATGATCCGGTTGCATCCGCAGTAGAAGCACGGGCTAAGGCAGAACGGCACGTGCACGTAGATGGACAGCCGGCGCGGTATCGGGTCGCCATTGCTGCTCAATGCGGCTTCCCGCAGCTGGGTCTCGCCAAATTCACTGCTGAACTGCGGCGCGGTGGGATACGAGGTGTACCGCGGGCCCGGCGTGTCGTAGCGGCGAAGGAGCTCGGGGTCGATGACGGAGGCGTGGGTCATGACGCCAAGCTATCGGGGTCCACACATGAACACCTTGATGCGGATCAAACCCGCCTATAATTTACATAATATACATTATGCGAAGTACTAGCGTTCCCGCCACAGGTGGGCGTACTCCGGATACCGGACTTTGAACGCCCTGGCGTAGGAACAGGCTGGCACGACCGTCCACTCCGATGCCTCGGCGTGAGCCAGCGCAGCCTTCATCAGCTCCGATGCGATGCCACGACCGGCAATCTGCTCAGGAACGCCCGTGTGGACTATCGTCATGACCTTGCCTGCAAGCCGATACACCAGCTCTGCGCCATGTCCGTCGGCGGACGTATGGAACCTGTGCAGCTCAGCGTCGTGCCTGATCGGCATTGCCATGAAATGTTCCTCGTCAAATGGAACGCCCAGCGTAAGCCAGGCCCGTGCGATCAGGGATGAACGGGCGTCCTTGCCGTCTCGACCCAATTTGCCGATATTAGGCCCACGAATGAAAACTCCCGCCAAGGTTCCGGATTCCGATCTTCACGCGATGCTCGTCGAAATGACGGACGAGGCCGTGATTCTTCATTCCGACGATCGCATCCAGATTGCCAACCAGGCCGCCGCGCTTGCACTTGGCGCGAACTCCGCCGACGCACTGCGGGACCGCGCTGCCAGCTCGATTTTTCCCTTTCAGGTGGGCGTCTCGGCAAGTCGCCAGGTGGCGGCTTATCCGCGCCGCCGCAGTGTGTTGCAGGTGCTGCGAAAGCTCGATGGCAGTGAGCTGGAAGTGCTGTTGTCCGAGCGCGTCTGTGTCTACCAGGGGCGGCCCGCAACCCAAGTGGTGTTCCGCCTGCCCTCCCCGGCCCCGTCAACGCAGGGAGTGGCGGACGCCGACTTGTTGACCGAACTGCCGAATCGCCGACAGTTCCGTAGCCACCTGCAGTCCGCCATCGATCGCGCCATTCGCAACCGGCACCAGGTCTGGGTGCTGTACGTGGACATCGACCGGTTCAACGTGGTCAACACCACGCATGGCCACCACGTGGGCGACCAGATACTGGCCGAGGCCGCCGCGCGGCTGCAGCAATGCGTACGCAAGACCGACCTTATCGCAAGCCCGGGCGGTGATGAATTCCTGATCGCGTTGGAAGGCACCACCGACCTCGATGGCGCGCGGGTCGTCGCAGGCCGCGCGTTGCAGTCCCTTGCCCAGCCCTTCCTCATCGAGAACAGCAAGGTCGCACTGAGCGCCTGCATCGGCATTTCGGTTGCGCCGGGTGACGGAACCGCGCCAGACGACCTGCTTCAAAACGTGGATGTCGCGATGTGGCAAGCCAAGGCCGGTAGTCGAAACCGCTTCGAGTTCTACTCGGCAGCCATGGATGTCCAGCATCGTCGCAGCACGCTCGTGCGCGCGCAGACGGAGGCCAAGCTGGCCAGCCTGACGCCGCGCGAACAGGAAGTGCTGGAGCGACTGATCTCAGGCGAAGCCAACAAGATGATCGCCTACATGCTTGGTTCAAGCATGCGCACCATCGAGCACCATCGCGCCAAGATCATGAGCAAGATGGAAGCGGGCTCGCTTCCCGAACTGGTACGGATGGTGCTGGGGCGACGCGATGGCTGATCCGCCTGCGTCGGATCAAGTGCCGCTGCAGGTTTCCGCCATTTGCCGATAGCCCGGGAACACACGCCCCGGCGCGCAGACAGGACAGTCCGGGTCGGCACGCAGCCGTGTTTCGCGAAAGCGCATCGACAGTGCATCGAAATGCAGCAGCCTGCCCGACAGCGATTGACCGAGGCCAAGGATCAACTTGATCGCTTCGGTGGCCTGCAACAGCCCAATGATGCCCGGCAGCACGCCCAGTACGCCGGCCTCCGCACAGTTCGGTGCATCTTCCGCACGCGGCGCGTCCGGAAACAGGCAGCGATAGCAAGGCGCGCTGCCACGTTGCCGGCCCGCATCGAACACACTGGCCTGGCCTTCGAACCGATGCACGGCGCCATAGACGAGCGGCTTGCCCAGCTGCACGCAGGCATCGGACAAGAGGTAACGGGTCGGGAAATTGTCGGCGCCATCCACCACCACGTCCACGTCCGCCAGCAGCGACTCGACATTGTCCGCATCCAGCCGGACGGAACGTGCATCGATGCGCGTTCTTGGATTGAGTGCAGAAAGTGATACTTGAGCGGATTCGACCTTATCCATGCCGATGCGCGATTCGGTATGCAGTATCTGGCGTTGCAGGTTGCTTCGATCCACCTGGTCGTTGTCGACGAGGCGCAGGAAACCGACACCCGCCGCAGCGAGGTAGAACGCGGCCGGTGAACCCAGCCCGCCCGCGCCCACCATCAGCACGCGTGATTGCTCCAGCTTCTTCTGGCCCACGATGCCTACCTGGGGCAAGCGCAGGTGGCGTGAATATCGATCCATGAAATCAGGGTCTTCCGTCGTGCGGATCGGAAGGCCTGCGGACTGCCAGACCGACATGCCACCCGCAACCGAGCACAGCGATCGGTATCCCTGGCCGGCGAGCGACTCGGCCGCGAGCATCGAACGGCGACCGCTGCCGCAGATCAACAGAACGGTTTCGCCTTCGGAAACATATTTCGACGGGTTGGATTCGAGCTCGGCGCGGGGAACCGCGAGCGCGCCTTCAGCCAGGCCCAGTGCGTGCTCGTCGGGTTCGCGCACGTCAACCAATCGGCAGCCTTCGCGCTGCAGTTGGAGCGCCTCGGTTGGCGAGATTTCCTTGATCCTGTCCACGGCTACCAGTCTAGCGCGATCAAAACTGGGCCAACGGCAGGACTTCCAGCAGGCTACCTTTCTCCCAGCTTGCCGCGACCTCGGGCAACACGATCAGGCAGTTGGAGTCGGCGACCGCGCGCAGGCGGTGCGAGCCGTCCGCGGGATTGGGCTCGACCAGCAATTGTCCCGTTGCATCGCAGGCCAGGTTGCCGCGCAGGAACTCCAGCCGGTCGTGGGTTTTTTCGAGCGCTGACGACAGCTTCGCCACGAGGCGCGTTCGCGGCGTAGTCCGGGCCTGCAAGCCGTCCAGGAAGCGGCGCGCCAGCGTCAGGTAGGTTGCGAACACCGACACCGGGTTGCCGGGCAGGCAGATCAGATGGGCCGCGCCCAGGCGCCCGGCCAATACCGGCATGCCAGGTCGCATGCGGACCTTCCAGAAATAGACTTCGCCCCGCTCCGCAAGCAGCGCTGGCAGGAAATCCTTCTCGCCTGCGGAAACGCCACCGCAGGTAATCACCACGTCAAAGGAAAATGCGGCATCTGCCAGTGCGGCGGCGATTCGCGCCGGATCGTCGGGCAACACCGGCCAGGCGACGGGCTCGTAACCATCGGTGCGCAAGAGCGTCTGCAGCAGGACGCGATTGCTATCGTGGATTTCGCCAGGCTGAAGCGCCTGGCCTGGCGGCTTGAGTTCGTCGCCGCTGGTGAATACGGCTACCGTGGGTCGTCGATGGACTTCAAGTTCCGGCAGGCCGATCGCCGCCGCCAGGCTCAGCGCTGCCGGGTTCAATACCTGGCCGCGACGGATCACCCTGTCGCCAGGCGAAACGTCCTCCCCTGCCCTGCGCACATGCTGGCCGACCCCAACTCGCCTGGCGAAGACGATGTGTCCGTCGTCGACTACGACGTCCTCTTTCATGATCACGGCATCGGCGCCGCGCGGCATCGGCGCGCCAGTGGTGATCCTTGTGCATTCTCCTGCATCCACCTGCAGTCCAAGCGAAGCACCGGCGAATTGTTCGCCCACGATCAGCAGACGGGCGTGTTCCGAAACGGTATCCGCACCGCGGATCGCGAATCCGTCCATCGCTGCATTGTCGAAGCCAGGCAATGCCAGACGGGAAACGAGGTCGTCCGCCAGCACGCGCCCAAGGCATTGGGAAAGGGCAATCCTCTCGACACCCAGGCGCCCGTCTGCTGCAACGCGGTCCAGTATCTGGCCGGCTTCGGCGAAGGAGATTCGAGTGGGGAATACCGCGGGCATGGTCTACTCGAAGTCGTGGGGCGTATTGAGATTACCCAAACGCGCGGGGGAAATATCAATCTCGGCCATGTCGAGTTGCCTGAGCATCGGCTGCACGGCCCGGTTGCCTGCATCGAGCGCGCTTGAGACCAGACGGAGCGACTCCGCCACGGGCCAGATTGCCACCAGGGGTTGCAGGCCGTCGGCATCGCGAATGAAGGCCCGGCCACCGGGCCGATCGCAAAGACGCTGGATGAGATCCGGATCCGCGCCGCGAAGATCGACAGGCAATGTCAGCAGCCACGTCGCGCGGGCCCTCGCTAGCAACGACTCGATGCCCGCCAGGGGCCCTGGATATCCGGGCCTGATGTCCGGCACCCACGACAGCCCGGGGCGTGCAGCGCGAGGGTCGGATCCGTTGTAGCTGAGCAGGGATTCATGGAAACCGGGACCGGCCGCCTGGAGCGCCCGGGACAACAGATCGGCTCCGTTGAAACGGACAGACGTCTTGTCAGCACCGCCCAATCGGAGGCCCTGGCCGCCGGCGAGGATTCCCAGGCTGATCCGGTCGCGCGCCGGCACTACTAACGTTTTTTGACGTGCCGCATCAAGCGGCGGCGCTTCTCGAGCTGCTTGTCGGTCAGCACGTTCTTCTTGCCTTCGAAGGGATTTTCGCCTTCCTTGAAGATGAACTTCACCGGCGTGCCGACCAGCTTGAAGCGCTTGCGGAAGAAGTTTTCCAGGTAACGCCGGTAGCTGTCGGGCAACGTCTTCAGGCGCGTGCCGTGCACGACGAACAGCGGCGGATTGTCGCCGCCCGGATGCGCGAAGCGAAGCTTGGCGGGATGCCCACGAACGACCGGCGGCGGAAACGTCTCGACCGCGACTTCCAGTGCCTTGGTGACTTCGGCCGTCGTAAACTTCCGCGTGGCCGACGCGTGCGCGCGATTGATCGCGGCAAACAGCTCGCGCATGCCGGTGCCGTGCTTGGCCGAAATGGTGACCTGCTCGGCCCAGGTGCAGAACGACAATTTGCGATCGAGCAGCGACTTCGTCTGTTCGCGCTGGTAATCGGTCTGGCCGTCCCATTTGTTCACCGCCACGACCAGTGCGCGTCCGGCTTCCAGCACATGGCCGAGCACCGTCGCGTCCTGTTCGGTAACACCCTCGCCCGCATCGAGCATCACCACGGCGACCTGGCACACCTGGATCGACTGCAGCGTCTTGAATACGCTGAATTTTTCGACCGCTTCCTCGACTTTCGCACGCCGGCGCAAGCCGGCGGTGTCGATGAGTCGGTAGCTGCGGCCATCGCGTTCCAGGTCGACGGAAATCGAATCGCGGGTGGTGCCGGGCACGTCGGACGCGATCATGCGCTCCTCGCCAAGCAAGCGGTTGACCAGCGTCGATTTGCCCACATTGGGACGGCCGATGAAAGCGACGCGCATGCGCTTGCCGTCATCGGCGACGATGCCGGCGTCTTCGTCCTTGGGCAGGTACGGCCGCACCATTTCCACGAGATGCGGAATGCCGCGCTGGTGCGCCGCGGCGATCGGCAGGATCTTCTCGACGCCAAAGCGGGCGAATTCGTTGACGCAGGCCGCTTCATCCAGCCCGTCGGTCTTGTTCACGACCAGGAAGAACGGGCGACCGGATTTGCGCAGCCAGGAAAGGATTTTTTCGTCGAGCGCCGACGGGCCTTCGCGGCCGTCGACCACGAACAACACCAGGTCGGCTTCTTCGGCGGCCGATCGCGATTGCCGCGCGGTGGCGCCTGCGAGTCCTTCTTCATCGGCAGTCAGGCCGCCGGTGTCACAAACGGCGAACGGGTGTTCTTCGTCGAGGCGACACAGACCGTAGTTGCGGTCGCGGGTGACGCCTGGCTCATCGTGAACCAGGGCGTCGCGCGTGCGCGTCAGGCCATTGAACAGCGTCGATTTGCCGACGTTGGGTCGTCCGACCAGGGCGACCAGCGGCAACATGGCTTAGTTGCCCAGGCGATAGGCAGCAAGCTCACCTTCGTTGGACAGCGCGTACAGCACGCCATCCGCGGAAACTTGCGGCGTGCCGCGCACGGAGGCGCGCTCGATGCGCACGCGTCCGGCAATATCGCCAGTGTCGAGCTTGATCCAGTGCAGGTATCCCTCAAGATCACCCACAACGGCGTAATCACCGTGCACGACCGGCGAGGTGAGTTGGCGATTGCCGAGGACGTTCTGTTTCCAGAGGGAAGTACCGTTGTTCCGGTCCAGCGCCCATACGTTGCCAGACTTGTCACTGAGCAACACCTTGTCGCCTGCAACTGCCAGGCCGGCATAGCTGCCGGTGTCGTTGGTCCACAGTTGCTGGCCGTTCTGCAGCGAGAGAGCCATCACCTTGTCGTGATAGCTGGTTACGTACAGCAATTCGCCGTCGATGACGATTTCGCCGTCGATGTCAGCCATGCGCTCGAGCTCTGTGCGACCGTCGGGCTCCGCAACGGCGATCTCCCAAACCTGCAAGCCGTCGATGTCGCGCAAGGCCACGAGCTTGCCATCGTCATAACCGATAAAGGTCATTCCGTTGTTGCCCACCGGCGAGGAATTGCCCCGCACGCTTAGCGAAGGCAGACCGCGGTCGAAAACCCATTTGCGGGTGCCGTCGGCGGGGTCGAAGCCGAACACGCGGCCGTCGTTGCTGCGCACGATGACGCGGGACTCAGTGATGTAGGGCGCGCTCAGTACTTCCGAGCTGACCCGAGTGGCCCAGCGCTTCTCGCCGGTGTCCGACGAGAACGCGACCACTTCGCCATTTCGACCGCCCACCACGACCAGTCCGTTGCCAACGCCCGGGCTGCCCGTCAGGCCGGCTTCGGCTGCCTTGCGTTTCCAGAACTTTACCCAGCTTCCGGTCTTTTCGACATTGACGGCGTTGGCGACCCATATCTGCTTGCCGGTGCCGGCATCGAGTGCAAGCACTTCGCCATCGTCGTTCGTGGCGTACACGCGGCCACCGCTGATGGTGGGACGCTGGCGCAGCCAGAGGCGGTCTTCACCTTTACCCAGGCTCACGTCCCAAAGTTTTCTGACGCCGATCGGAGAAGCGAGCTTCACCAGTTCGGTAGGTTGATTGGCCTTGGACTTGGTGGACTTGCCGAACCAGCCCTTGACGGTGGAGCAACCCGGCGTAACCGCAACCAGGACCGCCACGAATATGAGTTTACGCAGCATGGATCAAGTCTCCGGCTGTGCGGGCGGTTGGCCGCCGGCATCGATAAGTTTGAGTTCGACCAGTCGGCGCGTCGGCGCGGCCTGGTCAAGATTGGTCAGTGCCTGCTGGTAGGACTTGCGCGCGAGTTCACGGTCGCCTTCGGCCACGGCGATATCGCCACGCAATTCGTCGGCGACGCCAGGAAACATCGGTTTGGAGATGGCTGCGAGTTGCTTGCGAGCTTCGGCAGGCTTGCCATCGAACAGGTAAAGGCGTGCAAGTCGGATCTGGCGGAGTTCCTGGATATCGGCGCGATCCGATTTCGGTGCGCCGGACTGCAGCAGCTTTATCGCATCGGCGGTCTTGCCCGAATCCTGGAGGAAAGCGGCATAGCGCAGGGTCGCCAACTCGGCGAACACGGTGTCCTTGTACTTGTCGCCGAGGAGGGCCGAAAACGTCTTGGCCTTCGCCGCGTCCTTGGCCGTTATGGCGTCGGAAAACAGCTGGTACTGGGTAGCGGCTTCCTGCTTGTGGCGAGTGCCCTGCCCCTGCCACCACTGCCAGGCGAATACCAGACCCAGGCCCAGCGCGATGCCGAGGATGAGCGAGCTGCCATTCTGCCGGAGCCATTTGCGGACGAGTTCGCCCTGTTCGTGTTCGTCAAGTTCCATCGTATTGTCGGTTCTCTGCCTGCATCGGTCGCCGGCGGTTGGAAGTTTGGGGAATTGGCGGGGTCGTCAGTTGCTGGCGATCCGGCCATCAGAGGATACCGTAAAGCGCGCGACGTTCGCTTCGCGGAAGGGCGTCAGGTCCAGTTGCGCGCCTGCCAGAGTGACGTCCACGGCCGTGGCGTCGCCAAGCGTCACCCGCGCCAATTGACGGGCTTCGAAGCGACGTTCCGTTCCGGCCACGACCAGTCCCCGCTCGAGACTCACGCCGGAGCGGTCGACCAGGTCGACCCAGCTATCGCCCCGGAAACGTATCACGATCGCGCCTGGAGCCTGTGCAGGCCGTCCAGCCTCGAGCGACGCCGGAGCCTCGGCGATGACGGGCGTGGCGGCGGGCGTTTTCGCCTCCATGGCAACGGGCTCGGTCGTCACTGGCGGCGCCATCGTCGCATAGGCGTCGCTGGCGTCCAGGGGGATCAAGGTCACGCTGCGTTTCGGAGACTGGAAGTACAAGGCAAGAGCAACGACGGCCGCGACGATCAGGATCGTCATCACCAGGTAGCCGACGTTCATCGAACTGCGGTTGTAGGCGCGCGTGGCGACGGGGGTGCCGCCGAACGCAACGAGTTGCGGCGCGGGCTTGCCCTTGACGACGTCGTCGGCAAGCGATGCCGGCAGCCCCAGCAGCTTGGCGTAGCTGCCTACATAGCTGCGCACGAAGATCGGCGCGCCCAAGCGCGCCCAGTCTTCGCGCTCGATCGCATCGAGCACGGAAACGGGCAGCTTCAGCTGCTGCGCGACGGACTCGAGGCTCCAGCGGGCCTTTTCACGCGCGTGGCGAAAACGCAGACCGATAGGGTCTTCGAACAGCGTGTCCTGGAACGATTCGATGGTCATGGCGAGCGAGCCCCCTCCCCAGTGGGCGCGTGCTTGGGAAATTCCTGGCGCAACCTTTCCCGATAGCGGGCGGCGCCCATCGCATTGCCGGCGCTCTCCTCGATCCGGGCCGCAAGATCGAGCGTGTTGGCGTCAGCGCCAAGCGCGTCACGGCGCTGGATGAACGCCTGCGCTTCGAAGAACTTGCCTTGCCTGAATTCGGTGTCGGCCAGCAGGTACAACAAATTGCGGTCTTCCGGAGAAAACACCAGCGCGCGGCGCAGGTAGTCTTCGGCCTGCGGCAGGCGATTCACCGACAGTGCGCACTTGCCGGCATTGGACAGGGCTTGCACGGGCGTGCGGTACTTTGGATCGGCCAGCGCCTTCACGAATTCGCGATCGGCAAGCTCGGCCTGGCCGTGCTCGCACGACCAGGACGCGTGCGCGTTCAGGATGACGCCGTCGTTCGGTGCAATCTTGAGGGCTCGGTCGAATTCACGCTGTGCCTTTTCGGTCTCGCCCGCACTGGCATGGATCATCGCCAGCATCGCGCGGACTTCAGCTGAACCGGAGTCCGTCTGTTCGGCCATCTCTGCCCGCTGGCGCGCCTTGGCGACATCGCCCGCTTCGAGGTAGCCCTGGGAGAGGCCCAGGTTCATCCGGCCCGCAGCCGACAGCCGGACTGCCGAAGCGGCGTCCGACGGGGACGTTTGCTTGGCGACCTTCTCCCCGCCCGTGCCTGCGCAGGCGACCAGCAGCAGGCTGCATATGATCCACTCAAGCCGCCGCATCGGAGAGCCCGTCAGCCTGCAACTTGCGATTGAATTCGGCCTGGCGCCGAGTGCGATCCATCACCTGCCCCTTGAGTTGGCCGCAGGCGGCGTCGATGTCGTCGCCACGCGTGCGCCGCACCATCGTCAGCACCTGGTTCTCGAGCAGGATGGTCTGGAAGTCGCGGATGTCCGTTTCCTCGGACCGCTCGTAGCGCGTGCCGGGGAACGGGTTGAATGGAATCAGGTTGACCTTTGCCGTATTGGCGCGCTGGACCTGCGCGTCGATGCGGCGCATCAGCTTGACCAGGCCGCGGGCATGCTCGGGCTGGTCGTTGATGCCCTTCATCATCGTGTATTCAAACGTGATGGACGTGCGCGGCTTGCGCATCGCGTAGCGCACGCAGGCATCCATCAATTCGGCGATTGGGTACTTTTTGTTGAGGGGTACCAACTGCGTACGCAATTCATCGAACGGCGCATGCAAGGACACGGCCAGCGACACGTCGCTGACTTCCGATAGTTTGTCGATCATCGGCACCAGGCCGGCGGTGGACAGCGTGACGCGCTTGTTGGCAAGGCCAAAACCATTGTCGTCGCGCATCAGGCTCATGGCCCGCACGACATTGTCGAAATTCAGCAGCGGCTCGCCCATGCCCATCATCACCACGTTGGTCAGCTTGCGCTGGTGATGCGGGACGTTGCCCAGGTGCTTGGCCGCCACCCAGACCTGGCCAATGATCTCGGCGGTGCTGAGGTTGCGGTTGAAGCCCTGGGTGCCGGTGGAGCAGAAGGTGCAGTTCAGCCCGCAACCGACCTGGCTGGAAACACACAGCGTGCCCCTGCCCTTGTCCGGGATGAAGACAGACTCGATGGCGTTGCCACCGTCCATGCCGAGCAGCCACTTGTGGGTGCCGTCGGTGGACGGTTTCTCGAACATCGTGTTGGGCGGCATCACCACGGCGTGCTGTTCGAGCTTGCCGCGCAATTCCTTGCCCAGGTCGGTCATCTGCCCGAAGTCGGTAGCGTGCCGGTGGTACATCCACTTCATCACCTGCTGGGCGCGAAAGCGCTTCTCGCCGAGCGTGTCGGCGAAGAAGTGCTCCAGCCCCGTGCGATCGAGGTCGAGCAGATTGGTGCGGGTATCGACCTCGGTCACGGGCAATTCATTTCAGTGATGTGGCGGTGGAGAGCCGGCGCAATCAGCGCGGGCACAATTCCGTGGCGGCGAAGAAGTAGGCCGTCTCGATGGCGGCATTCTCCAGGCTGTCCGAACCGTGCACGGCATTGGCGTCAATGCTCTGAGCGAAATCGGCGCGAATGGTTCCGGCGGCGGCGTCCTTGGGGTTGGTGGCGCCCATCAGGTCGCGATTGGTGGCGACGGCGTTCTCGCCTTCCAGCACCTGGATCATCACCGGGCCGGAGCTCATGAACTCGACCAGGGCGTTGAAGAACGGGCGCTCGCGGTGAACGGCGTAGAAGCCTTCGGCCTCCTTGCGCGACAGGTGCTTCATCTTCGCGGCGACGATCTTCAGGCCGGCACCCTCGAAGCGGGCGTAGATCTGGCCGATCACGTTTTTCGCGACGGCATCGGGTTTGATGATGGAAATGGTGCGCTCCAGCGCCATGAGCTTGCTCCGGTTGGGTTTCTAGGGAAAAGGAGGGGGAAAACCCGTGAAATTTACCACAAAACCCTACTCCGGACACGGCCTTAGCTTGCATTGCGAAGCCAGTTTCGGGAATAAGCGCCAGACCCACCGGCGGTTTCGGCCATTGACCCCGGGCCCGCTCCAATCTAGGATTGAAACACTTGTTTCAATCAGGCTTTGCCGGAATGACCACCACCCATTTCAATACCAAGGACCGCATCCTCGGCGCTGCCGAAGAGCTGTTCGCCCAACACGGATTCTCGGGCACCTCCCTGCGCCAGGTTACCAGCCGCGCCGATGTCAACATCGCCGCCGTCAACTACCACTTCGGGTCGAAGGAAAACCTCGTCAACGAGGTATTCCGGCGTCGGATGGACGAGATGAGCGACCGTCGCATCAGCCAGCTGCGGCAAGCCCAGGAGGACCACCCGGGCGAGCTCGAGCCGATCCTCGCCGCCTTCATCGAACCCGCGCTCGCGCTCACCCTCGACCGCCACGGCTCGGCCTTCGTGCGGGTGCTGGCACGCGCCTACGCCGAGAAGAACGACCGCCTGCGCAAATTCCTGTCCGACAACTACGGTCAGGTGCTGCGTGAATTCGCCAAGGCGCTAGCCCCTTCCCTGCCCAACCTGGGCAAGGAGGAACTGTATTGGCGGATGGACTTCGTTGCCGGCGCGCTCACCTACGCCATGGCAGATTTCGGCCTGATCCGTCGGCCTGCGGGCGTGTCGGAGAAGACCCATTGCGACAAGGCGGCCGAACACCTGATCCGTTTTGCCGCGGCCGGGCTTCGCGCGGCCTGAAACCCGCTTCACACGCGCTGCGGCGCACCTGTCGATCCATCGATCCACTCGTTACATCCCTCGGAGCAAACCATGTCCCAACTTCGAATCCGCAAGGTTGCCGTGCTCGGCGCCGGCGTGATGGGCGCGCAGATCGCCGCCCACCTGGTCAATGCCAACGTGGACACGGTGCTGTTCGACCTGCCCGCCAAGGACGGCGACAAGAGCGGCATCGTGCACAAGGCCATCGCCAATCTCGGCAAACTCTCGCCCGCCCCGCTAGCTGCCAAGGACCGGGCGGCCGCCATTACGCCGGCCAACTACGAAGAGCACCTCGAGCTACTTAAGGGCTGCGACCTCATCATCGAGGCGATTGCCGAACGGCTCGACTGGAAGAAGGACCTGTACGCCAAGATCCTGCCCTTCGTCGCCCCGAACGCGATCCTCGCTTCCAACACTTCAGGCTTGTCAATCAATGCCTTGGCGGAAGTTCTTGATGAATCACTTCATCATCGGTTTTGTGGCGTGCATTTCTTCAACCCGCCCCGCTACATGCATTTGGCGGAGCTGATTCCCTGCGCCTCGACCGATGCTTCGGTGCTTGAAGGCCTGGAATCATTCCTGGTGACGACCCTGGGCAAGGGTGTCGTCTATGCGAAGGACACGCCCAACTTCATCGGTAATCGCATCGGTGTCTTCTCGATCCTGTCGACCCTGCACCACACTGCCGCCTTCGGCCTGGGTTTTGACGAAGTCGATGCCCTGACCGGCCCCCTGGTCGGACGCCCGAAGTCAGCCACCTACCGCACGTCGGACGTGGTCGGGCTCGACACGATGGCCCATGTCATCAAGACCATGGCCGATACCCTGCCCAACGACCCTTGGCATGCCTATTTCAAGGCGCCGGAGTGGCTGCAGGCGTTAATCGCCAAGGGCGCGCTCGGCCAGAAGACCGGTGCCGGCATCTTCCAGAAGCGCGGCAAGGACATCGTGGTGCTCGACCTGAAGGCGCAGGACTACCGCCCGGCCACGGGCGAAGCTGCACCGGAGGTCATCGAGATCCTCAAGAACAGGAATCCGGCGGAGAAGTTCGCCAAGCTGCGCGCCTCCTCCCATCCGCAGGCGCAGTTCCTCTGGAGCTGTTTCCGCGACCTGTTCCACTACAGCGCCTTCCACCTGGAATCCATCGCCGACACGGCGCGTGACGTTGACCTGGCCATCCGTTGGGGCTACGGCTGGAACCTCGGCCCGTTCGAAGCCTGGCAGGCCGCGGGTTGGCAGCAGGTGGCTGGCTGGATCCAGGAAGACATCGCAGCCGGCAAGGCCATGTCCAGCGCACCCCTGCCCGCATGGGCCGTCGACGGCCGCCAGGGCGTGCACGAGGCCGCGGGCAGCTTCAGCCCGGCGTCCGGTGGCGCAGTCGCCCGCTCGAGCAATCCGGTCTACAAGCGCCAGCGTTTCCCCGATCCGGTGCTGGGCGAAGTTTTCGCGCCCGGCGAGACTGTTTTCGAAACCGATTCGGTCCGGATGTGGCATGACGGCGACGGCATCGCGGTGCTCGGCTTCAAGACCAAGATGAATACCGTTGGCGACGGCGTGCTTGCCGGCATCCAGCAGGCCATCGGCGTGGCAGAGAAGGATTTCCAGGGCCTGGTGATCTGGCAGAACCGCGAACCGTTCTCGGCAGGTGCGGACCTGTCAGGCGCCATGGCGTCGCTGGCGGCCGGCAGGATCGACGAGTTCGAAGCGATGGTCGCCAATTTCCAGGCCACCAGCCAGCGCATCAAGTACGCGCTGGTACCGGTGGTTGCAGCTGTACGCGGACTCGCGCTCGGTGGCGGCTGCGAGTTCCAGATGCACGCGGCCCGCACCGTGTATTCGCTGGAAAGTTACATCGGGCTGGTCGAAGCCGGCGTGGGCTTGCTGCCCGCAGGTGGCGGCCTGAAGGAAATCGCGACTCGCGTGGGACTTGCCGCCGGTCCGGGTGGCGATGTTTTCGCCGGACTCAAGCCCTACTTCGAAACCGTCGCCATGGGCAAGGTCTCCGCCTCCGCGCTGGAAGCCAAGGAACTCAAGCTGGCCCGCGAGTCGGACATCGTTGTGTTCAACCAGTACGAGTTGCTGCATGTCGCGCGGGAACAGGCGCGCGCCATGGCGGAGTCGGGCTATCGCCCGGCCCTGCCGCCACGCCAGATCCCGGTTGCCGGCGACGTCGGCATCGCCACCTTCAAGATGATGCTGGTGAACATGCTGGAAGGTCGGTTCATTTCCGAGCACGACATGGAAGTCTCCACGCGCATCGCCACCTGCCTGTGCGGCGGCAATGTCGATCGCGGCTCGCTGGTGGACGAGGAGTGGCTGCTGAAACTTGAACGTGAAAATTTCGTCGCCCTGGCGCTGATGCCCAAGACCCAGGAACGCATCGCCTACATGCTCAAGAACGGCAAGCCGTTGAGGAACTGACCCATGACCAAGCAAATCCAGGATGCCTACATCGTTGCCGCCACTCGCACCCCCGTGGGCAAGGCCCCGCGCGGTGCTTTCCGCAACGCCCACCCCGCCGACCTGCTCGCGCATGTCCTGAAGTCTGTGGTCGCGCAGGCACCCGGCATCGACACCCGCCGCATCGACGACGTGATCATCGGCTGCGCAATGCCCGAGGGCGAGCAAGGCATGAACGTGGCGCGCATCGGCGCGCTGCTTGCCGGCCTACCCGACTCCGTCGCCGCGCAGACCGTCAATCGCTTTTGTTCGTCGGGCCTCCAGGCCGTTGCGCTCGCTGCCGACAGGATCCGGCTCGGCGAGTCGGACCTGATGATCGCTGGCGGCGTTGAATCGATGAGCATGGTGCCGATGATGGGCAACAAGGTCGCGATGACGCCAAGCGTGTTCGAGAACGAGCATGTAGCGATCGCGTACGGCATGGGAATCACCGCCGAGAAGGTCGCCGAGCAGTGGAAAGTCTCTCGCGAGGACCAGGATGCCTTCGCACTCGTGTCCCACCAGCGCGCGCTGGCCGCAATCGCCAATGGCGAATTCGCGTCCGAGATCAGTCCTTACAACGTGGTCGCGCGGCAACCCGTGCTCGGTGGCAATACCGTGTCCGTCCGCGAAATCCTGGTACGCAATGATGAAGGTCCCCGCGCCGATACCAGCGCCGAGGGCCTGGCGAAATTGCGGCCGGTCTTCCGCAACGGCGGCAGCGTGACGGCCGGCAACAGTTCGCAGATGTCGGATGGTGCGGGCGCCGTGCTGTTGGCCTCCGCGCAAGCAATCAAGGACTACGGCTTGACCCCGATTGCACGCTTCGTCGGCTTTGCCGTGGCTGGCGTAAAACCGGAAGTCATGGGCATCGGTCCGAAGGAAGCCATTCCAAAAGCGCTGAAGCAGGCGGGACTGACTCGCGACCAGATCGACTGGATCGAATTGAATGAAGCCTTCGCGGCCCAGGCGCTCGCCGTCATCCGCGACCTGGGGCTGGACCCGGCGAAGGTGAATCCGCTGGGCGGTGCGATTGCATTGGGCCACCCACTCGGCGCGACCGGCGCTGTTCGCGTCGCCACCTTGACGCATGGCCTGCAACGGCGGAAACAGAAATACGGCATGGTTACCATGTGCATCGGTACGGGCATGGGTGCAGCGGGCATCTTCGAGTCGCTCTGACGCCGAAGGCCGATGCGCGGTAGCAAGCGGCCGGTTCGATGGCCGTGGCTTTTTCTGGCACAGGCGCTAGCATGGTGCCGTTCGTCGCGAAGGGAGACGCATGGCACAGTCGGGTAATAACGGGGAGTTCCACCGCGCCGACCCTGCGTATCGGCGGCAGATGCAGGTCTGGCTTGGAATCACAGTCGTATTGGGCGTGCTGCTGCTGGTGGGCTTGCAGTGGTGGTTGCGCAAGATCAGCGCCAATGCCGCCACCGGCGACCTGTTCTTCTACCAGGCCTGGCTGCACCGTCTGCTCGCGGGTCTGTGCCTGGTGCTCGGCGCGGCAGCGGCCGGCTTCGCCCAGTGGCTATTCAGGATGGCACTTGCCAGCAGCGCCGAACGACGCTGGCCACCGAATTCGATGCGCACGTCGGCTGATGTGCGCATCCGCTACCTGACCTCAGCCGATTCGCTGGTCACCCAACTGAAGGCCACTGCGATCGCGCTGGGCGTGTTGGCGCTGCTGCTGTGCGCCTGGGCCGTCTGGTTGTTCTGGAACGCCAGCTAGCGGCGCACTCGCCGCGAGCCGGCTGTTGTGCCACTCAGCGGCTCAATGCATCCAGCATGTAAGCGCGCGCCGGTCCGGCGAGGTCTTCATGGTCTAGCGCGTACTGGATGGTCGCCTCCACCAGTCCGATATGGCTGCCGCAATCGAATCGTCGGCCTTGGAAGCGATAAGCCAGCACTCGCTCTTCGCGAAGCAGCGCCGCGATGGCGTCGGTCAGCTGGATCTCGCCGCCGGCGCCTGCCTGGGTGTTTTCCAGCAAGGCGAAAATCCTGCTGCTCAGTACATATCGGCCGACCACGGCCAGGGAACTTGGCGCGACTTCCGGCTTGGGTTTTTCGACGATGGCTGAAATTTCGCCGAAGTGATCGCTGAACTCTCCGGTCGCCACGATGCCGTAGCTTCCGGTCTGGTCGCGCGGCACGTCCTGCACGGCGATGACGCTGCTGGATTCGCGTTCCGCCAGGTCGGCCATCTGGCTGAGCGCGCCAGGGCCGCGATTCCAGATCAGGTCGTCAGCCAGCAGGACGGCAAAGGGTTCGTCGCCGACGACCGGCCTTGCGCAGAGCACGGCATGGCCCAGCCCCAGCGCCTCGGCCTGGGTGACGAATACGGCGCGCACCTTGGGCGGAAGTACGTCGCGGATTAGCGTCAGGAGTTCGCTCTTGCCCGCCTTTTCCAGCTTCTGCTCGAGCTCGTAGGCCTTGTCGAAATAATCGGCGACGGAATGCTTGTAGCGATTGGTGACGAACACCATGGTGTCGCAACCGGCTTCAACGGCTTCGTCGACCGCGTACTGGATCAGGGGTTTGTCTATGACTGGAAGCATTTCCTTCGGGACCGTCTTGGTCGCGGGAAGGAAGCGGGTACCCAGGCCTGCTACCGGAAAAACGGCCTTGCGGATCCTGAAACTCATCGATGGTTTTGTACCCTGTGGTGACTGGAAATCGAGACGACGTTCTTGCCGGCCGGTCGGTAATCATGGACAGTTTCGCGCAGGAATCCCTTGAAGGCATCGTCCCCGTCGCTGGATTTCAGGAGTGTGTCGAGCCGCTCCAGCGTGCGGGCCATCATCACCGGATCGACGGCGCGAGGCTCGGAACGCAACACGCGGGCATTGATCGTCTGGGCGGAGCGTTCTTCGGGATGCAGGACCGTTTCGTGCAGTTTTTCACCGGGACGAAGCCCGGTGAACTCGATAGCGATGTCGACTCCGGGATGCTTGCCGGCAAGCCGGATCATTTGCTCGGCAAGCTCGCGGATGGCCACCGGCTGGCCCATGTCCAGCGTAAACACCGAGGTCGTGGCCAGGGACAGGTGCGTGGTCTGGAGGATCAGCTGGCAGGCTTCGGGAATCGTCATGAAGTAGCGCGTGATGTCCGGATGCGTCACGGTGACGGGACCGCCGCGCGCGATCTGCTCGCGGAAGAGCGGGACGACGCTACCGGCGGAATCGAGCACGTTGCCGAACCGCACGATTGCCAGTGAGGTAGGACCATCGACGAACAGAGCCTGGCAGGCCAGTTCCGCGAGACGCTTGCTGGCGCCCAGCACGCTTACCGGTTCGATCGCCTTGTCGGTGGAAATGAGCACGAAATTTCGGACATTGGCGGCGCGACACGCGCGCGCCAGGACGGCGGTCACTTGCACATTGTTGCGCATGGCCGCCCGCACCTGCGCTTCGAGCATGGGCACCTGCTTGCAGGCAGCGGCATGGAATACGAAATCGACGCCCTGCAACACGCTTCGGTAGGCGGCTGCATCGACGCAATCGGCCAGCACGGGTTGCAGGAACAAACCGGGGAAATCGGCACGGATCGCGCGAGTCACTTCCTCGAGCGATTGCTCGTCACGCTCCAGCAAGACCAGGCGGGCGACGCCCGCCTGCGCGCACTGATGCGCCAGTTCCGATCCGATCGACCCGCCAGCCCCGGTGATCATCACCGCGCGGGAGCCGAAGTATTCACGCACCAATTGCCAGTCGAACTGGACGGGTTCACGGCCGAGCAGGTCCTCGATCGCCACTTCGCGAAGCTCGAACCCGCCCTGCTTGTGTTCGAGCTGGTCGGTAAGTCGGGAGACTTTCCGGAACGGCAGGCCGGTCGAATCGCAAAGTTCCACCACGCGGCGCATTTGCGCCGCGTTGGCAGACGGCATCGTGATCACCAGCAGGCTGGCGGCAGTTTCGCGCGCGACCTTGGCCAGTTCATCCAGCGTGCCGAGCACCTGCACGCCCTGGATCTTGGCGCCCTTCAGGACACGCGTGTCGTCGAGCAGGCCCACCGGGTGGTAGCGGTCCTGCGCGCGCAGTTCACGAAGCAACATCTCTCCGGCGCGGCCCGCCCCGAGGATAAGGACCCGGGTGGCGTCGGCCTTGCGGGAAAGCGCCAGGCTGTTGTCCTTCCAGAGCCGGTAGACCAGTCTGGGCAGGCCCAGGCCCAGGATAAGGAATGGCGGATAGGGCACCAGCACGCGGCGCGGTACCTCGGGCAACATTCCCAACACCATGAAGATGGGGACAATCAGCAACAGGCCGATAAAGGCGGCGCTGGCGATATTGACGAGGTCGGGCATGCTGGCGAAGCGCCAGACTCCGCGATAGAGGCCGACGCGCCAGAAGACGATGCCCTGGATCAGCACGACGATGGCGAGTTCCTGGAGCAGGAAGACCGAGGGTGGCGCGCCGGCCTGGCCGGCCAGCCAGCGCAGCAGCATCCAGGTCAGGACGACCATGGACAGGTCGTGCATTACCACCAGCAAGCGCGGCAATTTGGTCAGCCATGGCCAGCGCTTATTCACGCGTTGCTCCCTTCCGCATCCTTGCAGTCAACCAATGTCGTCTCATCCCGCAGTAGACCGCGGTCCCTGCTGCCCAATTGAGCATAAACAAAGACCACATAACCAAACTTGAACGAAAACTTAGCCCAATCGCGGCCAGCCCCACCGAAATTGTCGTCCATGCGGCATAGGCCAGGCAAATCGCGAGATGGCTGCGTCCGCGCCGGACGCCGTACTGGTAAAGGTGTTCGCGGTGGGCTCGCCAGATCGGACGCCCTGCCCGGGCCCGCCGCAGCAGCGTGTAGCCGGTGTCGACAAGGATCGGCGTGGCGAACAGCAGGCACTCAGCCAGGCCGAGCACCGACTCGCTCCAGGACAGCGTGAGCAGCGCGAACACCCCGGCCCCGATTGCGTGGCTGCCCACGTCGCCCAGGAATACTCTGGCTTTCGGCAAGTTGAAAGGCAGGAACCCTGCGCAGGCGCCCGCCAGCACCAAGCCGGCGACGGACAGCCATTCGACCTGGCCTGGCCACCAGGCGACCGCCAGTGAAATCACCAATCCTTGCGCGGCCACCAAGCCGTTGCTGCCGTCCATGAAATTGAACAGGTTGACGGTATAGGCGCAGCCCAGGACGGCGATCGGCCATGCCAGCCACCCCGGCGCGAGCTGCGCCGGAATGGCGGAAACCAGGACCGTCGCTGCGAACAACTGCACCGCAAGCTTGGGCAAGGCGCCGAGGGGACGAATATCGTCGAATAATCCGAGGGCAGAAAACATTCCGATACCGACGGCAACCCAGCCCAACGAGGGTACTCGGGCTTCCTGCATCGCAAGCCAGGCAAAGATGGCGACCACTAGCAAGGCGATCCCGAGCCCGCCGCCGCGGGGCGTGGCAACCTCATGCACGCGCCGAGCACCAGGAAGGTCGAGAAGCTGCCTTCGCGTCGCGAAGTTGATCCAGGCCGCCGTCAGCAATCCGCTAGCCGCGGCCGCGACCACGAATCCGGCCAGGTTCCACGGAGTCGGCAACACTCAGTCGCCTGCCGCGCTATGCAGTGGCTTGATGCTTCCCCAATGCTTGCAGCTGGGGCACTGCCAGTGATGCGCCCGCGCGCCGAAGCCACAGCGCTGGCACCGGTAACTGTTGGTGCGTACGACCAATTGGTCGGTGATCTGCTTGAGCGTGCGCAAGGACTCGGCCGGGTCATCCCCGGGGTTGTCGATGCTCAGGTCGATCAGTGCCGCCTCGCCGCGCACCGACGGACGTTGCTGGAGCTGGCGGGCGAGGAAGGCCTGGGCAGGACCGATGCCCTCGTCGCGCTGGATCAGTTGGGCCAGGGCCAACACCGGCGAGACGCCGGGGTAGTGCTCGATCATTTCCTGCAGGAAGCCCCGCGCCCGCGCGGTCTCGCCGCGGCGCTCGTAGCAGGCCAGCAAGGGACCGAGGATTTCGGGCAGGAATTCGATATCGTGGCGCGCGACCCGTTCGAACGAACGAATCGCCGCGGCATCGTTGCCCTCGGCAAGTTCCAGCCGACCTTCGATGACACCGGCCCGCACACTGTGGCTGTCTGCCGCGTAGGCGTTGCCGATTTCCTCGCGGGCCAGGTCGCTGCGATTTTCAAGACGGGCCTTTTCCGCCAGTTCGCAATGGAAGTGCGCGATGATCTTGCCCATCGGTTCGCCCGAAGTCTTCTCATACTGCACGGCGTGTTCGATCGCCTTGTACCAGTCACGTTCGAACTGGTAGATCGCGATCAGTTGTCGAAGCGCCTGCGGCGCGTGCACACCCATCTGCACCAGGTCGGTGAACAATGTTTCGGCGCGATCAAGCAAGCCGGCGCGCATGTAGTCCTCGCCGAGGGCGAGCACGGCGCGGGTCTTTTGTTCCTCGCTCAAGCCGTGCCTGGCGACCAGGCTCTGGTGCATGCGGATGGCCCGGTCGACCTCGCCCCGGCGACGGAACAGATGGCCGAGCGCGAATTGGGTTTCGACCGTGTCCTTGTCGACTTCCGCTATCTGCAGGAATATTTCGATCGCCTTGTCCTGCTGCTCGTTGAGCAGGTAGTTCAGGCCACGGAAATAGGTATTGGACAGTCGCGACACGCGCGCTCCGCCCTTGATTTCACCGCCGCGACGGCCAGCCAGCCATCCTGCAGCCGCGGCAGCAGGAATCAGGAGCAGCCAGGCGGCATGCGTCATCATTGGAAATCACCGCGGTCATGGGAAAGCTCGTTGGCATCGGGTCCGGACTGGGTTCGTTGGCTGCGACCCAGGCGCCTGCGCATCGGCCAGACGACGCCAGCAGTCACCGCCAGGCCGCCGAGCAGGGCGCCAAGCAACAACACCGTCAGCAGCACCAGGCCGAGCCGGCCGTCAACACTGCGGAACCAGAGGTCGACGTGAACGCCCTGCCGGTTGAGCGCGCCAAAAATGACGCCCATGGCCACGAAGGACAAGGCAATGATGGATTTGATCAGGCGCATCGGCGGCCAGTATGGAATCGTCCGCGCGGGACGAATGGATCAGCGGGGGGAAGGATCTTCGCCGCCATTGACACGGTCGCGAAGTTCTTTGCCGGGCTTGAAATGGGGGACGTACTTTCCGGGCAGCGCCACGGAATCGCCGGTCTTGGGATTGCGTCCCAGACGTGGCGGACGGAAATGCAGGGAAAAACTGCCGAAGCCGCGTATCTCGATGCGCTCGCCTTCGGTCAACGCGTTGCTCATCATCTCGAGCAGGGTCTTCACTGCCATGTCCACGTCGTCGGACTTCAGGTGGCCCTGGCGCCTTGACAGTATCTCGATGAGTTCTGATTTGGTCATGTCAGCCACGCGTCTCGGGTGTGTCTCGTAAAAACATGGCCCGAGCGAACCCGGGCCATGTCGTATCGCTTACTCGCCCTTGTTGAGCTGCTCACGCAGCAAGGCGCCGAGCTTGGTCGTGCCGCTGGACGCGTCGGATGCCTTGTTGACCTCGGCCATCGACTCGGCAACGTCTGCCTCGTCCTTGGCGCGGATCGACAACTGCATGACGCGGCCCTTGCGGTCCATGCCCATGTACTTGGCTTCAACGCTGTCGCCAACCTTCAGGTGCTGGGTTGCGTCTTCGACGCGCTCCTTGGCGATGTCGCTGGCGCGGACATAACCTTCGATGCCGTCGGGAAGTGCAATCGTCGCGCCCTTGGCGTCCACTTCGCGAACGATGCCGGTAACGATGGCGCCCTTCTGCGTGGTGGCCATGTAGGTGCCGATCGGGTCCTGCTCCATCTGCTTGACGCCCAGCGAGATGCGTTCGCGTTCCGGGTCAACGGCAAGCACGACGGCTTCCAGCGTGTCGCCCTTCTTGTAGTTGCGAACGATGTCTTCGCCAGTGGTGTTCCAGCTGATGTCGGATAGGTGCACCAGGCCATCGATACCGCCGTCCAGGCCGATGAAGATGCCGAAGTCGGTAATCGACTTGATTTGACCGGAAACCTTGTCGCCCTTCTTGAAGATGGCGGCAAACGCTTCCCACGGATTGGACACGCACTGCTTGATGCCCAGCGAGATGCGGCGACGCTCCGCGTCCACGTCCAGCACCATCACTTCGACATCGTCGCCGAGCTGCACGACCTTGGACGGGTTGACGTTCTTGTTGGTCCAATCCATCTCGGACACGTGGACCAGGCCTTCCACGCCCGGCTCGATTTCGACGAATGCGCCGTAATCGGTGACGTTGGAAACCTTGCCGACCAGACGCGCGCCGGTCGGGTAACGACGGGCGATGTTGTCCCACGGATCTTCACCGAGCTGCTTCAAGCCGAGCGAAACGCGATTGCGCTCGCGGTCGTACTTGAGCACGCGGACTTGCAGCTCTTCACCCACGTTGACCACTTCGGACGGATGGCGCACGCGCTTCCAGGCCATGTCGGTGATGTGCAGCAGGCCGTCAATGCCGCCCAGGTCCACGAACGCGCCGTAGTCGGTGAGGTTCTTGACGACGCCGGTGACGATCGCGCCTTCCTGCAAACGCTCGAGCATCTGCTCGCGCTCGACGCTGTTCTCGCTCTCGACCACTGCGCGACGGGAGACGACGACGTTGTTGCGCTTGCGATCGAGCTTGATGATCTTGAACTCGAGTTCCTTGCCTTCCAGATAGCCGGGATCGCGCACGGGGCGCACATCGACCAGCGAACCGGGGAGGAATGCACGGACGTCGCGGATGTCGACGGTGAAACCGCCCTTGACCTTGCCGCTGATGCGGCCGGTGACGATCTCGCCAGCTTCCATCGAGGTCTCGAGTTCGTCCCAGACCATGGCGCGCTTGGCTTTCTCGCGCGACAGCACGGTTTCGCCAAAGCCATTTTCCAGGGATTCCAGCGCCACCTTCACGGTGTCGCCGACGGCGACTTCGAGCTCGCCTGCTTCGTTACGGAACTGCTCGATCGGAACAACGCCTTCGGACTTCAGGCCGGCGTTGATGACCACCATGTCGGAGCGGATCTCGACCACGATGCCGGAAACGATGGCGCCGGGCTTGAGCTTGACGAGGGCGATCTGGCTTTGTTCGAACAGTTCAGCAAATGATTCGGTCATTGTTGTTTCTCGGTTGAACACACGGGCTGGCGGCTTGGCCGGGCCCACCTGTTGTGCGCAGATGCGCGTGGATGATCCCGCGACGGATGCCGTGGGGGTTTCTCTGCCTGGGAAAGCGCCCCCGGTGGGGAGCGGACGATGGAAACGGAAACTAGCAGGGCTGCAGGGAAGCCGGCAGCACCGCGAGCACACGTTCGATCACCTCGGTGATCGGCATGCCAGTGGAATCCAGGATCACCGCGTCGTCCGCGGGTTTCAGGGGTGCCACGGCACGTCCGGCATCGCGCTCGTCACGAGCGGCGATTTCGTGCAGCAGACTTTCAAGATTAACGGAAACCCCTTTGTCTTTCAACTGCTTATAGCGCCTTCTTGCCCTTTCGGCGGCGCTTGCCGTCAGGAAGACCTTGTAGGGGGCATCCGGGAAGATCACCGTCCCCATATCCCGTCCATCCGCCACCAGGCCGGGTTTGGCCCGAAACCGGAGCTGAAGATCCACCAGGGTGGCCCGCACCGGCGGGTGTGCGGCTATCGCCGAAGCGGCGGCGCCAGCGGATTCGGTCCGCAATGCGCGGGTCGCATCCTTGCCGTTGACGATGACGTGGGGCTCGCCTTCGCCGTCGGTGATGAAGCGGATTTCAGTCCGGGCCGCGCAGGCGGCGATGGATTCGCCGTCGCTCAGGTCAAGACCCTCCCAGGCGGCCGCGAGGCCGACCGCGCGATAGATCGCCCCCGAGTCGAGGTAGTGCCATCCCAGGCGCTGGGCCACGGCCCGGCTGATGGTGCCCTTGCCGGAGCCTGAGGGGCCATCGATGGTGAGTACGGGGATGGGGCGGGTCATGGACTTTCGATTGTAGCCGTAGCGCGGGTCGCAGACGTCTTGCCAGTACGCGTGATCATGCCGGCGCGCGCGATCAGGACACGCGCAAGGAGAAACCACTGGCGGAGGAAATGTCCAAGAAGCCCGGGAAAGACGTGTCGACGTTGGCGCAATCCAGGATTTCGACCGGGCTGGAGGCCAATTGGCCGGCGATTGCGAGGCTCATCGCGATTCGGTGGTCTCCGTGGCTGTCTATGCGGCCCCCGTGCAGCGCCCCACCTTCGATCACGGCGCCGTCAGCCGTCTCCTCGAGCTTGCAGCCTAGCGCCTGGAGGGCGTTGCTCATCACCGCCAGGCGATCGGATTCCTTGACGCGCAATTCCGCCACCCCCTGTATCCGTGTCACTCCCGACGCCAGTGCCGCAGCGACGAACAGCGCGGGAAACTCATCGATCATGTCCGGGACCAGCGCTGTGGGAACCGTGATTCCGCGCAGCGGCGCGTAGCGCACCCGCAGGTCCGCGACGGCTTCACCACCCTGCTCGCCCGCGCCCTCCTCGCTGATGTCAGCACCCATCAGCCGGAGTGCCGCGAGTAGGCCGGTGCGCCGGGGATTCATCCCAACCCGGCGAACGAGCAAGTTCGAGCCAGGCACCACGGAGGCGGCGACCAGGAAGAATGCCGCAGACGAAAAATCGCTGGGAACGCTGACATCGGTGGCCCTCAGATTGCCGCCGCCCTGCAGGCTCGCGAAGCCTGGCCTGAACACGACCGGGTAGCCGAACGCGGCCAGCATTCGTTCGGTGTAGTCGCGCGTTGGCTGCGGTTCGACTACCGAGGTTTCACCGTGGGCATACAGGCCGGCGAGCAAGGCCGCGGATTTCACCTGAGCACTCGCCACAGGACATTTATAATCAATGCCTTGCAAACTGTTACTAACGTGAATGGTGATTGGCGGCAAGCCCCCTTCGCGAGTCTCGATCCGGGCGCCCATCCGGGCCAGCGGCGTCGTGATTCGGCCCATCGGCCGACGTGACAGCGACGCATCGCCAACCAGCCGACTGGGAAAGGACTGACCGGCAAGCAAGCCTGCCAGCAGCCGCATGCCAGTACCGGCATTGCCGCAATCGAGATCGGAATCGACACCCTTCAGCCCGTGCAGCCCCACGCCGTACACCCATCTCTGGCCGGGACCCGGTGTTTCGATCCGGACCCCGAGTTGTTGCAGAATCCGGGCAGTCGCCCGGGTGTCCTCACCCTCGAGGAAACCATCGATCCTCGACGTGCCATCAGCAATAGCCGCGAGCATCAGCGCGCGGTGCGAGATCGACTTGTCGCCAGGAACGTCGACGACCCCGGTGATGGGACGGCCCGTCGATGCCTTCCAGTCCAGCCTCATGACAGTGCCTGGTCGAGCGCGGCCAGCAACTGCAGGTTGTCGCCACGGGCGCCCACGGTGATACGCAGACAGTCAACCAGTCCGTAACCTGCCATGGGCCGCAGGACGACGCCCTTGCGCACCAGGCTGGCTTCGATGGCGCTGGCGTCGCGCTCGAAATCGACCAGCAGGAAATTGGTTTGCGATGGTCCTACGCCTAGCCCACGCAGGCGCAGCTGGTTCGCCAACCAGTCGCGCTCGGCGGCATTGGCCGAGCGAACCGAATCGAGATGCGTCGGATCCGAAAGGGACGCGGCGGCGGCGGCCAGTCCCGGCGTCCCGACGTTGAAGGATTCGCGAACGCGCTCGAGCACGGCGATCAGGTCGCGATGCGCGCAGGCATATCCGACGCGTAATCCGGCCAGCCCGTGCGCCTTGGAAAACGTGCGGGTCACGACCACGTTGGGAAAGCGATCCAGCAGGCCCACCGCCGACACCAGGTCAGGCGAGGTGACGAACTCGAGATAGGCCTCGTCCACCACGACCAGAACATCCGGCCGGATCGATTCAAGGAAGGTCGCCAGCGCAGCGGTGGAGAACCAAGTGGCCGAAGGATTGTTCGGATTGGCCAGGTACACCAATTGCGTGCTGGCATCGATCGCAGTTGCGATGGCATCCAGGTCGTGGCCTCGTGGCATCGCCGAATCGACCGGCAGCGCGGGCGCACGGACCAGGGGCGCGCCCGCTGCCTGCGCTGCGATGGCGTAGACCGCGAATCCGAACTCCGACGCGACCACGCCTGCATCCGGCCCGGCAAAGACCTGCGCAAACATCATCAACAGTTCGTGCGAGCCATTGCCCAGCATCAACTGGGCCGGATCGACTTGCAGATGCACGGCCAGTGCCGCCTTCAGCTCCGAACCCAGGGGATCGGGATACCGGTGCAGGCTGGCGACACTATCGCGGACCGCCTGCACTGCCCGCGGGCAGGGACCGAACGGGCTTTCATTGGAGCCCAGTTCGACCAGCGCGCCATTGGCAAACTTGCGGCGCAACGCGACGATGTCGTGGCCCGGGTCATAGGCGCGGAGGCGGCGGATCCCGCCCTGCGCCAGGGCCTCGAAATCAGGGCTTGCCATTGTCAGAGCAACGCCACCGGATAGGAGCCTAGGATCTTGACGTCAGCGGCATACTCGCCAAGTTCGGCGATGGCCCGCTTCACTGGCTCGTCGTCGACGTGCCCGGCCACGTCGATGAAGAACGCGTATTGCCACAAGCCTGCGTGCGACGGCCGCGATTCGATGCGGTTCATGCTGATGCCGTGCTTGGCGAACGGACTGAGCACGTTGTAGAGCGCGCCAGGCTGGTCGCGGACGAAGACCAGCAAGGACGTGCGGTCGTGGCCCGAGGCGTTGAAGAGTTCGCGGCCCAGCACCAGGAACCGTGTCGTATTGTCCTGCCGGTCCTGGATCGGACCCGCCACGGTCTTCAGGCCGTACACATGCCCGGCCGACTCGCCGGCGATGGCCGCGGCATCATCAGCATTACGCGCGCGACGCGCGGCTTCGGCGTTGCTGGAAACGGCAAGTTTTTCGGCATCAGGAAGGTGCTGGCGCAGCCAGGCCTTGCACTGGGCAAGCGACATGGCGTGCGAGTAGACGCGCTCGATGTCTTCAAGCCGACCGGTTCGCGACAACAGGTATTGGTGGACATGCAGTTCCACCTCGCCGCAAATCTTCAAGCTGGAGGTCAGGAACATGTCCAGCGTGGACTGGATGGTGCCCTGCCCTGAATTTTCCACCGGCACCACGCCGAAGTCGGCATGCCCTGCTTCCACTTCCTGGAACACTTCCTCGATGCTCGACAGGGGCAAGCCGCGGGCCGAGTGGCCGAAATGCTTGATCAGCGCCTGCTGGGAGAAGGTGCCCTCCGGACCGAGGTACCCAACTTTCAGGGGCTCCTGCTGCGCCAGGCAAGCGGACATGATTTCGCGGAACAGGCGCAGCAGCACTTCGTCGGCGAGCGGGCCATCGTTGCGGTCGAGGACCTTGCGCAGGACCTGCGCCTCGCGCTCGGGCCGGTAATAGTCGATGGCGGCCTTCAGCGGCCCTTTGGCCTTGCCGACGCGCTGCGCCCAGCCGGCGCGTTCGGCGATCAGCTTCTGGATCTGCTGGTCGATGCCATCTATCCGCTCGCGCGCTTCAGCCAGCGCGGGAGTGGGTGGCGTGGGTGGTTTCTTGCCGCCGCGCGTAGGCATGGCTTAACCGTTCTTCCTTTTGAAATCGGCCATATAGTCCACCAGCGCCTGCACCCCTTCAATCGGCATCGCGTTGTAGATCGAGGCGCGCATTCCGCCGAGCGCGCGATGGCCCTTCAGCCCGAGCATGCCCGCGGCTTCTGCGCCCCTTAGGAACGGCTTGTCCAGGACGGCATCGGGCAGGACAAAAGGCACGTTCATCCGCGAACGGCCGTCCATGGCAACGTCATTGCGATAGAAGCCGCCGGAACCGTCGATGCCGGCGTACAAAAGCTCGGCCTTGCGCGCATTGCGTTCGCCGATGGCCGCCGCGCCGCCCTGCTCCTTCAGCCATTTCAGCACGAGGCCGACGACATACCAGGAGAACGTGGGCGGCGTGTTGAACATGGAATCGTTGCTGGCCTGGTTGCCCAGTTCGAAGATCGGAGGCAGGTTGCGGCCATGGCGGCCAAGCAGGTCCTTGCGCACGATCACGATGGTGATGCCGGCGGGGCCCAGGTTTTTCTGTGCGCCGCCGTAGATCACACCGAAGCGGGAAACGTCCACCGGCTGCGACAGCAGGCTCGATGAAAAATCTGCCACCAAGGGCGTTGACCCGGTATCGGGAATGAATCCAAATTCGACGCCGTGGATCGTTTCATTCGGCGTGTAATGCACGTAGGCCGCGCCTGGTGTCAACTGCCATTCTGATGGCGGGGTGATGCTGCGATAGCCGCCGGCCTTGCTGCTGGCGGCGACACGCGTGCCGATGGAGGGCTTGGCGTTTTCCAGCGCCTTTTCGCCCCAGTGGCCGGTCAGAACGTAGTCAGCGGTGGCGTCGGGTCCGGCGAGGTTCAGCGGCAACAGCGCCGCAAGGGTGGTCGCGCCGCCCTGCAGGAACAGCACGGCGTAGTCATCGGGCACGCCCATCAACTCGCGCAGGTCGCGTTCGGCTTCGGCTGCGCAATCGATGAAGGCCTGGCCGCGATGGCTGACCTCCATCACCGAGGCGCGTTCGCCCTTCCACTCGAGCATTTCGTCCTGGACACGGGAAAGGACTGCGGCAGGCAATGCGGCTGGGCCGGCGCTGAAATTGAAGGCACGCGACATGTAAATCCTCGGTTTAGGGTCAGGCTATCACGCGCTTTGACGACACGTTGCGCGGCCTTCGAGTTTGCTTGAAGGGTTCTAGAGTCGCTGCTCAAATTCGGTGGCCGGCATGGCCATCGCGAAAAGTCTGCCCTGGCCGAATTCGCAGCCCAGTTCCAGCAGCAGTTGCCGCTGTTCGTCGGTTTCGATGCATTCCGCAGTGAGCAGCAGCCCGAGGTCCTTGGCGAAGCCGGTAATCGTCTTCACGATCGCACGGTGGCGCGGGTTCACGGTGACATCGCGCACGAAGCTCTGGTCCACCTTCAGGGCATCGAATGACGAGGCGGCAAACGCCTCGAGGGACGAATAACCGGTGCCGAAGTCATCCACGGCCAAGCCCACGCCCAGGGCCTTCAAGGCCTCCAGCTGCTCGCGCGCATGGCTGCTGCCGGACCGGAACACGCTTTCGGTGACTTCCAGTCGCAGGCAACTGGGCGGCAACTTGTAATTCTGCAGCAGGTGGAAGACGTCCTCGGTGAGCTCGGGCGAGCCCATCTGCCGCTCGTCCACGTTGACGTTCATCACCAGGGTGCGCCAATCGGGTCGCTGGTGCCGCCAGAGCGCCAACTGGCGGCAAGCCTCGCGCATCACCCAGCCGTCGAGGTCCACGATCAGCCCGGTTTCTTCGGCAAGAGGCAGGAACTGCGATGGCTGCAAGAGGCCGCGCAGCGGGTGTTGCCAGCGCACCAACGCCTCGGCCCCGACCAGGCGACCGCCGTCGAGAGCAACAATCGGTTGGTAATGCAGCACGAATTCCGCGCGCTCCAGCGCCAGGCGGAAGTCGGTTTCCATCTGCAGGCGCATGCGCGCCTCGGCATGCATGCCCTCGTCGAAGACCACGAACCCTGACTTGCCCGCCGCTTTGGCGCGGTACATGGCGTTGTCCGCATCGCGAAGAACCTGGTCGGGCGACTCGTAGTCGGGGCGTCCGAGCACGATGCCCATGCTGACCGCCGAAAACACCTGTTGCCCGCCGATGCTGAAGGGTCGCTCGAAAAGAGCCAGCACCCGTTTCGCCACCGAGACCGCACGCTCGTAATCGCATGGGCCTTCGGGAAGCAGAGTGAATTCGTCGCCGCCGTAGCGGGCAATCATCACTTCTGGCGCAAGCTCGTCTTCCAGTCGACGCGCAATCTCCAGCAAAAGCCGATCGCCGGCGCCATGTCCGAGGCTGTCGTTCACCCACTTGAAGCCGTCCAGGTCCAGATAGAGCACCGCGTAGGCGAACCTGCCCCGGCGCTCGTCGGGTATCAGTCTCTCGCCGAGCATGCGGTTGAACAGGGCACGGTTGGGCAGGCCGGTCAGTGGGTCGTGGTTGGCGTGGAAGCGCAGCCGCGACTCTGCTTCGCGCTGCCGGGTGATGTCGATGATGGTGCCGGTCAGGTGCCTGCGACCATCCACCTGCACCGGCCATACGCTCACTTGCGCGTACACGCGCTGGCCGTTCCGGTGCAGCAGGCAACTCTCGAAATCGCGGGTCAGCTCTTCGGAATCTTTGGCGGATTCGCTGATGGGCAATCCTTCCTCGAGGGTCTCCGGCGCCAGGATCTCGCCATAGGTCTTGCCGATCAATTCATCGGGAGGGAATCCGAGCATTTCGCACAGGGACTGGTTCGCATAGACGATCCGCGCCTGGTCCAGGATGAAGACCCCTACGTGGCTCTGTTCGACCAGCGTGCGGTATTTGTTTTCCGAACTGATCAGCGCCTGCTGCATCTCGCGCCGGTCTTGCACGTCCAAAGCCGATCCGGTGAAGTGGGCAGGCCGCCCGGTTTCATCGCGGGTGAGTCGCACGTTGGTGCTGACCCAGCGGGTATTGCCGTCGATGTCGAGGACGCGCGTCTCGTGGTGGTTAAAGGCGCCGTCGCGCACGGCGCGTTCGACCAGTAATTGGCGCTCGGATGGATCGGCATAGACTTCCAGCATGCTTCCAAAGCGCTGCTTGAGGGCTTCGGGGCTGGGAAATCCCAGCATCGCCGCCATCGCCGGATTCACTTCGCTGATCTCGCCATCCAGACTGCTACGAAACAAGCCGACCGGGGAATCCTCGAACAGCTCCCGATAGCGTCGCTCCGCTTCCACCAGCGCACGCTGGCTCTTGCGCTCTTCGGTCACGTCGCGAAGCGTGCCGGTAGAGGCAATGTCGCCTTGATAGTCCACGGCATCGGCCCGCACTTCGCAGAGCACGCGCCTGCCGTCTCGCCCAACCATCGTTATTTCATACATCTGCAGCTCGCGCGAGCCGGCTTCGCGCTGCCGCCTGCGTTCTTCCTGGGCGGGAACGTCGTGTTCGTCCACCAGGTCCATGTACGGCAGGCCGATCAGTTCACTCGGCTGGTAACCGAGCATGCTGGACATCGCCGGATTGGCGAAGCGCACGATGCCGCGCTGGATGAGGAACACACCATCGCGGCTGTTGTCGAGCAACACCTGGTAGAGGTTCTGTGATTGCGCGAGGGCCTGCTCGGCCTCGACCTGCACGGTGATGTCCTCGAGCGTGCCCTCGAAAAAGATCGGTGCACCGGCCGGGTCGCGGATGACCCGCGCATTCTCGCTGACCCAGATGCGGCTGCCGTCGCGACGGTAGACCTGCACCCGGACCTGGTCGATCCGGCCGAGTTCAAGCAGACGGTCGTTCTCGACCTGGTCGGATTTCTGGTCTACGTAGATGTCGCGGGCGCGCTTGCCGTGCGCCAGCAATAGTTCCGCAGGGGAGTCGTAACCCAGGATGCGCGCCATGGCCGGATTGGCATCCAGGAAGCCGCCCCCGGGCAGGCTTCGGTAGATTCCCTCGGACGCCGACAGGAACAGGTCGCGATAAAGACTCTCGCGACGGTTTCCTTCTTCGGCCTTGTGATGCTCGGGCAGGATCTGCAGCAGGCAGAACAGCAGGCTTTCATTCGCCCTGCGTAGCAATTCGACGTGCAAGCGCCCGCTCAGCACCCTGCCGTCGGCACAGCGGACTTCAGCGGCGGCGTCGACGACGCGACGGTGGACACTGAGGCTTTCCCACAATTGCGCGCGGAACTCGAGGTCCGACCAGAGCCCGACATCAATGGGCATGCGGCCAATCACATCGGCGCGCGCGTATCCGGTGAGAATTTCAAAGGCCGGGTTGATGTCGATGAAACGCCCGTCGTCTGCGCTGAGCAGCGCGACGATACTTTCAGACGATTCAAAGGCCTCTACCAGGCTCACTGGGTTTTCCTGCTTGCGTGCTGTTCAGGATACCGCTCGCCGCGTCGGGAACCTAACAAACCGGGGCTCAGGCCGCGCCCAGCCCCGGCGAGTAGACCAGCAAGGCAGTCATGGCCGCCGCGAGCACGGCTGCGGCTGCGATCAGCCACCAAAGCGCGCCCGGGTCCGCAGGTGGCGGTGCATCGGACGGCTCCTCGGTGCTGGGAGCCGAGGCATACGGGCCGGGCACCTTCACCGACTTCATGGTCTGGGTGTGCGCCATCGCGCCAGCACCGCGAACGCCGGCCTGGCCGCGCGCCGGCAGCCCGGGAGCTTCGAGCAGGAAGCGATGGCCATCGATCACTACCTGGTCGCCAGGCGAGAGCACTGCGTCCCGCACGGGTATGCCGTTGACGGTGGTGAACTCGCTGTCACCCAGGGCGCGCAGCACGACCTTGTCGGTGTGCAGCTCGAACTGGGCCTGATGCTCGGCCAGCGCCGGGTCGTCGATCCGGATGTCGCAGTCGGGAGCGCGGCCTACCACCTTGGGGTCGGTCAACGTGAAGCTGCGTCCGTACAGGGCTCCGGACATGGCACGGATGACAACGCGGCTGGCACTGACCCGCTGGGCCTCGCCGAGGGTCGCGGGAGCGGAGACCGGAATCTTCCGGTCGATCACGGCGACGCTGTCTTCGCCCAGGACGATTTGTACTTTTTCGAGGCATACCTGGTCGCCGACATGCAGCAGGGCGGCACGCTTGACCGGTCGGGCATTGAGGTGGACGCCGGGCGTGCCTGCGGGCACGCGCAGCCAGATGCCCCGCCGGTCGGAGACCAGGCTGACGTGGTGCGGCGCCAACGAGTGGTCCGGAAGGCAAATGCCCTGGCCCTGTCGGCTGCCGATGCTCAACTCACCATGGTCAAAGGCGACACCGGGGTGCTCGCCATTGGGAAACGTCAATTGCATCCCTACTCCCTCCGAGCGCCGAATCTAGCACACGGCTTGGTACCGCTTCTTGGTGCAGACGTGAAAACCACGCAGAATAGGTCGCATGCGGCGCCAATCTGCCGTGGACGAGGAATCATGCCCAGCATCGAGATCAAACGCCCGCATTCCCGCCCCATGGCCGAAGCGAAGAAGAAAGTCCAGCGCGTGGCCGACCATATCGCGAAGAAGTTCGACGTGACGTATCGGTGGGAGGGCAATACCCTGCACTTCCAGCGCAGCGGCGTCGACGGATACATCTCGGTCACTTCAAAACTGGTCCATGTGACGGCCAACCTGGGGTTCCTGCTGATGGCCCTGCGCGGCCCGGTCGAGCGAGAAATCCACCGTTACCTGGACGAAGAATTCAGCTGATCGAACGGCCTGGGATGCGCTTCAAAAAGGCGGCGCGATACTTCCTGCTCCCTCGCCGCCACCTGCCCAAGGAATTCATCGGCGCCAGCCAAGGCATCGAACGCGTGGAAGCCGCGCTCCAGGAAACCCTGCAGCTCGGACAGGCCCGCCATCTGCGCCGGGATCCGGGCAGCGCGTAGCAGCTTGTAAACGCCGTGCTTCTTGACTGCGGCGTCCAGCGCGTGTCCCACGCGAAGCACCAGCTCGATCTGGTGCTGGCGCAGATGGCGATAGTTCCCATGCTGGTAGGCGCGGGTGTAGTCGGCAATCGTGAGCGCCGCCTTGGGATTGGGTCGCGACGCAAGATGCTCTGCCATCCGCATGTCCAAGGCATGGCTCAGCACCGCGAGCTCGATCGCATCGGTGGCGGCCCGCAGCAGCGAATCGGGAAGGAAGCGCGACATCATCGGCAGGACACGCGCAGCATCACGATCGCGCGCGGAAAAATCCCGATCCGCGTACAGGTCGCTGAGGAAGAACTCGGCCGCTGGACGCATCGTGGGATTTGCGAGGAAGTCCTTGAAGCTTTGCGCCAGCCTTCGCGACTGCCACTGCCTGAGCGGTGCAAGCGTCGCCAGCCCATTGCGAGGCTCCTTCACCGGATCGTTGATCGCCCTCTGCCATTCGAGGCGACGTGCGAGTCGCTGGCGAAATTCTGTACTCACGGTTGCCCCTGGCCCCAGTTCGGCCCGCAAGCGTCACGTGGCTGGAATGGGCGTGGCTGCAGCATGGCCATAGCATGCGGCCTCCGGGCGTTTCGCGAAAGCCCGGCGCCCTCTTGTCACTGGTGTGAAAACTCTAGACAACGGCGTCAAATTGGCGCCACGTCGGGCGCTTGCCCAACAAACCTTTCGGAGTAATTCGTGGCCAAGCTCAAGAAGACCGTGCGTGCGAAACCCGCTGCATCCAAGTCCAATGCCGCCGAGATCCAGGCGCGTGCCGAGCACCTGTCCCGTTCGTTGGTGGAGTCCGCCCAGCAGATCTGGATGGCGGGCGTAGGCGCATTCACCCGCGCGCAGGGCGAAGGTTCGAAATTGTTCGAAGCGCTGGTGAACGAAGGCATGAACATCGAAAAGACTACCCGCAAGCTCGCCACCGGCAAGGTCGATGCCGTGCGTGATGCCATGGAAGATCGCGTTGGCGCAGTTCGCGGCCGTGCTTCCGACACCTGGGATCGCCTGGAAAAAGTATTTGAAGACCGCGTGCAGCGCGCCCTGAATCGCCTCGGCATCCCGGGCCGCGAAGAACTCGCCGAACTGACGGCGCGCGTTGATGCGTTGTCGGCGCATTCGCGCAAGGCCAAAGCCGCTGCCCCGGCGAAGAAGGCCCGTGCCGTTGCTGCCAAGCCCAAGAAGGCCGTGCGCAAGCCTGCCGCGAAGGTCGCCGCCAAGGCCACCCGCAAGCCGGCGCGCAAGACACTTCCGAAGGCTGCCAAGCCGGTAGCCCCGCAATCCTGAGTTGCACCCCTTGTGCCCGTCAGCCCTTTAGAAGCTCGTAAGACCCCTCCCCTCACGACTTCCGGCTGGCGGGCGCTTTAAGCAAGGATGAAGGCCCGGGGAACCGGGCCTTCCTCTTTTCAGCAGTGCCGCTACGTCCGAATATTCCCCGCCGACGCGTTATCCTTCCCGACTGCGCAAGCTTGCGGGAGTTGATTCATGTCGGTATGGATGGTCGCCGTGTTCGTGGTTGCAGCGGGACTTGCAATCACGGCGTTCTGGTTCGGCGTCAGCCGTCGCCGGAAGGCCGAAACTGAATTGGGCATCCAGTCGCTCGCCACCCTGAAGTGGCGTGAGTGCATCGCAATCGTCCTTGAAGCCCTCCAACGCGAAGGCTATCAAGTGCTGGCTGATTCTTCCGATGGCGGCACTGACTTCCTGCTCCGGCACGGCGACGAGAAAGTCCTGCTCGACTACAAGCATGGCACGGCCTACCGCCTCGGAGAGGCCAGCGTGCGTGAGTTCGAAGCGGCGGTTCGATTGCGCGGCGCGACGCGTGGCATCCTCATCACCCTGGGTTCCGTGGAACATCGCGCAGCCACCGTCGCCGCCGAGGGCCATGTCCAACTGCTCGATGGGGTCCATCTGTGGCCCAAGCTCAGGCCCTTCCTCAACGACAAACTGCTCGGCCAGGTTAGCAGCCAGGCCGCCGCTGCGACTCGCAAAGGCATGTGGAAGGGGTTGCTCGCCAGCGGACTTGCCGGCGTCGTGGTTTTCGCGGCAGGCCAGATGATGTCCCCCGCCGCCCCCGCAGTCGCTGCGCAGCCCTTGGCCGTCGCAACTTCATTTCAGCCTGCAGGATCGTCGTCGGCGCCCCAGCCAGCTCAGGACGCCATGCTCCGGCAGTTGAATGCGACGGCAGAGGCCATGGAGGCCGTCGCCCGGCTCACGCCCGAACAGCTGGCGAAGCGACGCGCCAACGCGGCCAAGCAGGTATCGCAGATCAGCCAGGTCGCGACCGCGGCGTGGTCGGCGCCGCGAACCTTGCTGATCACGCTCAACCACACCGACGGCAAGGACAAGGTGCTGGTCGCCGAAGCCTGCCGGATCCTCGTCCAGAACGAGGAAATGCGCTTTACCCGAATCCAGCTCAACCCGCCGGCGGACTCCACCCAGGCGGTCCGCTGGCGCCTCTGCGAATAGGCGAAACCCGGCGAACTACCAGTGGACGCCGCGCATCACGGCCGCGAATGCGATTTGCTCGTTGGTCGGTTGTTCCTGGCGTAGTGCCTTGCGATCACCCTTGGCCGCAGCGGAATCAGGGAACATCTCGAACGCCGTGTTCATGATGACCTCGTAGGCCTTCGGCACCAGCGCATTGAGGGTCGCGGCGAAGATGCCCATGCGCGTGGCGACGCGGCTCGGGCGCTCGATGATCGCTTTCACGACCAGGTCCGCAGCCTCTTCCGGCGACAGCGTCGGAATCGAGTCGTACATCTTCGTAGGCGCGATCATCGGCGTCTTCACCAGTGGCATGTTGACGGTGGTGAAGGCGATGTTCTTGCCGCTGAATTCGGCCTGCGCGCAACGGCTGAAGGCGTCCAGTGCCGCCTTCGACGCCACGTACGCCGAAAACCGCGGCGAGCTGGCCAGCACGCCGATCGAGGAGATGTTGATGATGTGGCCCCTGCGACGGGACGTCATGCCGGGCAGGAAGCCCATGATGAGGCGCAGGCAGCCGAAGTAATTGAGCTGCATCGTCCGTTCGTAGTCGTGGAAGCGGTCGTAACTGGCTTCCACCGAGCGCCGGATGGAACGGCCCGCATTGTTCACAAGCACATCCACGTGCTTGTGATCGTGCAGTACTTTCTTGACCAGTTCGTCGCAGGACGCCAGGTCGGTCAGGTCGCAGGTATAGGCCCAGCACTTGCCGCCTGCTGCGTTGATCTGGTCGCGGGTTTCGTGCAACTCGGCCTCGCCACGCGCAACGATCACCACTTTGGCGCCGGCCTCCGCCACCTTGATGGCCGAGGCCTTGCCGATGCCCGACGAACCGCCGGTGATCAGCACGACGCGATTCTCGACCTTGCCGCGCAGCGTGTGGTCGACGAACAGGTCCGGATCCAGATGGCGCTCCCAGAAGTCCCACAGGCGCCATGCGTAGCTCTCGAGTTCCGGCACCGCGATCTTGGTGCCCTTCAGCGCGCGCTCGGTTTCGCGGGAATCGAATCGGGTCGGATAGGTCAGCAGTTTCAGGGTTTGCGGCGGGATGCGCAGGTCCTTCAGCAGCATGCCGGTGAACCGCTTCACGGGGGGAAGGTTCAGCACGGCGTTACGCACGGTCGACGGTACGACCGCCAGCATGCGTGCATCGAGTCGCATGGTCATCTCGGGCGCATGTGCGGCGCGGCAAAACACGTTGAGCACTTCGCCGATGCGCTGCGGCGCGGGATCGACCAGGTGGAAGCAGTGGCCGTCGAGGCCCCGCTTGTGCGCGATGTGGTCCATCGCATCAACGACGAAATCCACCGGCACGATATTTATCCTGCCGCCTTCCACGCCCAGGGTCGGCATCCACTGGGGCAAGGTCTGGCGCAGCTTCTTGATCAGGCTGAACAGGTAATACGGACCATCGATCTTGTCGATCTCGCCCGTTTGCGAGTGGCCGACGACCGCACCGGGCCGGTAGATGCGGTAGGGAATCCGGCATTCGGTCCGGACCAGGCCCTCGGAGTCGTGCTTGGTGCGGAAGTACGGGTCGCTGAGGCCTTCGGCTTCATCGAACATGTCCTCGCGGAAGACGCCGGGGTAAAGGCCTGCCGCCGCGATCGAACTGGTGTGGTGGAAACAACCCGCCTTGATGACCGTCGCCAGGCCGATGGCATGCCGGGTGCCTTCGACATTGGCGATCTTCTGCGATTCGGCGTCTGCCGCCAGGTCATAGATGGCCGCGAGATGGAAGAAGTGCTGGACCTTGCCGGTCAGTGCCTTGATTTGCGCTGCAGACAACCCGAGCTTGGGCTTGGAAAGGTCGCCCGTGACGGCGATGACGCGGCGCCGGTCCCAGCCCATTTTTGTGGCGATCGCATCAAGCTTCTTTTCGGACCCTTTCCGGATCAGAACGTGGATGCTGCCTTTGCGCTGGAGCAGCTTGCTGACCAGGAAGCGACCCAGGAAACCCGTGGCGCCTGTTACGAAATAGCTCATTGTCCCTGCCCCGAATCGAAGGCCGGAGAATCCGGCCCGAACCGCTAACTTGCCAGACCTCGCCCGGGCTTTCAAATTCTTCGCTGCCGCGCGTTGACCACCCGCATTCGCCGTGCTATCAGGAATGCTGGTTCAGCTCCCGGGACAAGGCCATGGCCGACCTCAAGAACGAATTCGAACAAGCGACGAAAGACATCAAGGGCCTGGCCGAACGGCCCGACAACGACACCATGTTGCGCCTGTATGCGCTGTACAAACAGGGCTCGGAAGGCGACGTGAAGGGCGACAAGCCCGGCTTCTTCGACTTTGTCGGCGCCGCCAAGTACGAGGCCTGGGAAAAGTTGCAGGGCACCTCGAGCGAACAGGCGATGAAGAAGTACGTCGACCTCGTGAAGAAGCTGGTCGGCTGAGGCAATGGCGAAGCAGACCCGGCAACGAATACTGGATGCGTCCCTTGCCCTGTTCAACGAGCAGGGCGAACCCAACGTCACGACCAACCATATCGCCGACGAGCTGGAGATCAGCCCGGGCAACCTGTATTACCACTTCCGCAACAAAGACGACATCATCGAGCACCTGTTCCAGCGCTATGAAGAGCGCATGGACTCGGCCCTGGTGGCGCCCGAGGGCCGCCTGCCCAACCTGGAAGACATCTGGCTGCAGCTGCACCTGGTGTTCGAGTGCATCTGGGAATACCGCTTCCTCTACCGCGACCTGGTGGACATCCTCAGTCGCAACCGGCACCTGCGGATGCGATTTGCCCGCATCCTGAAGCGGGCGGCGGCGAATGCAACGGCAGTCATGCGCGGCCTGGTCCAGGCCGGGGTGATGCGGGCGACCGCCGCCGAAATTGACGGCGCCGCGACCAATATC